>NZ_JBBOOK010000001.1:1895263-2211140 GCF_038003045.1 Sporosarcina sp. FSL W7-1349
ATCACCAAAAGGCCCATCGTCTTTTTCGTCATCTTCGTTTCACCTCATTCAATTTCGTGTTATCCTCTCAGTTTTGCACTATACTCGTGAATAAATTCCGTCAACTTCTTCAACGTGGCCGGCTGTACTTCCGGAAACACCCCGTGCCCAAGATTGAAGATATGGTTGCCATGTTCCACACCTTGTTCGATAATCACTTTTGCTCGTTCCTCGATGATACTCCAATCCGCCAACAGAAGTGCCGGATCAAGATTCCCTTGGAGCGGTTTCGTCAATCCACGTTCGCCTGCTTCCTTGATGGACAGTCTCCAATCTAGGCCGACGACGTCAACCGGCAGATCATGCCACTCGTTCGCCAAATGGCTTGCTCCAACGCCGAACGTAATGAGAGGAATGTTCAATTTGCGGAGTTCTGTGAAGATGCGCGTCATGACTGGTTTGATGAATATCCGGTAATCCGCCACATTCAGCGCGCCGACCCACGAGTCGAAGATCTGGACTGCCTTCGCTCCCGCAGCCACTTGAGCCTGAATGTATGTGATGGTCATATCGCCCAACTTGTCCATGAGCGCAAACCAGGCTTCCGGTTCGGAAACCATGAAGGCTTTTGTTAAATGATACCCTTTTGAAGGTCCTCCTTCGATCATATAGCTCGCCAATGTGAACGGAGCACCCGCGAATCCGATGAGGGGAACGTTTAATTGTTCCTGTGTCAACATTTTGATCGTCTCAAAGACGTAGGGAATATCGTCTTCCGGGGATAATTCGCCTAGATTTTGGACGTCTTGAACGGTACGGACTGGATTGCTGATGACCGGACCGACACCGGCCTTGATTTTGACATCGATGCCGATGCCCGGAAGCGGAGTGACAATATCTTTATAAAGTATGGCCGCATCCACGCCATATTGATCCACCGGGAGTTTTGTCACATAAGCGCATAATTCCGGTTGATGGGTAATCTCTTCGAGAGAGTATTTTTCTTTAATTTTACGGTATTCCGGTTGTGAACGACCGGCTTGCCGCATATACCATACAGGAGTATGATTGATTTTCTCGCCACGGGCGGCACGTAGAAGTGTATCGTTGAATGGAGTCATTTGATGGATTCCTACTTTCATTGTTTTATCACTACCCGTTACTACATATCCGTTCTCAATATAGACGTTCCCCTTTGGAAAGTATAGTATGAAACTCTGATTGTCATAAAATTGTACGTCCTTTTCCACTTTGTAGTCATGGATTCGTCAAGGTTTGTTTTAACCGGCCCTTTCAGGGAAAATATAAGTCATATAAGAAGAGGAGGGATGGGGATTGAATATTTATATGACGTCCGGCACACCCGAGTTCATGGAAAAGCTCCGTGAAAAGCATGCGAAGGAAAGAATGTTCGTCATGCACGGACAAGGTAACACCATTTTACTGCATGAAACAGAAGGGAAATCGGTATTTCAGACACCCCGGCGTTTCGAAGTGATCGGGGCATCGGGTGAGTTGAAAGAGAACGGCTATTTCGCCCTTAATAATATTAATGTAATGGATGAAGGCCGACCCGTATTTGAACATCATTATAAAACGCAACAAAATGCGGTGGACGGGGAACCGGGTTTTCTCGCGTTCCGCTTGCTGCGTCCGCTCGATTCGGATACGTACGTCCTTTTAACCGAATGGTCGGAAGCAAGATTCTATGACCTTTGGAAAGAGTCGAAAGCGTACGAGCGGATCCATGAAATCGACCGCGCCCGGGTTGGAACGGACCGTCCGCATATTTTCACGAGTGCGCCATACACCGCCACCTATACGGCAAAAATGAAAGACGAGGAAGCGTGACCTGATAAGGGTTGCGCTTTTTCATTCCATTGCTGAGCCTTGACCGGGTTGCTATACTAAGGCAAAGAACGATTTTTTTGAGGGGGTCATCGTATGAGAGAGAAACTGTTTGAACAGCTGGACCGGGCATATGACGACATGGTCGCAATACGCCGCTACTTACATATGCATCCCGAACTATCATTCAAAGAAGAGAAAACGGCCCGTTACATCCATGACTTCTATGCCGACCTAGGAGTGGAAGTGAAGACAGGCGTCGGCGGCAATGGTGTTGTCGCACGTGTGAAAGGCGGCAAGCCTGGCAAAGTCGTCGCTTTGCGTGCCGATTTTGATGCGCTGCCGATCCAGGATGAAAAGGATGTCTCCTACAAATCGACCGTTCCCGGTGTTATGCATGCGTGCGGTCACGATGGGCATACAGCCGCTTTGCTCCAGCTGGCAAAAGCGATCCATGTCATGCGAGAGTGCCTGGCCGGGGAGTATGTGTTCATTCACCAACATGCCGAAGAATATGCCCCAGGAGGCGCGAAGTCGATGATTGAAGCGGGCTGCCTCGATGGCGTCGATGTCATTTTCGGCACCCATCTCTGGTCATTGATTCCCCTGGGCACGGTGGAATACGTGATTGGACCGGCAATGGCGGCGGCAGATCGTTTCGAAATCACCGTCCAAGGCGCGGGCGGCCATGGAGCGGCACCTCACCAGACAAAAGACGCCATCGTCATCGGCTCCCAGCTCGTCATGAATTTACAGCAGATCGTGTCCCGCCGTATCAATCCGATTGAATCCGCTGTCGTGTCCGTCGGGTCCTTCGTTGCGGACAATGCCTTTAACATCATTGCAGATTCTGCTTCCATCCGCGGTACGGTGCGGACGTTCACTCCCGCCATCCGTGACCAGGTGGAAGAGGAGATCCAGCGAATCGTAGCCGGGACGGCCGTGCTGAACGATTGCACGATCACTTGCGATTACTTCCGCGGCTACCCGCCGGTCGTCAATCATAAAGCCGAGACGGAATTCCTAAAAACGGTCGCAGAAACCGTCCCCGGCGTGGAACATGTCGTAAAAACTTCTCCTTTCATGGCAGGAGAAGACTTTGCATACTATCTTGAAAAAGTACCCGGCACGTTCTTTTTCACTGGCGCCCAGCCAGCTGACGTATATCCTCACCATCATCCGAGATTCGACATCGATGAAAATGCCATGTTGCTAGCTGCTAAGACACTTGGCGCAGCGGCGATCGAATACCAGAACCGTTGAGAACCGCCTTCCCTCATTTCCGAATGAGTGGAAGGTTTTTTTTCATTCAATCATAAGTCATTTTAACTAAACGGAAAACTAGTTCTTATTATATACATATTCATTGATTTTATAATTTTCTGATTTATAATGGAATTTAATGACTAAAAAGGGAGTGTGGCTAGTTGATGTTTGAGAAACAGAGCGCGAATTACGTCGTTTCTTTTGACACCTTCGTGTTGCAACCCGTCAAAGACGGAAAAAAAGTGGGGACCCGCATCATTGAACGGTATCGGGAAACGATTGTCCCGCGAAAACCGATTCACGTTGTAAGGAGTTCCTGCGATTATTACGGCGGTTCCTTGCAAAGTTCGACCAGTACCGCAAAACTGAAGCTGGGCAGACATCATAAGACACCGATCATCATAGCGCATGATTACGGCAGACCTTACATCTTCCTGCCTACATTATCGCCACAAGCCGACCAGAATGTGTGGATTTCATACCATGCAATCGACTATTTCGAAGCCGAAAAAACGGGAACGAAAGTGCATCTGGAGAACGGAAAATTCGTCAAAGTGGATATCTCCGCCAACACGATGTACCGCCAGTACACATTTGCCGGGTTCCTGGAAAAGGATTTCCTGAAAAGGCAAAAGCAATTGAGCCGGTCCTCATTGTCCTACCTTACCGATGGCTGATTTAGATGCCTGCCTTGACGAAAAAGCTATCCAAAAGCTCTTCCGTCCGATTGCGCAGCCGGACATTCAAATAACGCCGGCTATCCTCATAACCGCCATGGATGAATACATACTCCGTGAACGTATCATCCGTCTTGTTCCGAATGACCTTCATGTCGTGACGGCGCAAATAAGCTGTAGTCTCTTTCAGCTCGGCGCGGACCAGCTTCATCGCCTCATCCACCCGTTTCACATATGGGCCTTTCAATTTGAAGGGCCCTTTTTCAAACGCCTGCCGATCACGCTCCAAAATGATCAACACCATTGGCAAGTAAATCATATTTTCGAAATATGGCAATGCCTCCGCGGGAATTAAAGGCATCCCCCTCCCTCCTTCCCTTCCACCGGAACATTTGTTCTCATTTATTATATGCCCTCTTCCGCCGAAAATCAACCACATTCACCAGGGATTATTTTCAATATTTATGTATGGGATGGAAGTGTGTAGGAAAATGGCAGGATTTTTATTTAGGGAGGCTGGCGGGGTGGACTTATGGGCGAGGAACCAGGGAGTATAGGCGCGGAGACTGACCTTATGAGCGTGGATTCGGAGAGTATGAGCGCTGAGCTGGAGTTATGGGCGCGGGGACCGAACTTATGAGCAAGGAACCGGGAAGTATGAGC
The DNA here is from genome assembly GCF_038003045.1 of Sporosarcina sp. FSL W7-1349. Taxonomy (NCBI): domain Bacteria; kingdom Bacillati; phylum Bacillota; class Bacilli; order Caryophanales; family Caryophanaceae; genus Sporosarcina; species Sporosarcina sp. FSL W7-1349. Next base: position 1,899,697 of record NZ_JBBOOK010000001.1, read on the forward strand.
GCCCACCATTATCCGTCATCACCTAAGCAGAATTTTGTTTAAGCCTCTCCATGAAAAAACTTCCAACCACACAGGTTGGAAGTTCAGTTTCACTTATTCTTTGTCTTCATCGCCGACATAATAGACACCAGCGACTTTCCAGGCATCGCCTTCTTTCTTGAAGACAGTCACCTGACGTCCGGTCGGTTTCGTTTCGAGACCGGTAGCCTGTTGCTTATAAATGGTCTGGATTTTCGAGAACACTTGGGCTTCTGTTTCGCTATATTTTACAATCGTGACATCCGATGCTTCCCGGGTTAGATCGTACTCGTCGAACAGCGTCTCGGTCACTTGGCGTTCCTCCACCAGATCATATTTCTCCTCGGATAACGTTGCCAGATATCCGTCAATGTCCCGGTCGTTCAAAGTCTTGATATACACATCGAACACTTCGAGGATCCGCTCTTTATCCTCTGGCGGAATGCCCGTCGCTTCCTCTATCGATTCACCGGACAAACTGAATCCTACTTTCTGGTCATCGACGCCATGATCGACGGTCCCTTGCGTATTCATCGACTGTTCGCCGTCGTTGACCGACCCTTTCCCTTCCTGAGGGTCCTCCTTTTTGCCGCAAGCCCCCAACACGAGAAGCAATACCAACATGAGTAATCCTAAATTCCGTTTCATTATATTTTCCTCCTACGCGCATAAAAGGGCCTGTCCTACAGCGGAAGGCCCCCTTTTATTTATCTTTATTCATCCACCTCGATAAGTGGTGAGATGAATGTGGATTTATTTCCCTGTCCAGCGGGTATCCGAACGCCTGCATCACACAGGCCTCAAGCTCGATTCAAAATCTGGACGCAACTACGCCAAGGCGTAATTGATTATTTCACTTCAACCCAACCATTTTTGATCGCTGTGACGACGGCTTGCGTCCGGTCGTTTACCGCCATCTTCTGCAAGATGCTGGAGACGTGGTTTTTGACCGTCTTTTCGGAAATGAACAGCGTTTCGCCAATTGTCCGGTTGCTTTGCCCGTCTGTCAATAACTGGAGCACTTCGCACTCCCGTTTCGTGAGCAGATGGAACGGACGGCGAATATCATTTTGTTGGAATGACCCTTTATGTTCCCGTTCGCTTAATCTCCGGAATTCCGTCACAAGATTATGCGTCACTTTCGGGTGAAGATAGGAACCTCCCGCTGCCACGACCTTGATCGCTTGGACGATTGCGTCGGCGTCCATTTCTTTTAGCATATAGCCGAGCGCCCCTGTTTTCAGTGCGTGAGACACATAGGATTCGTCGTCATGGATAGAAAGCATGATCACTTTTGCGTCAGGAAATTCTTTCATCAAATTCTCGGTCGCATCTACCCCGTTCATACGTGGCATATTGATATCCATCAGAACGACATCCGGAAGATATTGTCGATAGAGTTCTACCACTTCACTTCCATCGTCCCCCTCGGCTACCACATTGAACGAGTCTTCGAAATCCAGGATGCGTTTCACTCCTTCCCTGAATAACTGATGGTCGTCTACAATTAAGATCTTTGTCATAATTCTTTCCTCCAATGCCTAGTAGTCAATCATGTCCATTCGTAGCGGAATGCGGAAAAGGATGGTCGTCCCCGTGCCCGGATTGGAAATGACATTCATTTCCCCCTTCAACAGGTCAATCCGCTCCCTCATCCCAATCAAGCCAAAAGACTTATCTTTCACTTCTTTCTGGTCGAACCCTTTTCCATTATCTTTGATGATGATATTCATTATATCGTGAATCCACTCCGCTTTCACCCATATGTCCGTGCAATTTGCATGTTTTAATGCATTTGAAACAGACTCTTGGACAAGCCGAAAAACGGAAACCTCGAAATTCGAGTTGAATCGACGTTCCTGCCCCGTGCTTCGAAAGTGGATCGTCACACCCTTTTGATATTCTTCCACCGTGGTCAAATATTTTTTCAACGTGGGAATCAATCCCAAGTCGTCCAATGCCATCGGCCGAAGATCATAGATGATACGCCGGACTTCATACAACGCGCTTCTCACCATCTCCTTGAGATCGGCGAGTTCGGCCAATGCTTTGTCTGGCCCTTTTTCCGTATATGTTTTTTCAATCAACCCCGACCGGATCAAGACATTGGCCAACATTTGAGCGGGGCCATCGTGGATGTCCCGGGACAGCCGTTTCCGCTCCTCCTCTTGCGCTTGGATGATGCGTATGCCAAATTCCGATTTATGGCGTGCCGATTCGAGGGCTTCTCCCACATTTTTCAGATCGGTCGTCAAATAATTGACGACTGTTGTCACCTGGCTGACAAGTTGATCGGCCCGCTCGATCGTCTCCATCAACCCGGCCAGTCTCCGATCCAATTCATCGCGCCGATGACGCAACTGCTTTTCTTCCATCTTATTGATCGAGAGGCGGACGAGCAAATCATTGGCAACTTCGTATGCTTGCCTCACTTCTTCTTCGGAATAATTCATGAAACTTTTCGATACATCGGCAAGTCTCCTCCGAGAGTGGCGTGTCATATCTTCCAGATAATCGCCTTCTGTTATTACCCGGGAAATATCCTCTTTCACCATTTTCAGCTCACTTTGCATCTCTTCAAAGCTTTGCCGGCTCTGTTCACTTATAATGAATATATCATTTTTGGATTGATCCATTGTGCGAACCATGTTGTTGAAAATGGTGTCCAATGTCTGGATATCAAATGTAGTTTCCTTCAATTCGCTTCCTCCGCTTCTAGCCGAACCATCGCATTAGATGAGCAGTATCGCAAGAATGATGAACTTCCTGACACACATCACTCATTATATCATTATAGTCCCATTTGCATGTTAAAATTGTATTACAGATTTGTTGAATTAGGAAAGACCTGTTTACAAGCGCTCGGAAAACGAATCACGGACTCCTCCGCGAACAGGAACATACGATCGTGAATCAGTTCGCATTTTCCCTTAGGAACGGCTACAATAACCTTATAAGACCGATGCCTATACAACACTAGACCGGAGGATGGAAGAAGGACTTTCCTCTTGCTTCAGGAAGGAATAGATCGTCCCGGTCTAGGTCGAAATTCAAGAAATTTTGGAGGTATTACCAATGCGAGGAGATTATTACACCATAAAAGGGTATGGGGAAAGTGAATTGATTATTCAGAAGTCCAGATTCCTTACCTATATTAAACGGGCGGAGACGGAAGAGGAAGCCCTTGAATTTATCCAAGAAATCAAAAAGCAACACCATGCCGCCACCCATAATTGCTCAGCCTACCTGATTGGCGAACATGACCAGATCCAGAAGGCGAACGACGATGGAGAACCTTCCGGAACGGCGGGAGTCCCAATGCTCGAGGTGCTGAAAAAGCAAGGGCTAAAAGACACTGTTGTCGTTGTGACACGCTATTTCGGAGGCATTAAACTAGGGGGAGGCGGACTAATCCGCGCTTATGGACGGGCCACATCCATTGGGATTGACGCGGCCGGTGTCGTCCACCGCAGACTGCATGAGCTCATGAAAGTGACGATCGATTACACCTGGCTCGGCAAAGTGGAGAATGAAGCCCGGCAATCCCCCTATCCTTTGAAGGAAATTTCTTACGCGGATGGAGTGGACCTCTTCCTCTATGTTCCGGTAGCCGAAGTCGAGAAGTTCACCGACTGGATGACGGAAATGACAAATGGGCAGGCCGGTATTTTGTCGGTTTCTAGCGAATTTCTTGAGACCGATAGCTGAAAGGGTATACGTTTGGCGGATAAAATAGTATAATGGGAAAGATTGTAGTTTACTAAGCAAGCGAAACGTCGCCATGCCTGTATTGGAAGCGTGCCGACATTTTACCCCTTATATGATAGGATTCCGGGCTTATTGCCCTGCGGAGTCCACTCCGGAGGAACGCAAATGAAAAGAAGAGATTTTAAAAAACGACAGAAAAAATCGTCCAAAAAGCGCCTATTTCTCAAGGTCGGGCTACTTCTCACCCTTTCAGCTTTTTTCGTTGTAGCGGCATTCGCTGCCTCCTTGCAGCAGAAGGCGGCGGACGCGGTGGATCGTGCATATGAGGCGGTTCCGGACCGGCCGAAACCGGAAGCTCGGGAAGTCGCAGTGGAACCTGCGCATGACAATGTATCGATCCTGTTGATCGGCGTCGATGACAGTGACATACGGTCACAAGGAGACAGCAGCCGATCCGATGCCCTGCTCGTTGCGACATTGAACCCAACCGAGAAATCCGTAAAGTTGCTCAGCATTCCGCGTGATGCCTATGTCTATATTCCGGAAATCAGGAAGCAGGATAAAATTACGCATGCCCATGCGTACGGCGGTACGAAAGCGGCAATTGACACCGTCGAGGAAATGCTGGATATCCCAATCGACTACTACGTGAAAATGAACTTCAACGCGTTTATCGAAGTGGTGGACGCACTGGGCGGCATCGAAGTCGAGGTCCCTTACGACCGCCTGGAGAAGGATGAAAACGACAAAAATGCCATCCAACTTGTCAAAGGGGTCCATCGCCTGGACGGACGCCATGCGCTTGCCCTCGCGAGAACGCGTAAGCAAGATAGTGACTTGATGAGAGGAGAGCGGCAACAAATGATCATCCAAGCGATGATCAAAGAAGCCACTTCCGTCAAATCAATTACGAAATACGGCGATGTCATCGATGCGCTCGGCGACAACATGAAGACCGACATGACGTTCAAAGAAATGATGTCTTTCCTGGAATATGCGAAAGGCGGCATGCCTGACGTCCAAAATGTCAACATCGAAGGATACGACGATTGGACACCATACGGCTATTACTTCAAACTCGATGAAAAAAGCTTGGAGGACGTAAAATTCCAATTGAAATCGCATCTTGAGTTGGATTCCGACACCTCTCAATTGACAGATAACGGTACCACTGTCACCGAATCCGCCAATCGTGCACCTGAAAACGAATATTGAAAAACCGGAGGCCTTCACGGGCGCTCCGGTTTTTTAATGGTTTTATTCAACTGAGCGTATATTCATAACCCCAAATTCAACTCGACCGCAACGGATATGAGAAACAACAATACTATTAACAAAAGGAGGATGACTTTTTTCTCCCCCTCCTCTCTTTCCACTTTCCTCCAATAAGAGCCAACTAATAACACCGCAGTACTGATCTTAACATACGGAAATTCCTCTAAAAGCGTATCCCCTTACAATTGGATGTCCTTCTCTTAATGGAGGCTACAAAAAAATCCGGCTCCCCCTTTTCTCAGGAGAGCCGGATTTTATCTTTATTATTTTCCAATCATCCGAACGAGGTTCAAGAGCGGGCGATAATTCGAGCCAGCCAATCCTATGATTTCGACAAAGAGTTCGATGATGATCAGCATGACGAGGATGAGCAGGATCGCGCCCCACACCGTCGCTTGCGAGAATAGGATTCCCGTTACACCGAAGAGGATAGCTAGTCCATAAATAATCAATACCGTCTGGCGGTGGGAGAACCCGATGCGCAGCAGACAATGATGCAAATGCGATTTATCTGGAGCCGTAATCGCCTGCTTCATGCGAACCCGGCGGACGATAGCGAAGAATGTGTCCGAAATGGGAACGCCTAGCATGATAATCGGAATGACGAGCGATACGACCGCGATGTTTTTGAATCCGAGAAGAGCGAGTACCGAGATCATGTAGCCTAGGAACAAGGAACCCGTATCTCCCATAAAAATCTTGGCCGGGTGGAAGTTGTAAAACAAAAACCCAAGAGAACTTGCCGCCAGTATGGAGGCAGTGGCGATAACGAAAGCATCCGCCATGAGCACCGCCATCACTGTCATCGAAATGAGTGCGATCGTGGAAACGCCCGCAGCCAATCCATCCAGCCCATCAATCAGGTTAATGGCATTGGTGATTCCAATGATCCAAATGATCGTAATTGGGATACTCAAATACCCAAAGTCCAGTGGCCCGATGAACGGTAGATTAATGAACTCGATCTGCAATCCGCCCCACGTCACCACGACGATGGCAGCAGCCAATTGACCAGCCATTTTTGCTTTCGCCGTAATTTCCAGCATATCATCCAGAAAACCGGTGACAATGATGATCAAGGCACCAATGAGGATGCCGACTGCATGCTCGTCATCCGGACGTAAAATGAAATAACCGATCATGAATGCGCCAAATATCGCCAAACCGCCGATACGCGGCATGATGGAAGCATGCACTTTTCGATAATTCGGCCGGTCGACCGCTCCGATTTTAAATGCGAATTTAATGACGAGTGGAGTAAGTATGATGGACGCTATGAAAGCAGCGGCCAATGCAACAAATAACATGTCCTTCCTCCCTGAATAAACGATAATTTATCAAATCAACAGTATTATAGCATGATTGGTTGCGGAAAGCACTCTCTGCTAGATTACTTTTCACGGTTGGTTCCTTAGTTCCTATCTTCCCCTTTCTCCGGCGAGCTAATCTGTTTTTTCGCCTTCCTTATATATACAGATTTCCTGTAAGAGTAGTCTTTTGACGTTCTGTTTGATAAAATAAGAACGTGTCCTTGTAAGCAGGACTAGAAAAAGGAGCGTTCATTCATGTTATCACTATTCAAACGTTCAAATCAGACGAGCGAGAGACAATTGCGGAAATACCGTAAACTTGTCAACCAGATAAATAAATTGGAATCCACTTATGAAGCGATGTCGGATGACGAGCTACGTAATATGACGGATAGATTCAAAGAAAAGTTGCTGGATGGAGCGACCGTTTCCGATATCACACCCGACGCCTTCGCGGTCGTCCGGGAAGCGTCGAAGCGGGTGCTTGGCATGCGCCATTTTGATGTACAACTTATCGGCGGCATGGTGCTGACCGAAGGAAATATTGCCGAGATGCCGACGGGGGAAGGGAAGACGCTTGTTGCTTCCTTGCCTTCCTATGTGCGGGCGCTCGAAGGCAAAGGCGTTCATGTCATTACGGTGAATGACTACTTGGCGAAGCGGGACTATGAGCAGATCGGACAGATTCATCGTTTCCTCGGATTGACGGTCGGCCTCAACGTGCCGATGATGCAAGGCCCGGCAAAGAAGGAAGCCTATGATGCCGACATTACATACGGCGTTGGTACCGAATTCGGTTTTGATTACCTACGGGACAATATGACGCAGCATATTTCACAAAAAGTGCAGCGCCCTTATCATTTCGCGATCATCGACGAAGTGGACAGCGTCCTTGTCGACGAGGCGAAAACGCCGTTGATCGTCGCAGGTAAGATGCAGGCGGACGCCGATCTCCATAACATCGCCGCACGTCTCGCGAAACGGTTCAAACAAGGGGTCGATTTTGATTTCGAAGATGAAACGAAAGCGACGTCTTTGACGGATACCGGAATCGAGAAGGTGGAGAAAGCATTCGGTGTGGACAACCTCTATGATTTGGAGCACCAGACTCTCTACCATTATATGATTCAAGCTGTCCGCGCCCATGTCATCTTCAAACGGGATGTCGATTATATCGTAAAAGACGAAAAAATCGAGCTGGTCGATATGTTCACAGGACGCATCATGGAAGGCCGTACCCTTTCAGATGGCTTGCATCAGGCGATCGAAGCGAAGGAAGGCTTGCCGATCACGGAGGAAAACAAGGCGCAAGCCCAAATTACGATCCAGAACTACTTCCGCATGTATCCGCAGCTGAGCGGTATGACCGGAACGGCGAAGACACAGGAGAAGGAATTCCGTGAAGTGTATGGCATGGAAGTCATCCAAATCCCGACAAACCGTCCGCGCCAACGGATTGATTCCCCGGATAAAGTCTATGAAACAATCGATCAGAAATACAAAGCAGTGGCGAAAGAAGTGGCGGAACGTCATAAGACAGGACAACCTGTCCTGGTTGGGACCACTTCCATCCTGCAATCGGAGAAAGTCGTCGAATATTTGGATGAATATAAATTGTCCTACCATCTGCTGAATGCGAAAAGCGTAGAACAGGAAGTCGATTTGATTTCCCAAGCGGGGCAGCTCGGTCATATTACGGTCGCAACGAATATGGCGGGACGCGGGACGGACATCGTGCTTGGTGAAGGGGTTGAAGAAGTCGGTGGACTCTTCGTCCTTGGAACGGAAAAGCATGAAAGCCGACGAATCGACAACCAGCTGCGCGGACGTTCCGGAAGACAGGGGGATCACGGGGAAAGCCAGTTTTTCCTTTCCCTCGAAGATGATATGTTCAAACGATTCGCGAAAGACGATTTGGAGAAGTTCATGAAGAAAGTCGAAACCGACACAGACGGCCTCGTCCAGAATGCGGATGTCCATGAACTGACGGAGCGGACGCAGCGCATCGTCGAAGGCGCCCACTTCTCCATGCGGGAGTACAACTTGAAGCTCGATGACGTCATCAATGATCAGCGGGAAGTCATTTACTCATTGCGCGACAAAGTATTGGCACGGGAAGACATTCTGGGCCAATTGAAGACGATGCTCCATGAAGCTGTCGAATTCGTCGTGTACGATAGCTGTCCGGAAAATGAGTCACCGGATAGCTGGGATCTGCAACGGATCGAGCGGACGATGAATGCCATGCTGCTGGAACAGGTGTCCATTCCGCCTACGGTCGAGCGGGTGGCCGATATTATGAAACTTTACGAGGAACCAATCGATAATCTACTCGCGTTCATCGATTCATTTGCCGAGCACGAGCAAATCTTGCAGTTCATCCCTCAAGTAATGCTGTCCCATATCGATACGACATGGGTGAAACATTTGGAAGTGATGACTCGTCTGAAGGAAGGGATCGGACTCCGTTCATATGGCCAGGAAGATCCGATGCGAATTTATCAGCGGGAAGGGCTCCAGCTTTTCGCCAAGCATTACCAGAAATTGCGTCGGAACATCGCATCCGAGGTAATCGGGTTCATGAAACAGATTAATGAACAATTGGAGGCACAACAACAATGAAACTATTCTCCTTTTTTAAGAAAGTGGAAAAAACAGGATCCGACAGCACAATCGGATCCGAAGAGATCGTAGAGGGCGTCCAGTCTTCAACAAGCACCGACGATGTGGAAACCCCGCTTTCCCTTCATCCGTCATGGACCATCCCGCAAGAGCAGGAGTACGTCTTCCGCTTCTTGTCGAATGAACTGGAACCGCTAAAACCGAACCAAATTTCGCTATCAGGGATCGACATCGATGTCGAACCGGCGAATGGCAGCTGGCTCGTCAAAGCGTTCTTCCGTTCCTCGCTCGACCAGCAGATTTCTGTCGGATCAGTCGAATTGCTCTTGCTCGACGGCGAAGGGAAAACTGTCGCATCTGACGAGTTCGACTTGAAAGAACTCGGCGATATCCCGCCACGGAGCGCACGGCCTTGGGTATTCGTCTTCACAAAAGAGAACATCTTTGCTGAAGAACCGCCGGCAGAAAATTGGAAGCTCGCTTTCAACGTCCAGTCGATGGTGCCTCACAAGTTGGAACTCGAACCGACTTGGGAAGAAGGCTTGACGGCCGAGCAGAAAGAGGCATTGGCGAAAGTTGTGGAAGGCTTGCCGAAATTGAAGCCGCGTGAAGTGAACATCAGCGGATTCCAAGTGAAACAGCAAGACGACGGCAGCATCGCGGCCTCCGTCTTCATCCGCAACGGCCACTCCAAGCAGATCAATATCGAAAAGTTGCCACTCGAGCTCGTCGACGCAGCCGGCGATCAAGTCGCCCGCGGCTCCTTCGAACTGGCTCCGCTTTCGGTTAAAGCGAACACATCGAAACCATGGACTTTCATCTATCCGAAGGAAATGGTCCAAAAAGAAGAACCCGATTTCTCCCGCTGGACCGTCCGCGTCCCGCAATGAAAGATTGGATGAAAAGAGGCTGCCAAAGCAGCCTCTTTTTTTATTGAAAAAGGTGGGGTTGGCATACCTTCGGGCAGAACTCGTACATCCTGGGAGAATACGGGCATCCCCCGGACCTTTTCTTCTCTCGTATGACAATCCCAACTTGCTCGCATCTCCCCTGCCCTTGCTTGCACTCACCGCTTATTAGCTTGCATCCGCCGCCGATTTACTTGCACTCCCTCCGCCTTACATTGCAAATCAAGCAGCGAAGGGCTTGATTTGCCGAATTTCTGCGAACTTTGCAGAAATTAAGGCACCTTAAATGGTCTGCATTAAAAACAGCGCCCGGATTCTGGCCGAAAAGGCATCCGGCTGGAAAGTTATCCACAAGCCAGAATTTTATAATTTCCTGGTGTATGAAATAATCAAATTACCTTGATTAACCACAAAAAAGCCCCAGCGACTTCAAGTAAGATAGGAGTACCTGACAGGGAACTCCATCTCATCAACACACTCACAAAAATGGAGGTTGAAGTCACATGGGGACTACTACACAGTAAACAATGAAAAAAGCGCAGAGTGTCAGCAATTCGACATTCTGCGCTATATGTATTTATTATTTTGTTGCAGAGGCTACGGAGTTGACGCCTGAGATGCGTTTTGCCCCAACGTAACGGCTGCCCCAATAGTAAGGGTCGTCCAATTGGTCGACACGCGTACCACGGGAGGTAGATGCGTGTGCAAACTTGCCATCCCCTATGTAGATGCCTACGTGAGAAACCCCTTTGCCCGATGTATTAAAGAATACGAGGTCCCCTGTTTCCAGATCGGCTTTCTTCACCGCTGTTCCGGATGCGTACATGCCGGAAGACGTGCGTGCCAGGTCGATACCATTTTGTTTGAATACGTACGATACATAACCGGAGCAGTCGAAACCACTCGTAGTCGTCCCGCCGTATACGTATTTAATGCCTGTTAGGCTAGTTGCCGTTTTTGAAATCGCTTCCGATTTGGAAGACGACGCTTCAGCTTGTCCAGTGAACGGTGCGACGAATAATAGTAATGCCATTACAAAGATCGTAATCGTTTTTTGCATTGTAAATGTAAGTTTCATGTGTTCCCCCATTGGCTTAATTTATATGTAAAAAACCATCCGCAATAACCTTACCATGTTTCAAAACGACCTAATATTACATTTATGTAACAAAGTCATTACGAATAACTCGATTGTCTCACTTTATTGAAATATTGTAATAGATTTTGAGGTTTATGCCCGTCGAATAAAGGGAATGTAAGAAGAATGCTAAAATAGGATTGGAGGCTCTGTGCGTGAAAAATGAAGGGAATTTTCCAAAACGCCCGCAAAAGCCAGTTCATGAGACAGAAAATCAGTCGACCGCGGGAACCCCGCCGAATATTGGGAGGATGCAATCCGACCCCGTCTTTCCTTCCCGAAAAAAGGAGTTGAAACGGGATGATCACCTCCCGCCGGCAGCCGGTGAGTATGAACGATACCATCCCAAAGAGGAACCCGCCTCTCCGTCTGGACGCGCCCCACTGAGCATTATCGAAAAAGAGCGAAACCCGGAACGGGACGAAACGAACACCAACTCTACAACGCCCCCGGACATGGAACAAGAGTGAATCCTACCGCCATCCACTGCATCTTTTACCACTCGACAATTGCTAGACCATAAGAAACGTGAAAAGACTGCCTCCGTCGGGAAGCAGTCTTTTCATATGCTTACAATTCAAGATCCGTTATGACAATGAAATCTTCATGCTTCAACAAGTTCGTAATCGGCCATTCCAGCGTCACTTCGCCTTCCAATAATTTGGCGATGGCATCTCGCTTTTTCTCACCGAATGCAAGCAAAATAAGTTTTTTCGCTCGCATGATAGACATGATGCCCATCGTCAGGGCCGTTTCTGGAATTTTTTCATCGTTCTCGAAGTATTGGCTGTTGACGCCCAAGGTCGATTCCGTCAGATGCGCTACATGCGTGACCGACTCGAACGACGTACCTGGCTCATTGAACGCGATATGGCCATTCTCCCCAACACCCAGCAACTGGATGTCGAGCGGATGTTTCACTAGCAGTTCCTCGTATGCCCGGCATTCCGCGTCCAAGTCTGCCGCCATCCCATCCGGTATATTCGTCTCTTTGAATTTCTTTTTATTGAATAAATGATCTTTCATAAAATACGCATAACTATTCGGACTATCCGCTGCGATTCCGACATACTCATCCAAATTGAATGAAGTCACGTTGCTGAAGTCCAAATCGGAATCCGTCCACATTTTATAGACGGGGATCATGGTGCTTCCTGTTGCCAACCCAAGCACGTTCAGTCGGCCGTTCTCCAGTTCTTCCCTGATGATTTCAAATACACGCTCCGCCCCTTGTTCGGGGTTTTCCACTTTAATCAGTTGCATGTTTTCCATTCTCTCCAACCTACTTCCACTTAGGATTTCACCACATTGCTAATTGTAATTTCCATAAACAGTATGGTCAACATTTTTTCAATTTAATTTTTTAATTACTGGCCTTGACACTAGTGTCCTATATCCCTAACCGCTTGCTCCCAAACATTTCGACCTATATTATCTTCCCCTCTATCCACAGGAAATATGCCTTCATATACAAGTGTCGGACGAGGAGGATAAAGCAATTGCCCACTGCGGATCCCAACAGCCAGACACTCTTTATTCCCGCTTAGCTAGCAAATCATTTTGTCAAAACGATGAAGAGCGAGTGAACGAATTGTGAAGTTCGCGCCGTTTGAATAAAACCTAGGGAATCCCCTAATTCCCTTATCGTCCCAGAAGCTTATGATGAAAGTATGAATCAGAACACTTAACGAAATGGAGGGTACACAATGGGCAAACGAAAACCGACACCGCCACACTCCGATCAAGGTCCATCTGAAATCAGTTTGAAAGGGACTTTCATCGCGGTCATGTTGCTTGGTGTTTTCATCCTACTAACTTGGTTCGGATCTTACGCACTCTTTTTATCTAGATAATATATGTCAGGAGGGTACTCTATGCATCTGCATAAATATGAAAAAGTATGGCTTGCATTCGGAATGGGCTCCCTTGCCCTATTTCTCCTTATCATCGGGTTCGCTGCATTCTGGAAAGGAACTCACCCGCAAAGCCATATTGAAACCATCGATCCCAACAACGTCGAAGCCCATGAGGAATTCAAACCTGAAAACTTGGGGCTCCGGGAAGTGGCGGACGGAAAGTATAAAGTGAATATCGTCGCATCGGCTTTCAACTATGATATGGGACGGGATGCGGAAGACAAAGCGGTCCGGAAGATCCGGGTTCCTAAAGGCTCGACGGTTCTCTTCCAAATCACTACGAAGGACGTCGTCCACGGATTCCAGGTTGCAGGGACGAATATCAATATGATGGTCGAACCGGGCCATATTAGCCGTTTCGAGGCGGTTATGAAAAAGAACGGCGAATTTACAATCGTATGTAATGAATACTGCGGCATCGGGCATCATCAGATGTTCGGTACAGTGGAGGTGTATGAATGATGGAAGCCAACCAATTGCCACTCTCTAAAAAACAATCGCGATTATATATGTCCTTCATGTATGTCACCTATATTTCCCTTCTGGTCGGCGGCTTGATGGGTCTCTTGCAGACATTGGTGCGATCAGGAAGGTTCACATTGCCTTTCAATATCGATTATTATACGATTTTGACAGTGCACGGCGTCATCCTCGGACTTGTTCTGACTACGTTTTTCATTATCGGATTCCAATTTTCCTTGATGGGGAAAACGGTCGGTATTTCGGATAAACAGATGAAAGTCGCTTGGATTTCCTTCTGGACGATGCTCGTCGGGACCATTATGGCGGCCATCACGATTCTAGTCGGCGAGGCGTCTGTCCTGTATACATTCTACGCTCCGTTGCGGGCGCATCCAGCGTTCTATTTCGGTCTTGCGTTAGTCATTGTCGGAAGCTGGGTTGCGGCGTTCGTTAACTTCCGCCAGTTGTATGTTTGGAAGAAGGCGCATAAAGGGCAGAAATCACCGCTTCTTGCCTTCATGGTGACGATTAATATGTTAATGTGGTTCATCGCTTCATTGGGGGTCGCTTCCTCGGTGTTGATTCAATTCATCCCTTGGTCGCTCGGATATGCGGAAACGATCAATGTCCTGATGAGTCGTACGTTGTTCTGGTATTTCGGTCACCCACTCGTCTATTTCTGGCTGTTGCCGGCTTACATGGCATGGTATGCGATCATCCCGAAAATTATCGGCGGAAAATTATTCAGTGATTCTCTCGCTAGATTGTCATTCATCTTATTGTTGATGTTCTCCATTCCGGTCGGCTTCCACCACCAGCTCACAGAGCCCGGTATCGATCCGACATGGAAATTCATCCAAGTCGTCCTGACATTCATGGTTGTCATTCCGACTTTGATGACAGCTTTCTCGATTTTTGCAACATTTGAAACGACTGGACGGAAAAAAGGATATACGAGCCTGTTCGGCTGGTTCAAGAAACTGCCGTGGAAAGATGTCCGTTTCTTTGCACCATTCATCGGTATGGTCGCTTTCATACCGGGCGGAGCCGGCGGGATCATCAACGCTTCCCACCAGATGAATGCACTCGTCCATAATACGATTTGGGTCACCGGTCACTTCCATTTGACTGTTGCTACTACGGTCATCCTGACGTTCTTCGGTATCTCGTACTGGCTAATCCCGCATTTGACAGGCAGACGATTGACTCCGAAACTCAACAAACTGGGCATCATCCAGTCCATCATCTGGACATTCGGAATGACGATCATGTCAACGTCGATGCACATTCAAGGCTTGCTTGGCGGCCCGCGCCGTTCCAACTACTCTGAATATGCAGGCGGCGAGCAGGTGCAGACATGGATCAGCTACCAGCTTTCCCAAGCAATCGGCGGAACAATCTTGTTCATCGGCATCATCTTGATGGTGTATATCTTCATTCAACTTACCTTCTTCGCGCCGCGCGGTGTGGAAGAATACCCGATTGCCGAGGAGGAAGAAGATGCGGATCCGACTCCGAAAGTGCTCGAGAACTGGTATCTATGGATCGGTGTCACCGTTGCGCTCATCCTGTTCGCGTACACGATTCCAGTCTTCGACATCCTGAAACACTCTCCTCCGGGCTCGTCTCCATTCGATTGGCCAATTGGAAGATAAACAATGACGAAACCCTCCCTAGGGCATCCGCTCCAGGGAGGGTTTTTCGTGCTGCACCTGTACGTCCGGTTGCTTGCGCTCACCTAGGCTTTACTTACAAACCAGAACTTTCCGACTTCCTTCCACACCTCATTGCAGCGATTGGGTTTCATTGGCCACCCGTTCGACCGCTTCGGCTACGTTTTGATGGACTTGCGGGTCAAGCGGATGAGGGACCAGATCCCCCGGTTTCGTCGTCTCGACGATGGCCAAGGCGGCTGCGATGAGCATCGGATAGGTGATTGCCTTTGCTTGCGCGTTCAGGGCACCGCGGAAAATGCCCGGGAAGCCAAGGACATTATTCACTTGGCGACCGTCCGCCGCGAAGGCCGCACCCGCCTCGAGCGCTACTTCCGGTTTGATTTCCGCATTTGGATTGGACAGCGCCAAGATAATCTGCCCTTTCCGCACCATTTCAGGTCGAATCAACCCCGCAACCCCTGTCGTCGCTATGACAATATCGCAAGTTTCCATTAGTTCTTCCAGCGAATCGAGGACGTTGCCATCGTAATGCTTCATCCGTTCGAGCGCCGCTTCATTGCGGTCGACTCCGTGCATTTCCCGGACTCCGTATTCCATGAGCATTCGGCTAATCGCTAAGCCCGCCGCTCCCAGGCCGACTTGTCCGACAACGGAATCGCTGAGATCCACGCCAGCCTGTTTACAGGCGGACAAAACGGAAGCGAGTGTCACGACTGCCGTGCCATGCTGGTCGTCATGCATGACAGGAATCGGGAGTTCCGCTTTCAGCCGTTCCTCAATCTCAAAACAATGCGGCGATCCGATATCTTCCAATAAAATCCCGCCAAATCCTTTATGGATATGCTTCACTGTCTTGACCACTTCGTCCGGATCGCTCGTATCAAGCAGGATCGGGATGCCGCTGATACCTGCAAACTGGTCGAACAGGACAGCCTTCCCTTCCATCACGGGCATTCCCGCAACTGGGCCGATATTGCCAAGGCCCAGAATGGCGGTGCCGTCCGTCACGATGGCAACGGAATTTGAAATCCCTGTAAAATAATTGGCTTGGGACGGATCATTTTTTATCACTCCACATACATTCGCCACGCCGGGGGTGTACACTCTCCGCAAATCGCCGAGGGACCGGATTTCCATCCGTCCTTTCATCTGGATTTTTCCCCCTTCATGCGCTTGCAGAACTTCGTCCGTCACGGCGAGCACATGGATGCCGCTGCCGATTGCGTTGATCGCATCGACGATCTGTTTCAGATTCTCTTCATCCTTACACTGGATGGATATATCTCGCAAGGTGGAAAGAGTACCGACTTTGATCGTCTGGATGTCGCCGATATCGCCTTTCCATTGTGCGATTGCCGTGGCTACTTTTGCTAAATTGCCGGGGATAGAAGGAGTTTCGATAATCAGGTTTCGCATAAACTGACTCAGTTCCATATCCCTGCCTCCTCGTTTCGCATTAGTTGTCCCACCATTGTACACACAGAAAAAAGGGTGACAAGAAATCGTACCACTACGATACGTCATGTACCCTCAAACGTCATTTTCTATTCATTTTGATCTGCGGTTGCAGCCTGCACAGGAAGTTTGCCACCCGTGTCTTCCAAAAGTTTATCGATTTCATCTGCGGGAAGCGGTCTGCTGAAATAATAGCCCTGAATCTTCGTGCAGCCCAACTGCTTTAAACGCATCCATTGCTCCTCGGTTTCCACACCTTCCGCTATAACGGAAAGTCCAAGCATCTTAGCTAATCGGATAATCGTTTGGACAATGGCTGAGCTCTTTGGATCGATTGTCAAATCCATGATGAATTGGCGGTCGATTTTAATTTCTTGGACCGAAAAATGTTGTAAATAAATAAATGCGGAATATCCTGTTCCGAAATCATCGATGGAAATATCAAATCCGAGGTCGACCAATTGCTTGATTCTCCGTTTGACTGCTACTTGGTCTTGCAATGCGACGTTTTCTGTAATCTCCAGTTTCAGCCGATTCGGTTCAATTCCCGATTCTTCGGCACATCGGATCAAATAATCAGGAAGAGTATGATGCAGAAAATGGCGCGGTGACAAATTGATAGATACTTTCAAATGGCCCCGACCTTCATCCTCCCATCTACGTAGTTGGGTGAACGCTTCTTTGATGACCCACTCCCCGATCGGCAAGATCAACCCAGTCGATTCGGCAAGGTCGATAAAGTCCCCCGGATAGATCAGCCCCCGTTCCGGATGTTTCCAGCGGATAAGCGCTTCGAAGCCTCTCAACTCTCCCGTTTTCCCATCGACTTGCGGTTGGTAGAAGAGACAAAATTCGTTGAGGTCCAGGCCTTTTCGAAGGTTGATTTCCGATAGCATCATTTCCTTCATAGTCGTATGCATGCCTGGCTTATAGACTCGGCCCGCTTTGCGGGTCTTTTTCTTCCTTCCCGATTGCAATGCGACATGGGCCGTCTGCAGCCCCTCTTTCGCGGTCTGTACATGTTCCGGATAATAGGAGACTCCATAACTGAAAGTCAAGTAGACTTCATGACCTCCGATGTGCATTGGCCTCCTTATTTCATCCGCCAATCGATCCATGAACAAGGTGGCTGTTTCGGCAGCATACCCATGGGGAATAAAAACAATGAAATGGTCAAATCCGATGCGCGCGGTAATGGCAGGAGCCGGGAATAGGTACCGCAAGCGCCTCGCCGTTTCCTTCAGAACTTCGTCTCCCCCATCATGGCCTAGGACGCCCTGAATCTCGGTAAATTGATCAAGGATCAGGTAGAGGAAGACGCCTTGTCCATCCATCGGTAGGTTCGGCAGCAACTCATCCACATTTCTAAGGAAGGCATGCTGATTGTCGAGGCCGGTCAGCGGGTCGGTGTAGGCCAGCGTATGTATATGCTCCTCGATTTCAATCCGGTAAATCCGGTCGAAAATAAAAGCGACCATGTCTGCCAAAGCTGAAATGATCACTTGATCAAAAACTGACCACTCTCGCTTTTCGGTTGTTTCACAACATAAGACACCGCCAATCCCCCTGCTTAGAATAATGGAAGCATCCAACATGGATTGTGTCTTGGGATCGTAGTACCCTTTTCGATACAACTCCTCTGTAGCCGGATCGGTTGTCACATCTTTTACCATTAATGTCCGGCCCTGCTGAACAGCTTCGAAATAGGTAGGCATATCTTGTTGGAATAGGCATTCTCCGGAGGATTGTTCATGACGTGTGGCATCATAGTAATTCCGCGCGGTCAGGATGGTCCTCTTTTCATTGAACAGCCAGATTCCGACTCGCTCACATGCCATTACTTCGGCAATCTGCTGACAAATCTCTTCCAGCGTATGCTTGACCGATTCCCGGGTGAGCTTCAACTGTTTGGCATGAGAAAAGAGCAATTGCTGCTGTTGACGAATTTTTTCCAGCGTCGTATTGATTGTTTCGATTGAACGTTCCATTAGATCAGCACCTCCCTTTTCAGCCTGTTCAATTCTATTATATCGGCTTTTTTTTAGCATATTTTAGTGATTCTCTTATAGTCTACTAATTCAATTAATAGGTTAATAGTTAGTAGTTTTTAAGCAATGAATCGTCCGACCGACGTGGAAATGGCATCAAAAATTTCCGCCAATTGTTTGGCGTTTTCTCGTATTTCTTCTTGAACTCCGACAGCGGATTGTTTGGTAAAGGAACATCGCTCTTGTCAAAGTGCTTTGTAACAGATTCCATTATTTTTTTAAAAAGAGGAAACGTCGATTATTTACTGTTTTCCCTGTTCTACGTTCCTCTAACCACTCTTCAAGACACCGATAGCACGGAACGAGCACATTGTTCGTAAGACTAGCGGGCCCTGACTTCCTGTTTTATTCATGTGAATCTCTTTGAAGAAGAAGCTTTTCCCCATGATCTCCTTGTTACAAAGGCGAAATTGTCGAAATTTATCGTCTTACAGAGAATACCATAAGTGATACAAAATATCTATACGTTTTTTAAACACTCGCACTACAATTGACCTACTCGGATTGGATTAGGTTTCATAGACGTTTTTACTTTATAGATTTATAATGAACCTATTGCTGAACGTCTATTTTTTAAGGAGCTGAGACTACTTTGTCTTTTCGAAAAAACTTTATAATCGGCTTGATGCTTTTCGCCTTGTTTCTTGGAGCCGGTAATATTATATTTCCACCCTTGCTCGGCCAAATGGCAGGGGATGAATTATTTATTGCCATGATTGGCTTTCTCATCACCGGGGTCGGCCTGCCCCTTTTGGCAGTCCTGTCCATCGCTAACGCGGGCGGCGGATTACAAACCATTGCAGGGCGTGTACATCCCCTTTTCGGCATCATTTTCACGATGATTGTCTACATGGCGATCGGCCCGTTCTTCGGTATCCCCCGGACAGCCACCGTCTCATTCGAGATTGGAGTCGTACCCTTTTTGCCGGAAACGGTTGCTTCCTCCCATTGGCCGCTCGTTATTTTCACCATTCTCTTTTTCTTCATTACGGTGGTGCTTGCACTGAACCCGGCGAAGCTTGTCGACCGGATCGGAAAATGGTTGACTCCTGTTCTATTTGTCGTAATCGGGGCGTTAGCTGTCAAAAGCATCATCTCACCGATCGGGGACATTAGACAACCACAGGGCGATTTTGTAAATCAACCCTTTTTCCGCAGCTTCGTGGAAGGTTATTTGACGATGGATGTCATCGCCGCCTTAGTTTTCGGAATTGTCGTGATTAACGCACTAAAAGCGGAAGGTGTGACGGAGAGGCGTCCCGTCCTGAAGGCCATGGTTATCGCAGGCAGTATCGCAGCGGCCGGATTGGCATTCGTCTATATTTCTCTCGGTTATATCGGGGCGACGAGTGTGGAAGCAATCGGGGTTCAAAGTAACGGAGGCGCTGTGCTGGCTCTTGCTTCCAATGTGTTATACGGGCAGTACGGTTCCATTATTCTTGCCGTTACGATTATTTTCGCGTGTCTGACTACGTCCATCGGTCTCGTCTCGGCATGTGCACAGTACTTCAAGGAACTTTTTCCTAACACGTCTTACAAGCTTTTCGTGTTGATCTTTGCGGGTTTCAGTACAGTAATCGCCAATGTCGGTTTGACGCAGCTCATTTCTTTTTCTATTCCAGTGCTGCTCATGATTTACCCACTGGCAATTGTCTTGATGCTCCTGTCGTTTATTGACAAATCCTTCAACAGACAGCCGATCGTCTACGTACTTGCTTTGCTGGCAACGGCAGTCGTCAGTATCTTCGATGGACTCCGGGGAGCGGAAATTGATGTCAAGCCGGTCACCTCCATACTTTCCCACCTCCCGTTATACGAGCAGCAGATTGGATGGCTCGTGCCTGCCATCATTGGTGCACTGATCGGCGTCTTAATTGGAAAATTGACGAAACCGAAACATACCATTTGAAAAATGAAATCGAAAAAGCTGCCGCAGGATGATACCGCGGCAGCTTTTTCGTCATGTAATGATTTCGAAATGCGTCGTATTTATTATATTTATAAAACTGTAACACAAATGTAACCCTATGTAACATTGTAGTATTTCTTGTAAACTATTAAAATAGAAGAAAAGGGTTTGTCGTTTGAAAGGGGAATTGAGATGAAAAAGAAGGCTTTTTCGGTATTGGCTTCCGTCTCGCTGGCGACCTTAATCGCTGCTGGAAGCGCGCAGGCTTCAACGGATACCCATGTCGTCAAACCGGGGGATACGCTTTGGAAAATCGCATCGCAGCATAAATTGACTGTGGATGAATTGAAAAGCATGAATAACCTGGCCTCGGATTCTATTAAAATCGATCAAAAGCTCATCGTTTCACCGAAACAGACAAATGCCAAGAAACCGGCGGCATCGTCCAAACCGGCAGCGAAGCAGACCGTTTCAGTAGGACAAGCCATCAGCAAAGATAAAATCGCGACGTCGTCCATCAATTCATGGGCGAAAGCGCCCGCGAAACCGGCAAACCCGCAAGTGAACGATTCAAAACCGCCTGCTCCGAAGGCCCCGGCGGCACCATCGAATGGCGTCTTGGCCGCGGCAGTTGACGTCTCCATGCCGCTCCTCGGCACACCTTATGTATGGGCGGGCGCGACGGAAGAGGGCTTCGATTGCAGCGGGTTCATTTATTATGTCTTCAATAAAGCTGGACTTGCCCTTCCTCGCCTTGACACGATCGGCATGTTCAACCAATCGACGGCAGTCGCGCAACCGGTTCCCGGGGACCTTGTCTTCTTCGAAAATACCTACCGGGAAGGTATCTCCCACGCCGGAATCTATTTGGGAGACGGGAAGTTCATCCACGCCGGAACGAAGCAAGTGGAAATTTCCTCCGTCGATTATCCCTATTGGCAGGAAAAACTTGTCGGCTATAAGCGATTCAATCAAATCAAATAACGAAGACAAACTTTTCCGAAATAGTAAAACACCGCTCGGCGACAACAGCCGGGCGGTGTTTTTTTGCATTTTCACTATAAGTTCGTCTATTTCGTAGGCTCTCCCATGCCATTCTGATTTCAAATTGATTCATTCAATTATTCCAATACATATATCTCTGCCTAAGATAATTTTTAAGCTATTTTCCACTTCCCGCATCGCCCAACTGACCTTCTGCTGGGCGGAAGCACCCTTGTCACTATGCCATTTGTACGGTACACTTGGTATAAGAACTTGTAAGAAATACCTTATTCCGGAGATGAATGGAATGTTGAAAGACAATCGTTATATAAATTACAATGTAGCCGGTTTCCGTCAAGATCTTATTGCGGGGGTCACTGTAGGTATCGTGGCCATTCCGCTTGGGATGGCTTTTGCTATTGCCTCGGGAGTGAAGCCGGAATACGGCCTTTACACAACAATTATTGCCGGGCTCCTGGTCGCCTTGTTCGGAGGGTCCAGGTATCAGATTGCAGGTCCTACCGGCGCATTCATCCCCATCCTGCTCGGAGTTGTGCTCCAATACGGATATGAAGATCTTCTCATCGCCGGGTTGCTGGCCGGCGTCTTTCTCGTCATCATGAGTTTTCTCGGCGTCAGTAATTTAATTCATTTCGTTCCGAAATCGGTTACAATCGGATTTACATCCGGAATCGCCATTATAATTTTCACCGGTCAAATTGGGAATTTCCTTGGGCTGACCGGACTGGAACAGAAGGAATTTTTCCATGAAAATATGATTGGTCTATTCCGAAACCTGCATATGATCAATTGGTTCAGTGTCCTGACCGCGCTCATCGGCTTATCGGTCATTCTCGTGTTGCCGCGGATTGCACCGAAAGTTCCGCTCCTGCTCGTTGCGCTGCTCGTCCCGACGCTCCTTTCGATCTTTTTATTTCCAGGAAAGGTAGAAACAATCGGGACCGCCTTTGGAGGGATTCCCAAAACGCTTCCCAGCTTTTCATTCCCGGACATCTCCTTGTCCAAACTGGTCAATCTTTGGCAGCCTGCCCTCGTTATCGCGGCGTTGGGCGCCATCGAATCCCTGTTATCCGCGGTCGTTGCAGATGGCATGAAACCGGAAGAACCGAAACATAATTCCAAACGGGAACTGTTTGGCCAAGGAATCGCCAATATCGTCACACCGCTGTTCGGCGGGATTCCAGCCACTGGAGCAATTGCACGGACGGCGACGAATATCCGGTCCGGGGCCGTCAGCCCGGTTTCGGGTGTGACACAAAGCCTTTTCGTTCTCGCTTTCCTGTTGCTTTTCGCACCGTACGCTTCCTACATCCCACTCGCCGCGATGGCGCCGATTCTCATGTATGTCGCCTGGAATATGAGCGCCCGCCAAGCGTTCGTCCATATTCTGTCCATTCGTTCGAGCGATTCGATCGTTTTAGTAACGACGTTCCTGCTGACTATTTTCGTCAATTTGACCATCGCTGTACAAGTCGGGATTCTCCTGGCAGCTTTGTCTTTCTTACGCAAAATGAGCGGCAAACTAAGCATTAAAGAAGGCAAACTGTCCGAAGTGGAATTGGTGAAATTCGGAGGCAACAATCCGGAAGCCATCCAAAAATATATTATCGACGGACCGATATTTTTCGGTACCGCCAAAGTGTTCGAAGACCAGCTCCCTGCTCTGTTACAAACGAAGGCGAAGCGAATGATCCTCGATCTGGAGCACCTATCCGTCATTGACGCAACCGGCGAGGCTGCCCTTTCAGCTCTGCTCGACGATGCCAAAAAAGCGGGCATCCAGATTATCGTCAAACGGCTCCCGAAAGAGAAGATCCCGATTTTCAAAAAAAGCGGCCTTTACGAAAAGGTCGGAGAAGAGAACTTCTTTATGTGAGGGTAGATATTATTCTTAATAACTGAAAGGAGATATTAAAATACAAAGAGTTCGGTATAAAATTACCGAACTCGCAGACTGTAGACAAACTCCAGAAATTTTGGAGTTTGCCTACAGTCTTTTTTCTTTTACAATGGAAGTAATCTTAGGAAATGTTGATTTCCGCTGCGGATGGACGCTTTCCGCGGGCACGGCTTCAGCCGCTTCCCTCGCTGCGCTCAGTCCAGGGTCTTCCGCTCGTGCTGTTCCCGCTGGAGTCGCCATCCTCCGCTCCAATCAACAGTTTTTCCTTCAAACTTACAGAGGTGATGGATATGATGACGAAGAATCAAATGAACCAACGAGAACAGTTGGAAATGCTGACTATTGAACAGTTGGTGCCCCAGGATCATTTGGTACGTAAACTGGATGCAGCCATTGACTTCGCGTTCATCTATCCATTGGTGGAAGACCTGTACTCGACAATCGGGAGACCCAGTATCGACCCGGTGGTACTGATCAAAATGACATTCATCCAATATACCTTCGGCATACGATCCATGCGCCAAACGATCAAAGAAATTGAAACGAATATGGCATACCGCTGGTTTCTCGGCTTTGGCTTTCATACAGAGGTGCCCCATTTTTCCACATTCGGGAAGAACTACATTCGCCGTTTTAAAGATACGGATCTATTTGAACAGATCTTCTATCGGGTGCTGAAGGAGGTCGCAGATCGTGGGCTTCTTAGCCCGGATCATGTCTTTATCGACTCCACCCATGTGAAAGCGAGTGCGAACAAGCGCAAGTTTCAAAAGAAAGTGGTTCGGAAAGAGACCCGGGCATATGAGAAGAAGCTCCAGGAGGAGCTCAACATGGACCGAGAAGAGAATGGGAAGAAACCGTTCCCTCCGGAGAAGTTCGAAAAGGAAGAACATAAAGAGATCAAGGAGTCAACGACAGACCCGGAGAGTGGCTACTATGTAAAGGACGAACGGACCAAGCAGTTCGCCTATTCCTTCCATGCAGCTACGGATGAAAAGGGATTTGTTCTCGCAAACATCGTCACTCCAGGTAATGTCCATGACAGCCATATGCTTGAGCCGCTGGTACAGAAGATCATCGACAAAGTGAAGCGGCCAATTGCCGTTGCCGCCGATGCAGCCTACAAGACGCCCGCGATTGCGAACTTCCTGATTGAACATCAGATCCTTCCTGCACTTCCTTACAAACGGCCAATGACCAAGGAGGGTTTCTTCCGAAAACACGAGTATGTCTATGACGAGCACTATGACTGCTATCTCTGTCCGGAAGGACAAGTCTTACCCTATAGGACGACCACAAGGGAGGGATACCGTCAGTATGCCTCGGCACCATCCATTTGTGCATCGTGCCCGGTGATCAGTCAATGCACTCAAAGTAAGAATCAGCAGAAGATCATTCAACGTCATATCTGGCAGGATTACCTGGATGTAGCGGAGGATTTGAGACATCATCATGAGATCAAAGAGATATACGGGAGGCGTAAAGAGACGATTGAACGTGTCTTTGCCGACGCCAAAGAAAAGCATGGCATGCGATGGACAACCCTACGAGGGCTAAAAAAATTGTCCATGCAGGCGATGCTTACGTTTGCTGCTTTGAATCTTAAGAAGTTGGCCAGCTGGACGTGGAAAGCGCCAGCCACGGCGTAATAGAAAGAAAAATAGAAGAGTGGTAGGGCTCATTTCCGTAAAAAAACGCTTAAAACAGGAAAAGGGTTGGAAATCAAATTGATTTCCAACCCTTTTGTCTACAGTCTGAGAGTTCGGTATAAAATTACCGAACTCGAGTTTATTCAAGCGCTTCCACTTTAATAAAAAGCCATCCCATTTTAATCAACCAGAAAATACTGTCTCACTTCACCAAAGCTAATGAAATTGCTGGAATATACGTCACCATAAATAGGGCTATAAGCAAAACGATGTACAACGGCCAACTTTTTCTCAGAAACTCAACAATCGAAATATTGGCTGCAGCGCTTGTCGTAAACATAACTGTTCCAAGAGGAGGGGTTATACTTCCTATTGCTAAATTCATTGCTACAATGATTCCAAAGTGAACCAAATCTACTCCAATTTCTGCAACCAGCGGGGTCAACAATGGTGTTAACAAAACGATACTCGCTGTACCCTCTATAAACATTCCTATAATTAAAAGCATAATGTTAATTAGAAGTAAAACAATAATTGGGTTTTCAGATAAACCTAACACTAATTCCGCAACTTGTTGTGGGATTCTTTCCCAAGTTAGTACCCAACCGAAAGCAGAAGATGCCGCTACAATAATCATTACCACGGCTGTTAAGGTGACAGATTCACCGATGACTTCTTTTAGCATTTTCATAGTAATCTTTTTATAAACAAAGTATCCGATTAGAAATGCGTAGACTACAGTTATAGCCCCCGCCTCAGTAGGCGTCATTATACCTAACCTGATTCCCCCTACTATAATAACAGGGGTAAACAATGCGAGGACAGCATATTTAAATGTACGCGCTACTTCTCCAATTGAGAAATTCTCATGCTCTTTAGGTAAGTCATTTTTACGAGCAATGACAAAATTAAAAATAAAAAGTAGAACTGCCATAAGAATTCCGGGTAAGATACCTGCCATAAAAAGTTTACCTATGGACACCTCCGCCATGAATCCATACATAATGAGCGCGATACTCGGGGGGATGATCGGAGCTATCAGTGAAGCTGAGGCTGTCAGGCCAGCAGCTAGCCCCCTGCTATATCCCTTTTCTTCCATTGGGGTAACTAATAATTTCGATAATACTGCGGAGTCTGCATTAGAAGAACCCGACATTCCAGCCATAAAGGTATTCACTAGAATATTAACATATCCAATACCGCCCTTAATGTGGCCAATAGAAGCAGAAGATAGATTAATAAGCCTTCTTGAAATGTCACTGACATTCATAAGGTAACCTGTCAATACGAAAAATGGGATTGCTAAAAGTGGAAAAGATTGAGTGCCTGAAATAATTCGCTGAATGAACACCTCTATCGTTACGGAAGGTTCCACTATAAAAAATAATAGAGTAGCAATCATAATAGAGAATACAACTGGTACTCCTATAAGCATCAAACCTAACATTAAGAAGATAATAAAAATTGTCATATTCTATTCACCACTTATCTCTTTAATCGTTATTACTAAATGGTTAATGAGGTGTATCCCCATAAGTCCAAATCCTATGGGAAAAGCTAGGTAGACCAGAGCTTTCGGTATATTGGAAGCTCCTAACGTTTCACCTATTACGTCATATGTAAATATAAATCCGTAAAAACACATGAAAGCCGACAAAGTTATCAACATTATGCCTATTAAAATGGAGAGAAATCTTGTACCTTTTTTTGGTAAGATAGCTTCTAATAGATCGATCTTAATATGACCTTTATTTTTCATAGCAACACTAGATCCTATAAAGATAATCCAGGCAAATAACAAAATAGATAATTCAACAGATCCTGGAATTGAGTAATCAAAAATATATCGTAAAACCACATTAATGAACGTTAAAATTACTAATATAACCATAATTACATTAACAAGAGCCTCTTCCAGCCTTGACATGATCTTTAAGAACACCGTGTTTCCCCCCTTGGATAAAAATAGAGTAAGACAATTTGTCCTACTCTATGTAATGTAAAATCAATTATTAATTATCTCCTTAACTCTTTCATATGTGCCGTCAGACCAACTATCAGACAAGATGTCATACACACTTGAAGTTGCTTCTTTAAAAGCGTCGACATCAGGTTGTGTAATGGTAACGCCCTCATCTTTAAGTTTTTGCTCATACTCCTTTTCCTGCTCAATGGTTGCTTGTGTCGCTAGCTCCCCGGCAGCCTTGGCTTCCTCTAATAAAATCTGTTGATTTTCTTCAGACAATCCTGAGAATACCTTCTCACTCATTAACCAACCGTTAACTTGTTTAAAGTGACCTGTTAAGGATATATGATCCGCTACTTCGTGAATTTTACTGGAGTATAGCGTTTCCAATGGAGCTTCAGCACCGACGATAATCCCTTGCTCTAGCCCCGGGTAAACTTCCGCCCATTCAAGAGACGTTGGATTTGCGCCCATAGCTTTAATCGTTTCTTGCCACATTGGGAGTGGAGAAGATCGAACTTTTGCACCTTTTAAATCTTCAGGTGTTTCTACTACACGATCAGAAATGACATGCCTTCCACCAAAATACCAATTAAAAGCTAATACGCGTAAACCATTTTCTTCTAGTAGTGCCTCTTGTTCTTTCATAAAATCAGAGTCAATTACTTTTTGGAGCTGGTTCCAATCCTCTACTAGGAAAGGACCGCCCAGCACGGATAAATCTGGAGCCATATCTTGCAAACCTGATGGATTATTGTAAGCGATAACCGGTGTTCCTAATTTGGCTTGTTCCAATACATCCGCATCACTGCCCAATGTAGAATTTGGAAACAGTTCTATTTCAATCGTTCCATTTGTCCGTTCTGCTACATTTTTAGCAAACTGCTTAACGGATTCATGAGTAGGTGAACCTTCAGCCATAACATATCCCATGCGCAATGTTACTTTTTCATCTGTTCCTTCAGAAGATTCTACATTCGAATCACTACAACCAGCCATTACTAGAACCAACAGTGTCAATAGCATTGCAAATTGCAAGTAAATTTTCCTCATATGATCCTCCTTATATTAAAACTGTCTATTCGATATCTTTTTGCATTCCTTTAATACCATAAATTTGAACCGCATTCAGTATGACTGCAAATACAATAATAGAGCCTTTAACAACCAACTGAAGATAGGGAGATACCCCTAGAAGAACCATGCCATTGCTTAAGACAGCAATAAATAAAGCACCTAAAAATGTTCCGATGATGGAGCCTCTTCCTCCAGCCAAACTAGTCCCACCAACAATGACAGCCGCAATTACATCTAATTCCCAACCATTCGCTACTGTCGGATTCCCTGACATTAATCTGGACGACAAAATAATTCCAGCTAGTGCAGCCAACATTCCCGTAATAACAAACACTGCCGTTTTAACTTTTGCTACCGGTACTCCAGATAATTGCGCTGCTTTAATATTGCTTCC
This sequence comes from Sporosarcina sp. FSL W7-1349, assembly GCF_038003045.1. Classification (NCBI taxonomy): domain Bacteria; kingdom Bacillati; phylum Bacillota; class Bacilli; order Caryophanales; family Caryophanaceae; genus Sporosarcina; species Sporosarcina sp. FSL W7-1349. The sequence continues at coordinate 1,928,133 of NZ_JBBOOK010000001.1, forward strand.
CACTGCGTAAACATTACGTCCAAACGGAGTTTTCACTAATACATAATAAAAGATGATGTAAAGGAAAATCATTAATATTACAACAAAGGGAATAGGCCCTATAAATCCACTACCCAGGAAGGAAAATCCCTCTGGAAATGGAGATAATGGAAAGCCACCGGTAATTAAATAGGCAATTCCCCGCCATACAGATAACCATCCAAGACTTGTAATAAATGTTGGAATTCCATATCGATTTCGTAAGAATCCGATGCTATATCCACTGACACCACCTAATAAAATAGTCAGTATCATCGCGATCCATATATTAAAATTCATAGAAATTGCCAAGAATCCGAGGACTGCACTACTCGCTGCAACTAAGGACCCTACAGACAGATCGATTTCCGCAGTAATAATAACCATCGTCATTCCAATTGCTATTATTGAAATCATCGACATCTGTCTTAAAACATCAATAAAATTGCTTGTTGTCAAAAAGTTAGGAGCAATTACGCTGAATACAATTATTAGAAGTAGTAATACACCTAACAATCCAAGAATATTTTGATACGTTTTCCAATAATCTTTAATCGAAAATTTTCTCAATTTATTACTTTCCTGCAAGCCTTGTTGCAACATCTATTTCCCTCCCAAAATTGCCTTTGTCAAATCATTAACCGAAACATTCTCATTTTTCATTTCACGTTGGATTGTGCCATTTTCCATAATAAGGATTCGATCTGTAATTTGCACTAATTCGTCTAAATCCGAGGAAGCTATTATAATAGCGATCCCTTTTTGAGTTATTTCATTTAACAAGCTATATATTTGTCCTTTTGCACCTACATCAATTCCCCTTGTAGGCTCATCAAGCAATAGAACTTTTAAATTATTAAGGGCCAGCCATCTTCCTAAGATTGCTTTTTGTTGATTACCACCACTTAAAAATTCAATATTTCGATTAGGGAGATTTGGATAAAGTCCCGTCTGAGTTATTGCAGTTTGGGATGCCTTTTCTTCTTTTTGATTAGAGATAAATCCTCTCGTCGTGATTTGATTCATGATTGAAACAACAATATTTTCTTTTATACTTCTTCCTGGAAGTATCCCTTCTGTTTTCCTGTCTTCTGAAACAAAACCGATTCCCTTGCGGATCATTTTTTTTCTTATCGGATTTTTAAATTCGGTATTTTCAATTTTAATAACACCTGCCTCAATTTTTTCGTAGCCAAAGATAGATTTGAAAATTTCAGTTCGGCCGGACCCCATTTGACCAGCCAGCCCTAAAATTTCACCAGGTCTGACATAAAGGCTTATATTATTAAGATCTTTTGTTTTCAAGTTTAATAACTCAAGAACTTTTTTATCGCTTTGTATATTCTTCTTTACTTTTTCAGCAGCTTGACCAGATTCGCCCAACATTAAATCCACCATTTCGCCCATGCTTTTGTCTTTAATAGAATGAGTACCAATATTTCTTCCATCTCTCATTATCGTCACTTTATCACAAATTTCAGTTAATTCACTCAGTCTATGAGTTATATAAATGATCCCAACCCTCTGGTCCTTTAAATTTTTAATAATCTTAAACAATTGTTCAATTTCTTGGGCATTGAGAGCAGAAGTTGGCTCATCTAAGATAAGTACTTTGGCCTTTAAAGAGATGGCTTTACAAATTTCAATAATTTGTTGTTCTCCAACTGGTAATTCTCTCACCAACTTTTTAACATCCAATGCGATCCCTACATTTTTCAGTACACTTTCTGCATCTCTCTTCATTTTATGCTCATCGATTATCGGAGGAAGTTTAGATAACAAAGGAATTCTGCCAGCAAAAATGTTTTCAGCAATGCTCAAATCATTAAATAGGCTAAACTCCTGATAGACTATAGAAATCCCTAAGTCTTTAGACATTTGAGTACTACTTAATTTAATCGGAGTTCCCTCAAGTATGATTTCCCCGCTGTCAGGCTCATATGCCCCGGATATCATTTTAACTAATGTTGACTTTCCAGCCCCATTAGCACCTAATAAGGCATGGACTTCTCCATGCCTTAAATTAAAATCTACAGAGTTTAGCGCATGAACATTTCCAAATACTTTATTAATTTTTTTTAATTCTAGTAGAAATTCTGACATGCAAAACTCTCCTCATTTAAATATTCGAGTATTTTTCTACATATTGTTGAACCTTTTCTTTGTCATCCTTTGTAAAAACATCCAAGTCCACAATAATTTCGCTTTCTACTTCTTCACCCTGCAATACTTGAACGGCCGCTTCTACTGACTGATAACCGATCTTTTCAGGATCTTGTGTGGAAACTGCTTGATATGGGTTCGTACTATCCAATAAAGCATTGCCTGTTTGTACATCCATATCCGTTCCGAAGAACTTAATTTTTTCTTGAAGTCCTTTAGAAATGATCCCTTGAACGACTCCCATTGTCGTTCCGCCATTTGCTGCCCACATGACATTCATATCCGGATTGGCTTGTATCATCGTTTCAGCAACGGACATTCCGTTTTCCGGCCCATTTGCATCTTGTTTGCTCACAATTTCGATTCCCGGTGCTTTTTCTACTTCTGAAAGAAAACCTCTTTCACGATCTTTACCTACTTCAAACATGGAAAGCGTAACCATCCCTAGCTTTGCTTCCCCGTTCAAGTGTTCATTTACATAGTCAACTAAAATTTTGCCTGCCTGAGCGCCCAGTTCAAAATTATCAATCCCCACAAAATACTTCATAACCTCTTCATCCACGTTTGTATTATAATTGATCACTGTTACATCTTTTTCTAAAGCACGTTTAATTGCTTGCGTAGATGAAGATGAATCAATTGCAGACATTACAATAGCATCCATCCCTTGAGATGAATAGGTGTCTATCAGGTTAGATTCTTCAGCTAAATCCAAATTAGAATTTCCAATCTTTAGATTTACGTTATAATCTTTTGCCGCCTTTTCCATTCCCAATTGAATTTGCTTAAACCATTCTACATCCGATTGCATTAGAATCCCTGCTATTTCATACTTTTTATTATCAGTGTTACTCGACTCACTATTTGTAGTATTTTCATTACATGCAGTTAGCACCAATAGACTGATTAACAAAATTACTAGAGCCGCTTTATTAAATACCTTCATAATTTTCCGCCTCCCCTTATCCGTCTTCAATTAATTTCTTCAAGCCATACAGGTCTATTTTCTTTCATTGATTGATAGGCAGCATAAACCATTTTTAATGTTAATAAATTATCATTCACACTATTTTCAGGTTCTCTATTTTCTTCGATAGCCCTCATCAATTCACCCATTGTTCCTATAAATGCGTGCGGAAACCATTTTCCTTCTAGATTTGGTTTAAACCATGTATCTTTGATTAATTTATTTGAGGTGAATTCAATCGTGTCTTCTTGTCCAAACGGATAATTATACAATGCTCCATTTTGTCCCTTAATGATGCCTTCCGTACCTTCAAATCGATATGTTGCATACCAATCGTCTTGTGTCGACCAGTTATTATGGTTATCATAGACAAGGCCCCTGGCATATCCGGGAAACTTCATATGGATAAGAGTTCTAGTTTCACCCTCCACTTGCTGATCTGGATATTTTGCGCCATCTGCATAGATATACTCGGGGGTTCCAAACAAAAACCGAATTGAATCTAAATAGTGTATACTATGGTACATAATTTCTAGATTTTTTATCTTTTTTAGAAAAGGCCAGTTTTCAAATTGCGTCAATACATTTACTTGGATTGAAGCGTTCGTTAGTTCTCCAAGAAGGCCTTTACTAATGATGTCGTGACTGGCCCTGATTGATGGTGCCCATCTCATTTGCTGATTAATCGCTATTTTCACATTATATTTTTCGCCAAGCGCTACAATTTTCTTAGCATTTTCCATGGTATCAGCAAGCGGTTTTTGACATAATATATGTTTACCTGCTTTTGCAGCTAATTCAACAACTTTTGGCTGTAAGTCAGCGGTTACAGCTATATCTACAATATCTACTTCAGGATGGTTGATTAACTCTTCCATTGTCTTACATACGTTTGGTATATTAAATTGTTGGGCGACAGATTCAGCCCGCTGGACCGTTCGATTGTATATACCAACTACCTCAAAACCTGCCAATTGATATGCGGGTAAGTGAGCATCCCGTACGATCTCTCCTGCACCAATAATTCCGATACGCAAGTTTTTATTTTTAGGAACTGCTGGCTTATAGTCCACCTCGAACATTTTCTTTTCCCTCCCCCGAATTTATTCTAAATAGAATACTTCCTTCATACTTGCCCACCATTCATTTTCCGATCGGGTCACGAGCGGCTCTTGCAAGGGCTTACAAATAGCCCACCATCTTTGAGTTGTTTCATCTTTCTCCATTTCAGCCATATCTTTTTCATAATTTTCTCCAACATATTCGTAGTAACTAAATAATGTATTATCCTTTATATGGATGGAGTAATTTTGAATATTACTTCTTTTGATACGATCGATTACCTCAGGCCATACTCGTTGATGAAGCTTTTTATATTCATCGATATGTTCATCGGTTATATGGATTACGCTGGCTACTCTTAACATCCTATTCACCTCTTTTAATTCAAAGCTGATAGAACTTGGTGGCAGTTTTATCAAAAACAGCTTGATATTCCTTATCAGTGCGTTCTGTCATTGCAATCTCTACTGAATCCAATACCTGTTTATAATCACCTGCTAAATTTAAAACAGGCCAATCGCTACCGAACATTAATCTATCCGCACCAAATAGAGTAAAAGCAATATCAATATAAGGTTGTATGTCTTCCGCATTCCAATCAGGGGAAGCAGCCGTATTTAACCCCGAAATTTTTGCATATACATTTGGATTGGAAGCGGCTTGTTTTATAAGTTCCTGCCAAGGCTCAAACTGAGCAGAAGCGATCGGCGGTTTTCCTAGATGGTCGATTACCATTCTCAAATTAGGCAATTTTTCAGAAAGTATAGGGATCAATTTGAGATGCTCCGGTAAAACAGCGACAACATCAAATGGCACGTCATTAGCTTGTAAAACATTTAAGCCTTCAATAACTTGGGGCTGGATTAGCCAATTGACATCCTTTTCATTATGGATTAGGTGACGAACCCCTTTGAAATATGGGTTTTCTAAAAACTTTTCTAAACGAATAGCCGTCTCATCCGGTTTGTCTAAAGGGACCCATCCTACAACGCCAGCCACCCAGTTGTATTTCTCAGCAATTTCCAACATATACAGTGTGTCTTCGTAGGAGTTATCTGCTTGAACAAGAATTGTTTTATCAATATGAACCTCTTTCAGTATCCCCGCTAATTCAGGTGGCTCGATACTACGAAAAATCGGTTCTTCATCTTTGGTGGGCCATATATAGGGTACACGATCAAAATTCCAAAAATGTTGATGCGCATCAATTCTCATGAACCTTGTCCTCCTTTTTCTTAGTCCATCTCATACCCACCACAAACATTTAAAGCTTGTCCATTAATGTAGGAACTTTGATCGGAACATAAAAACAGTGCTGTATCCGAGACGTCTTCTGGTGTACCTAAGCGATCTAATTTAATGGTTTGCAGAAATTTCTCCTCGGGACTCTCTCCCAGATTTCTTCTTTTTTCGTATATTTCTTCCATCATGGGAGTTAAAATAACCCCTGGACAAATTGCATTTGTTCTTATATTTTGTTTTCCAAAAGCTTCTGCCATGGATTTTGTCAAGCTAATAATACCCGCTTTACTGGCGGCATAGTGAGGGGAGTATGGCCGACCGCTCCTTCCTGCTATCGAAGAAATATTGATAATCCTTCCCTCTTTTTGCGTAAGCATTTGGGCTACAATAGCTTGGGATAACAAAAATACGCTCTTTAAATTAATGGACAACACCCTGTCCCAATCTTCCTCCGTAATATCCAGAAATGGTTTAGTTTGCATAATACCTGCGTTATTGACCAAAATGTCGATTACCTGAAACTTCTCCTTGGAGAACTCCACCAATTCCGTTAAATTTTCACTGTTTGTTAAATCAGTCACAAATGAAAATAGTTGCCCTTCCACTTGATGCTGTTCTTCTGTGACGATAGAATGGATCTCTGGATTCAAATCGACCAGCAATACATTTACCCCGTGGCTGGCCAGCTTGAGAGCAATTGACTTTCCGATTCCTTGGTAAGCCCCTGTCACAATAGCATTTTTTCCTTTTACTCCGTATGTCATATCTATCCGATCCACCTACCTTAGAATAGTTCCCATTCTTTCGATTCCAATTGTTCAATAAGATTTTGCAGAAACACAGCCCCTACAGCGCCATCAATCAACCTATGATCGAATGATGCCGATAAGCGCAAGATTGGTTTCACTTCAATTTCTCCTTGCTCATTCACGACTGGTTTAAGCTTGGAAGAGCCTACCGCTAAAATCCCTGACTCTGGAGGATTTACTAAAGCAGTAAAGTCATCTATTCCAAAAGCCCCCAAGTTTGAGATTGTAAATGACCCATTACTCATCTCATCCACCGTTAGTTTCCCTGCTTTGGCTTTGTTAACTAATCTGTCCCTTTCCTTGGCGATTTCAATTACCGATAATTGATCCGCGTTGCAAATAACGGGAACTAGCAAGCTGTCGTTCACGGCGACTGCAAGACCAACATTAATATCTTTTTTCTTTATAATCGCATGCTGTTTTTCACTATACTCATAACTGCTATTAAAAATTGGCTGCTTCGCTATTGCTAATGCCACAGCTTTGATTAAAAAATCATTGATGGATAACTTCACGCCTTTATTACCTAGTTCATTCACTTTTTTGCGTAATGTTTCCATATTGGTCACGTTCATATCCCGGTTCAATTGGAATTGAGGGACGTTCATAAAGCTATCGGTCATCCGCGTGGCGATAACTTGACGTATACCGCTGACCGGTTCTTTTTGTGTATCATTGCCAACCTGTTCCACTGTCTCTCTTGATTTTGTTATGTTGGTTTTCCTTGCATCAAGCGCTTTGTAGACGTCCGTTAAAACAATTCTTCCAAGTGGACCGCTTCCAACAAGTTCATGAGCCAAAAGATCATTTTCTTTTAGCAACCTTCTAGCCGCCGGAGATATGCGGATTCGATCAGATTGGTTTGTATGCACTGCTGTTGCTTTCTGAGGACTAGGTTTTTTTACTTTTTCAACTTCCGTTGGTTGAATTGACATGGATTCTTTTTGTCCATTACCTTCTTTACTACTTACTTCCGAAACCCCAATGCTTCCCAATATCTCCCCAACCTGAACTAATTCTCCCTCCTCATACAAGATTTCTGTCAAGACTCCTGTATGAGGTGCCTCCACTTCCAAAATGGATTTATCTGTTTGTACTTCCACGATCGGCTCTTCTTCATTAACCGTATCACCAACTTGTTTAAGCCAAGTGACAATTGTTGCTTCATCCATGGTTAATCCCATTTTAGGTAAAATAATGTCAGCCGCCATTCTACTCACCCCTACTCAACCGTTAATTTCCAATCCTTGAACCGCTAAAGCCGCTTCCCCTAAAATTTCACTTATGCTTGGATGCGGATGAATCGCTGTACTCATTTCCCAAGACGTAGTTTCCAGGAGCATTCCTAACGATAATTCTCCAATTAATTCAGTAGCTTTTTCTCCGATTAGATGGACTCCGACCACTTGGTCTGTCTTTATATCCGTTATTACTTTGGCGAACCCTTGGTTGTTAGAACTTATTAAAGCTTTTCCATTACCTGTGTAGTGGAACTTACCAACTTGAAATTTCCTCCCGCTTCTTATACATTCGGATTCAGTTAAACCAATACTTGCTATTTCGGGATTTGTATATATACATTTTGGAATATACTGTTCATTTACTGGCTCAACATAGTCACCTAGAATGCTATCGATTGCAATCGTGCCTTGATGTGCTGCCAGGTGAGCCAACTGATAGGAACCAGTGATATCTCCAACAGCGTATAATCCCTTAAGAGATGTCTCCATAAACTCATTCGTTTTCACAAAGTGATTTTCAGTTTCCATATCGAAATTTAGTTGAAGATCGGCAAATGTAGTCTTCCTGCCAGTAGCTACAAGTAAAATGTCTGAAGGAATAGCGGTTGTTAAACTCGTTTCATTATTTTGTAATGTAATTTCTAAGTGATCATTATTATCTTGAATCTCTTCTAAAATCACTTCATGTCCCAAGTAAAGATTGACACCTTTTTTTCTCAAGCTCTTTTCGAGTTCATTGCATATCTCTTCATCATTAGTCGGTATCAAATGCTTTTCTTTCTCAATGATAGTTACTGCGCATCCCATTTCACTGAAAAATGTAGCATACTCCACTCCAATAACGCCTCCGCCCATAATTGAAATAGAATTAGGAAGATAATCTAAATCCAATAAAGTGTCGCTTGTAACGATTTTCTCACTGTGTTCATCAACATTCTTTGGAACAAGGGGGACGGTTCCTGTGGCCAAAATGACATGTTTTCCTTCAAATTCTTCAATTTCGTTTGTTAATCTTCTTACTTTAATCAGAAAGGTTTCAGCCATTTTCAAGATAGCTTCAGCTTGGCCTTCAACTACTGTAATCTTATTTTTCTTCATTAAAAATCGCAGTCCTGAGAAAAGCTGATCGATGATCCCCTCTCTTTTTTCAAGAAACTTGGGATAATCTACTTTCTCTACATTATTTTCGTCAACTGACTTGATTCCCCACTCATGACTATGTTTCAATGCTTGTACTTTTTTTGATAACTCCAACATAATTTTTGTAGGAATACAGCCCTTATGTAGACAGGTTCCTCCTAATTTTTCTTTTTCAATGAGCAAAACTTTCAATCCTTTTTTTGCTCCACGAATTGCTGCCGTATAGCCCCCAATTCCTCCTCCTATAACGACTACATCAAACATTTACACTCTCTCCTTTGATGGGGGTTGAACTAACTCTAAAGTTATCCCGTCCGGATCTTTGAAATATACAGTGTAGCCTCCCTTGTTGCGTCCTTCTTGAATTGCCACGATTTCAGATTTAAACGCTACGCCATGTTCTGTTAATCGATGAACAGTCTGAAAAATATCTGTTACTCTAAAAGCTAGGTGAGCACTGCGGGTATGAACAGTTCCTTCTGGGACTTCCAATCCTTTAGGAGATACATATTCAACTAACTCTAATACATGTCCTGAAGGGCCGACATCTAATCCATCAATGGAAAACATAGCTACCTTCAAATTGGCATCGGGATATCCAACCAGTTTTCTCGTGTATTCATTATTTTGGGCCTGTTCATGAACCAACGTCAGGCCTAATAGATCCCGATAAAATGGAATCGATTTATCCAGGTTTTCCACCGTAAAGCTAGTGTGCCAAAGACCTATTATCATTTTGAACCCTCTTTCATATATAGTGATTTTTTAATGTCATCCACAATATCTTCTACTTTAGGCAACACTTCTTTTTCCAATTTCATATTGTAAGGAATTGGCGTATCTTTCGCACCAATCCTATATACAGGTGCATCTAAATAATCAAACACTTCTTCTGAGATTTGAGCCGCTAATTCCGCGCCCCACCCAAAAGACTTTGCCGCTTCATGAACAATGATGAGCCGATTCGTCTTTTTCACGGAGTCTTTGATCGTTTCGATATCTAAAGGAACCAATGTCCGCAAGTCAATCACTTCGGCATGAATGCCTTCAGCTTTTAATGCCTCGGCCGCTTCCAAGCTGAGATGCACACTTCTAGAAATGCTTACCATCGTAATATCTTCGCCTTCCACTAATACGTTGGCTTGTCCAAAAGCTATTGTATATTCTTCTTCAGGGACATGGCCTTTCGTATTGTATAAGAGCTTATTCTCAATAAACATAACCGGGCAGTTTTCTCGAATTGCCGTTTTTAGAAGTCCCTTTGCATCATAAGGACTGGAAGGTAGAACGACTTTCATTCCCGGTACATGAGCAAAAATAGTTTCGAGACTTTGGGAGTGTTGAGCTGCATTTCCACGCCCGCCCCCGCCTTGCGTTCTAAAAACAATGGGTACCGTGGTTTGCCCACCGGACATATATGCCATCTTCGCTCCTTGATTTAAAATCTGATCCATCGCCACAAATGTAAAATCAATCCACATAAATTCAACGATTGGTTTCAATCCAGTCATAGCAGCACCGATACCCGCGCCAGCGAAACCAGCCTCCGAAATAGGTGTATCAATCACCCGTTCCGCCCCGTATCGTTCAAACAGACCTTTAGTAACGTTAAAAACTCCTCCATAAGGACCTATATCTTCCCCCAATAAAATAATATCTTCATTTTTTTCCATTTCTTCTTTAAGAGCTTCATTTAACGCTTCTGCATAAGTGATCATTCTTTCATTAGTAGACATCTGTGTATACCTCCTCTAAAGACGGCTCCTCATCCAATACAGCTTGTTCATAGCTAGCATTAATCTCTTCTTTTGCCTCTTCTGCCACTTCCTCCAATTCCCTTTCGGAAAGCCATTCGTATTGCAAGCACTGTTCTTTGAAGATTTTAAGAGGTTCTTTGGCCCACCATTCTTGTACCTCTTCCTTCGTTCTATAAGTCTCGCTATCTCCAAACATATGACCTAATAATCGGTAGGTTTTTGCTTCTATAAATGTCGGTCCATTGCCGCTTCTCGCCCGCTCAATAGCTTCTTTTGCAACGGCATCCACAGCCAATGGATCATTCCCATCGACGACAACAGAGTGAATATGATAGGCAATACCTCTCTCCGCCAAATCTTTATTTAACAATGAATCTGAAATTGGTGTCATCTCAGAATATAAGTTATTCTCACAAACGAATATGATTGGAAGTTGCAGCACGGCGGCTAAATTTAGTGATTCATGAAAAACACCTTGGTTAGTAGCACCATCTCCGAAGAAAGTGACTGCAACTTTCCCTTCTCCTTTACGTTTTGCTGTTAACGCACCTCCGACAGCAATCGGAATGCCTCCCGCTACAATGCCATTTGCTCCAAGCATTCCTAGCTCTTTAGAAGCAATATGCATCGGGCCACCCTTTCCTTTACAATAGCCACTCTTCCTTCCAAACATTTCGGCGAATAATTTGAATGGATCTGCTCCCTTTGCTAAGGCATGTCCTCTTCCTCGATAAGTGGTTGTCATATAGTCTGTATTATTCAAGTTCCTGCAAATTCCGACGGCAACAGCTTCTTGACCAATATATGGATGTACGGACCCGCCAATTAACCCTTTCTTATATGCCTTAATACTCGCTTCTTCAAAAAAACGGATTTGATTGAGCCCATGCCAAATAGATGTTGCTTCTGATTTGTCTACCTTATAAAGATCTTCAGTTGCTTCAAAAAAGTTGATTTCCAAAGTTCCTCCCGCCTTTCTCCTTAGTCAATATCCCGAACTAATTTTCCCTCTTTTGCAAAAAGACCTTTTTTTAATTCAATCAGTTCGATCCTGACATCACTTGAATCAATTTCCAAACTCTCTGTTATTGCTTTTGTCATGTTATACACTAACTTTTCCTTCGTCTCTATCGAACGGCCTTCCATCAGTTTCATTGTCAAATATGGCATAGTCATCCGCCCTTCTTTCCATTTAAAACTTGGTCAATAAAAACGGAACAGAGGCCTAGATAGTTTTCTGGCTTAAGGAAACCTTCTACTTCCTCTCGACCATAATGTGTTGTGACCCGCTCATCTTGGCAAATTGCATCAATTAATGGGATGTTTTTCTCATATGCCTTCATACTCGCTTCATACACAACTTCATGAGCAGTCTGCTTGCCTAAAGCCCCAGAGATATAGAACATGAGTTGTTCACTTAAAATCAATCCACCGGTAATATCTACATTGGACCGCATTTTTTCTTCATTGACATTCATGTTTAGCAGCACTTGCTCCATTTGTTCCAGCATTCTGCTTAAATAAGTGGACATCTCGGGCATAACCTCTAGCTCAACTAGCCAAAGCCCCATATCTCGTTCGTGTTCTTGCACTAAGGAATCATAAATTAAAGGCAACTGCATACGCACTAATCTGGAAAGACCCACCACATACTCGCAAATCATCGGGTTCCTTTTATGCGGCATAGTACTGCTGCCGACTTTCCCATTTTCAAATCCTTCCTCGATTTCGGCGATTTCAGTTCGCTGTAAATTAATAATTTCATTGGCAATCTTTCCAATGGTCCCCGCTATCATGGCATAAACAGAAGCTAACTCCGTTAAATTATCCCGGGAAGTATGCCATGTAATATCAGGTATTTTTAAACTTAGAATTTCAAGTGTACGCTGTTGAACGTCTAGTGCATTTTCTTGTAAAGAAGCTAAAGTGCCAGCCGCCCCTCCTAATTGACCTACAAAAACACGATCTTCTATTTCTTCCAATCGTACTCGGTGTCTGTGCATCTCAGAAAGCCAAGTTGCAATCTTAAATCCTAATGTAATGGGAAGAGCATGCTGGCCATGTGTCCTTCCTGGCATAATCGTATGTCTGTATTGAATAGTCGCTTTTTCAAGACTAGCAATCATGGACTCGACCTGCTCATATATAACTTTATAACCTTCTTTAAGTTGTAGAATTAATCCAGTGTCAATGATATCCTGCGTGGTAGCACCATAATGGATATACTCGCCCCAAGCTTCAGAACAGTTCTCCTCAAATTGTCTAATGAAAGTAATTAAAGGATGTGCTGTACTTTCAATTCCCTTCCGAATCTCATCAACATTAAATTTATCTACTAAACTATTTTTGCTTATCTCCTCATACGCTTTTGTAGGAATGACACCTAATTCTGATTCCGCCTGAGCCAGCGCTTTTTCTACATCAATCCATTTTTCTAACATATTTACATCTGAGAATATGTAACGCATTTTTTCATTTCCGTATAAATCTCTATAAAGAGCAGAATCTATCATATGTGCTTGCATCTTTTCCTCCTATTTTTCTAATTTTTTTACACTGTTTCTAATAATCAAATCAGATTCTTCAACCACAATTTTATGTTCTTCTGAATGATTCTGAATAAGATCGATAAGAACGTTTCCCGCCTTCATACCCATTTCATACAATGGGATTTTAATAGTTGTGAGAGGGGGAGCTGTAATTGTACAAAGCGTAATATCATGAAAACCAATGATCGAGACATCCTCTGGAACACGTAAATCAAAATCCCGAAGAGCTGCCATTGCACCGAAGGCGACTCTTACATTTGCAGCAAAGACAGCTGTAAAATCCAACTCCCCTTTTTGTAAAACCGCTGCCATTTCCTCATATCCGCTTTTTTCCGTGTACTCTGTCTGGATAATCAATTTGTCATTTACCTGAAGTTGTCGATCGACCAAAGCTTTCTTATAACCTTGTAGTCTCCTCGTACTTGTATCCGTATCAATATCACCGGTGAGATGGATAATTTGTTCATGATTATTATCTAAGAGATAAGAAACTGCCTTATACGCACCCATTTCATCATTAGCAATTACATAGTTTTTTGCACCTTTGCCTAAACGATTTATGAACACATATGGAATATTAGTTCCGTTTAACTTCTCAATTTCTTCATCGTTCAACTTACTTGAAGCGATTAACAGCCCATCAACCTTTCCTTCAGAAACTAAATTTAAGTAGGATCTTTTCTTTTCGGCACGCTTATCACTAGTGACCAAAAGATCATATCCTTGTTCAATTAAAGCCTGCTCAACTCCAGTAATAATTTTGCTATACACAGGATTATTAAAATCAGGTATTACGAGGCCGAAAGTAAATGTTTTTCCCGACTTTAATGATCTTGCCAAAGCATTCGGCCTATAATTCAGTTTTTCCACTGCCAACTCTATTTTTTCTTTGGTAGAACTTGAGATTTTCAAAGTGGCATCATTATTTAAAAACCGGGAAACCGTTGTTACTCCTACTCCCGCTTCCTTTGCCACATCCTTTAAGGTAGCCGATTCAATCACCCCTAAATTATTCCTAAAACAGTGAAATATACGAGTGAAACGTTTCAGTGAATCGTTTCACTAAAAACTTATCACATACTTTTATAATTGTCAAAATGTTTTTTAAAATATTTATTTAAAGTTTTTAGAACAACCGTAACATGGATATTGATTTAACAATAAATTAATACCAGACGAAAAACTTGCTTATATACTGATCCGCTTGTACTCGGGCGCTTCACTCCAATTTCGTTGCACTAACCTGATCATTTGGGCGACGATTGCTTGCACCAGCCGTTCATTTGCTTGCAAATCAAGCCTTTCCGCCTATCTATGAACAGAAAAGCAGCCTCATCTCTACTGGAGACAAGACTGCTTTTCATTACACTACCGCGGCTTTTCGAGGACCTTCTTCGGGCGGCCGCTTTTTTTGAATGAACCAAACGAGGATGATGATCGCCAATCCGATCAAACTCGACTGGATTTCCGGGATAATCAACAGCAGCCCCGCTCCAAAGAGTACGATGCGTTCCCAAACCCTCGAAGTGCGGATGAAAAAGCCGATGACCGCACTGCTGACTCCGATCATTCCGACTAAGGCTGTCGTAATCGCCAAGAGCAATTTCAACGCTGTGACATCCACCAACACTAGTATCGGATTGTAGATGAAGATATATGGGACAATGAAGGCGGCAATCGCCAGTTTCACGGCGGTCACGCCGGTCTTGAACGGATTCGCTTTCGCGATGCCTGCACCCGCATAGGCTGCGAGACAGACGGGCGGCGTAATATCCGCCACGATGCCGAAATAGAAGACGAACATATGCGCAGCCAATGGGGCGATGCCAAATTCATTGATCAATACTGGTGCGGCAATGGTAGCGGTGACGACATAATTCGCCGTTGTCGGAAGCCCCATTCCAAGGACAATGCATGCCACCATCGTAAAGAACAGCGCCAAGATAAGGAACCCGCCCGACAGTGCGATAATACCCGAAGCGAATTTCGCGCCGAGTCCCGTAATACTCACGACCCCCGCGATGATTCCCGCAGTTGCGACAGCTGAAATGACGGGCAATGCGACCCGGGCGCCCTGCTCAAGCATATTGACAATATCTCGCAATGACATTCTGGATTCCTTCCGGACGAGCGTCACAAGAAAAGCCGAAAGAATCCCATACAACGCCGCCCGTTGCGGTGTGAAACCGTACATGATCGTCCCGATGATAACAAACAGCGGAATGAGCATATACCCATTTCGGATTATCAATGTTTTCAACACAGGCAACTCCGATTTCGGCAAACCGAAAATTTTAAGCCGTTTCGCTTCGAAATGGGTCCCGATGAAAATGCCGGTGAAGTACAAGATGGCAGGAACAACGGCGGCCAACATGATGACGGCATACGACACGCCGAGATATTCCATCATGATAAACGCGGCCGCCCCCATCATCGGAGGCATGATTTGCCCGCCCGTTGATGCGGAAGCTTCCGTCGCGCCCGCAAATTCCGGGGTGAACCCTGCCCTCTTCATCATCGGAATCGTGAAGGAACCGGAGGCTACCGTGTTTCCGACTGAACTTCCCGATACTGTCCCTTGCAATGCACTTGCCACAACCGCTGCTTTTGCCGTACCGCCCGTATAACGGCCCGTCAAGGCAAAAGCGAGATCGTTGAAAAACTTCCCAATCGGCGTATGGACAAGAATGACGCCAAAAAAGAGAAAAAGGTAAATGAATTTTGCCGAGATCTGAATTGGAGTGCCGAAGACACCGCTCTCCCGGAACCAAAGATTCGTCGTAATCCGATCGAGTGAAAATCCAGGATGCGACAAGATTTGGGTTGGAATATATTTCCCGAATAGCGTATAGAGGATAGCCACACTTGCCACCATAACAATCGGCAATCCGACCGTCCGTCTTGTCGCTTCCAAGACAAGTGCGATTCCAATGATGGAAATGAGGACATCCAATGGACTGTAACCCGAAATCCGGCTCTGCAAGATCGAATCAAAAAAGATGATCTTATGGTAGGTCACATACATCGCTGTGAACGCCAGCGCAACATCATACCACGGAACTGTTTTTTGCGTCCGCATCCATGCTTTTTTTGCAGGGTACAACAGAAAAATGATGCCGAGCGCTGTTCCCAGATGGGCGGCGCCCTGTTTCTGGGAAGGGAGAGTTCCGAAATACCCGGTATATAGATGAAAAAGGGTTAGGGCGACACCAAGGAAGGTGACAACCCATGCCCATTTCCCGATCTGCAGGCGAAACTGGTTTTCTTTATCATATTTTTCAAGAATCTGTTGTGCGTCTATCTGTTCTTTCTTTCCCAATCGGCTACCTCCCTCCCAGACGGGCTCCTTTGGTTTATTTCAAACTATCTAGGCTCTTAATCTTCGTCTTTTCTCTCGTGACGATTTGGACAACTTCTGGATAAATATGGCCGATAAATGCGGCGTTTTCCACTTTACTGTCCTTGAAGTCCCCTTCTCCTCTTAACGCCTGCAGTGCCGGTACATGGACGGTCATGCCAAGGTCCATCTTGCCGTCACGGATTGTCACCAAGTTTTCCACGGACGCCCCCGTTTCGGTATTCGTCACATTGACACCGTCAATATATTTATTCCAAAGATTGGCCATTTCACCGCCTAGCGGGTAATATGTCCCTCCCTGGCTCCCCGTTCCAAGGATGAACTCCGATTTCCGGTTGCTCGCGTCTGCGGTCAACGTTGCAACTTCATTGTCCACCGTCAGACCTTGCTCTTCATAATAACGTTTAGCGCCCGGATGGATCGGCAATCCTTCCGCCCCGCGCAGCGCATTTTCAAGCGTCATCTGCACCGCCTGGGCATGTGTATTTTCACTCGCGTTTTCAACCATGCTTTTCGCCAGCTCATAGCCGAGCTCTTCATCAATCGTGTCCACATTGCCCATAAGAATCGCATAAGCGGTCACTGTTTCGATATCTTCTGTCTGGAAATCATAAGTCCCTTTCGGAATCGTCAACCGCTTATACTCCGAATTTTCCTCGATATGCGCAATGGCCTCGTCCGACAGTCCAAGCATTTTTACATCACCGGTCGATGCTTGCAGACTCTCAATACTTGCAGCTGGAAGACCGAGAATACCGATGGAGATGTCGATATTTCCATCCTGCACTCCGTCTGCCGCATCTCCAAAGCCTTCCTGGTATGCCTTGTAATCGCCGTCATCCAGCCCATACGCTTCCAGAATAATCTTGGAAACATTATTCGTCTCACTCGCAGCCGGACCGATTGCAATATTCTTCTTGCCGCCTCCGCCGCATGCCGACAAGATGAGAATCATTGCGGCCAACACCATCATGATACTTCCAATCTTTTTCATGTCCCGAACCCCCTTTTTGTAATGGATGAAGTACTCTTAAATCAGCCGAATAATGTCGTCAGCACCGTATCATACGCCTCCAAAGTCCGGTCGATTTCCTTGTCCCCGTGGACGGTCGCCATGCTGTAGCGGTTTAGCGGTTTCGTGTAAATGCCGTGCGCCAATAAATGATAGTCGACTTCTTTTCGTACTTTGAAATTGGCCGCTGCTTGCAAATCGCGGTAATTTCGAATGCTATTTTGTTCCGTGACGACGAGGTTGAAAATGGATCCCTTCCCGACCGGCAAAGCTCCCACCCCTTTGGCGGCAAATAAATCCGTGATCCCTCTTTTCAGACGTTCCGTGTTCCGTAAAACGGATGCCATCTCCTGTTCCAGCAACTCGATTGTCGCAAGGCCCGCCGCCAGAATCGTCGGATGCCCATTGTATGTCCCACTATGGAAAAGGACATCCTGGGCGCGGGATTTCTTGCTTTGGCTACTGTCGAATACATCCGATGCCGCGGACGGAGCGCTGATTTCCATGATTTCTTTCTTTCCGCCGACCATGCCGATCGGAAAGCCGCCTCCAACCACTTTGCCAAGCGTCGTCAGATCCGGCCGGATACCATACAGTTCCTGGGCTCCTCCTAGCCCTATGCGGAAACCGGTTTTCACCTCGTCGAAAATGAGTAGCATCCCTAACTCGGCAGTCAACTTGCGGAGATTCTCGACAAACGACTGCTCCGCAGGAATGAAACCGCTTTGAATCGGCTCCATGATGACAGCTGCAATCTCGCCTTGGCGGTTGGTCAAGATCTCCTTCGTTTCGTCCCATTGATTAAAAGGCAGAACGACGGTATGTTCGGCGTGGTACGGATGAATGCCCTTCGATTCCGGTACGGCGGTCGGATTGCTTAGGGGCCCGGCAAGATCTATGGGTGGATTGACACTGAGCAACATCTGATCATAACCCCCATGATAATGCCCCTCAAACTTGGCAATCTTCGGCTTACCTGTATACGCATGAGCCATCCGGGTGGCGAGTAACGTCGCTTCCGTCCCGGAATTCGTGTAGCGCACCTTTTCCATGCTTGGGTAGAGCTGCTGAATCTTCTCTCCCATCGTTAGTTCCAATTCATGCGGTGTTCCGAATAAATACGTGCCGTCCCGCGCCAATTGGGCCTCAATCGCTTCAGTGATTTTCGGATGCCCATGCCCCGTCATCGAGGCACCATAGGACAACAGATAATCGATGTATTCATTGCCATCAACATCCGTCAAATACGCGCCCGCCCCGGATTTCATCACAATGGGATACGGTTCGAAAAACTTAATATTCGCCGTCACGCCCCCCGGCATCACTTGCCTCGCCCTCTGGGATATTGCGTAAGAAGTCGGCGTCTTCTTCTTGAATGCCTCCATTCCCGAAACATTCTTCATCTGCATCGGCAGCCCCACCTATTCCAAATTGTAAGTACTTATCTCATTCATATGAAAGGCGGTGGGGGATTATCACTTTGGGAGGGGGTGGGGGGGTTGGAGAAGAACGTTTTGAGGTTGGGTGGTAGCGTTTCGAATTTGGAGAGGAATGTTGTGCTGTTCTTTGGAAACGTTTAGAAATCGAAGGCGAACGTTTCGAGGTTCGGGGATAATGTTGAGAGGCGGTTGAAGCGTTGATAGGTTTGTAGGAAACGTTTTGAAGTTGAAGAAATATGTTTTGAAGTTGGCGGACATCGTTGGGAGGTTCGAGATATATGCTTCGAACTGTAGAACGTTTCGAGGTTGGAGGAGAACATTTTAAGGTGGGCGGTAAATGTTGAGAGGTTCCCTGGAAACATCGGGAAGTCGGACTTAAATGTTTCGAGGTTCATCCAAAACATTGAGAGGTGGCGAAAACGTTGGGAGGTTGAGCGATAATGTTTTGAAGTTGGGGAAATATGTTTCGAAATTGGGCTATTTCATTGGGAGGCTCGGAATAATCGTTTCGGACTGGAAAACGTTTCGAACCGAAAAACATGGAGGGGTTGAAGAAGATTATTTCGAAATCAGAAGAAAACACCCTGAAGTCCAATGATATGGTTTCAAAGTTCATTTCAATCAAAATAAAACCCCGTCCTCCGGCACAAGTGCCAAAGAATGGGGTCCCCCAGAAATCATAGTTTCCATTTCCATCTCGCGTATGCAGCCAGCATAAGGAAATTGATGGCGGCGCTGATGACAGTGCCGTAGGCGATGGCCGTTGCACCATGCGAGTCGATCATCAGATAGATGACGGTGAGGTTGATGCCGAACACGCTGATCAGGCTAAAGATGACGGGGGTCATCGAGTTGCCTTTCGCATAATAAAACCGGGTGACATACGTCGTAGCGGCCAGGAAGAACATAGACCAGTTGAAAGCCTGGAACACTGGAGTTGTCGCCATGATTTCCTTGTAGCCGAATTCCCCGCGGCCGTAGACGAGCGAAATAATTGGCTCGGCGAAAAAATAAGCGATCAAGGTTGCAGGTACGAACAGCGCAACCATGTAGAGCAGCCCCTTTTTATAGAGAGCCCTAACCGTTTTGTCATCCCCCTCCCCTTCCTTCTTGCTGAGGAGCGGATAGACGACCGTTGTCACGGCGGTCATCATGATCGCTTGTGGGAACGCGCTCAGCTTGGAGGCGTAGTTGACGACAGAGACGGCCCCTCCCTCGAGCGTCGTTGCCGCTATCCGGTATATGACATTGTAAAATTGCAGCGAGGCGCCGCCGAATAGGATTGGCAAAGCGATGACCCATAGTCGCTTGATGTCGTCCGACATTTCGAATGATGGTTTCAATGAATAGAATTGCGCTTTCCGCAGTCCCGCGTAGAGGAAGATCCCCATGAGCAATGCGGAGACTAGCGCACCGATTCCATAAGCTTGAACGCCAAACGTACTCGTCAGGGCGACGGCAATGCCGACAAAAGCGGCATTGTAGAGGAGGATGGCCATGCTCGACAGATTAAACTTGCCGTTGATGTTGAATAATCCACTCATCCACGTCGATAGCACGAGGACGATGGTGGAAGGCATCATCCAAAGATACAATTCCCGCGTCAACGTGAATTCCTCTTCATTCAAATCTTTAAAAAATGTATTCAGCACCGGGTCTGTCAACAAAAGTAAAACGACTGTAATTCCAACGGCTGCAAGGAGAACTGTTCCGAAAGCCTTCCGGACGTATTCCCCTTTATCGGATTTAGACGAATGATAGACAGAGATGAAGGCCGTTGTCAGAGCCCCTCCCACTACTAAATAGATGAAATTGGGGATGGTATACGCCGTGATAATAGCGTTCGCGGGATCTGTTGTTCCATATTCATCCGCGATAGCCACTTCACGAAGAAAGCCGAAGAGCCGCGCCACAATATTGATGACCGCGACGGCCCCGATGATTTTCATGAATTTATTCACGGGTCCCATCCTTCCCGACAGCTTCATAAATCGACAATAAATTATGTAAGATCCTGTCATATGAATGCAGTTCGACGGTTTCTTGCATCTTGTTTTCATCGATATGTGCCGAATTATGGTCCAAAGCCTTCCGCAAGCCATCCGCTAAGGAGTCCGGCTGCTTGGGTTGCACGAGGATCCCTGCTTGATTTGCCAATAGATAAGAAAGGCCTCCGACGTCCGTTCCGACTACTGTCGTTCCAGCTGCCATCGCTTCCAGTGCGACCAGGCCGAACCCTTCATGATGCGACGGCAACGCGAGCACATCGGCGGCGGCCATCCACCTTGCCAGAACAGACTGGCTCAGCGGGCCCTTGAACTGGACATCTTTAATCGATTGAGTTTCAATGAATTGCCGTAACTCGGCTGTAAAGTTTTCATCTTTCTGAGAACCGGCGATGAACAGCACGATATCCGGAAAGTCCGGTTTGATATCCCCGAACGCCTCGGTAAGCTCTACTAACCCTTTCGCCTTGATGACATTGCCGACGAACAGGA
This sequence comes from Sporosarcina sp. FSL W7-1349, assembly GCF_038003045.1. NCBI lineage: Bacteria > Bacillati > Bacillota > Bacilli > Caryophanales > Caryophanaceae > Sporosarcina > Sporosarcina sp. FSL W7-1349. The sequence goes on from NZ_JBBOOK010000001.1 coordinate 1,949,388, forward strand.
TAATGCGCTTGTCCTTCGGAAATCCAAGCGTCTCCTTCGCCTCAAGTTTCGGAATTGGCTTGAACACGTCTGTATCGACACCCATGCTGATCAGGTGGACCCGACTTTCCGGAACGCCGAATCGTTCCATCACATCTGCTTTCAACTTCTCCCCGACGACGATGACCGCATGGGCTTGTTGCAGGATCGATTTCGTCAACTTTGCGATGCGCGCACTTTTCGCGGCCATCTTATCGATATCCCCGCCATGCACCGTAACGACATAGGGCAAGCCCAGCCACTTCTTCCCGATCAATGAAAGGAGCCCCGTCGGAAAGGCATAATGGGCATGCGTTAATGCCAGCTTCTTTTTCTGTTTCATCAAATAGGCAAGCGAACGGAAAAACCAGCCCGCATATTTTTGCAATGTCCGAAATTTCCCTTTTCCTGGCTCCTCAATGGCAATGACATCGACATCGAGCCCCGCTGATTTCAGCAGATTGACCTGGTTTTTGACAAAAATTCCGTACGTCGGATGGTCGGACGACGGGTACATATTGCTGAATACCACGATTTTCTGCATAATTCATTCATCCCATCTTTTTTGAGCTGCCAACGAATTGGCATTCTACACATTGCACCATTTTAACATACTTCCGAACAGAACGCTTTTCCGGTAATATCTAGTAACTTCGTATTTTCATAAATGACCATCCTTCGACAATCTTCTCCAACCCGTTAGACTCTTTTCCTCCCCAAAAAACGCCATCTACAAGGCTTTCAGTCCCTGTCGATGGCAAGATTATAGTATTCTCAATTCTAGCATAGTTCCTTGTAATAGTTTTGTAATGTAACTGTAACCGAGTTGACCGTATTGCTATGCTAATATGTTCTCAGATAAAGCACATCGCAAGTATATGTGCGAAAGGGGAATTTGAGAACCGTATGAAACGATTGTTGTTTTTTGTCTTGGCAAGTTTGATCATCTCATCGTCACTACCATCCATGGCTTCCGCAAATTCTACGACTTCGCTCGTAAGTACTGCGAAATCTTATATAGGCGTGCCTTATTCTTATGGAGGGACAACCACTTCCGGTTTCGACTGCTCAGGGTTTATCCAATATGTATTCAAAAAAGAAGGCAAATCGCTGCCTCGCACTACTGGGCAACAGTATAATATGGGAAAAACTGTTGCGAAAAGCGCTCTGCAAACTGGTGATCTCGTATTCTTCAATACGAGCGGCCGCGGTGTATCACACGCCGGAATCTATATCGGAGCGAACAACTTCATCCACGCTTCCACTAGTAAAGGGGTCATGATTTCATCTATTAACGATCCATACTATTGGGGCAAACGCTATATCGGAGCTCGCCGAGTGACGGACCTCACTCCGGAAAAAGCGGTTGCGGCTGCCGATACAGTGAAAAAAGTAAAATATGCAACTCGTGCTGAAATTGCTGAAACGATTGTCAAAGAAGTCGGATTACCGATTCCGGACGGACAAGCTGTATTCTCAGATGTTCCAGCTGATCACCCACAAGCCGATGCAATCAGAGCTGTGGCGGAAGCTGGTATTTTTTCGGGCAATAACGGGGAATTCAATCCGGACGGTCTCTTGACTCGAGCACAAATGGCAAAAGTTCTTGTCGAAACATTCGACATGGAAGGTACATCTAATGCCAACTTCAAAGATGTGCCAAGCGATCACTGGGCAACGGAATATATCAATACTCTCGCCCACAACAATGTCACTTCAGGTTATGGCGATGGCAATTACGGCCTGAATGATAATGTAACGGCTGCACAACTTCAAAAGTTCATGAAAAAAATTGAAGCACAATGACCCCAAACTGGATGTTCCGATTACCACGGGCATCCGGTTTTTTTAATTCTACACCCCAGTCGATAGAAGTTCGGAAGTCTACGGAATGCAAGAGTAGCACCATTCTCTTTCATTCTACAAAAGAATGCAAAATGGTCACATGTTATTATAGAAATAGAACGATATTATTGGTAAACTGAACCTAGAACTCTAGTAGAAACCTAGAAGAAACAAGGGAGGACAAAATGAGAATTTTTAAGTGGGCAGCAGTGTCCCTGATGCTCTTCACTCTGTTATCCATCGTCCCGGGCCAATCATCCGCACAATTCAAGTTTTCGGACATCAATGCCAAAGATGAAGCTTTTGAAGAGGTCCACTACATAGCAGATCTCGGCATTATCAATAAGGTTGCGAAGTTCAACCCAAGCGATAACCTGACACGCGCGCAAGCCGCCAAAATGCTGGTCATCGCTTCGAAAAAGCAAAACATCCCGACTCCGGCCATCCAATTCAAAGATTTAAAGCCAGGTACGGAACAGTATGAGTATGCAAGCCGCGCCGTCTCACTCGGTTATTTCAAAGTCGGTTCGGACAACCGTTTCAAACCGAATGAAAAATTGAAACGCGACGAAATGGGCTATGCCTTGGCTATCGCCTTTAATTTGAACCAACCGATCACACTTGATCATCCGATGGTGTTGACCGATATGGCCAGTCATCCATATGCAGAACGCATTAACGGTCTGTATTACGGCGGTGTCACACAAGGGGACGCTGGGAAATTCTTGCCGAATCAGTACTTGACACGGAAGCAATTTGCCCTGTTTGTCGCTCGTGGACTCAATGATAAGTATAAATTACCCGTTAAACAGCCCGAGCAAACCTCCAGAACTTATTTTGTCAAAGTGGATACGAAAGGCGACACGTTGAATGTTCGGAACCAGCCTTCCGTTAATGGAGCCATTCTAGGCAGCCTTCAAGATGGAGCGGTCGTAGAAGTGGTTGGGCAATCCGGCGACTGGCTGCTCGTCCTTCTCGAACAAGGCGAAGGGTACATTAATGGAAGATACACCATTGAACTAGGCACGACTAAGCCTCCGACTGCACCGGAAGACAACGATGTGGCAGAAGATCCGAAGCCAACTGAGCCAGCGGAGCCGGTGAAACCCGAGCCGCCTGCAGTCACTGGCAACCTGGTCGGTAAAGCGACCGTGAATAATCTGAACGTCCGGGCAGCTGCCAGCGGTACAGCAAAAGCGGTAGGAAAACTGAACCGTGGCCAAAAGGTTGAAGTCATTTCCATTGATGGATACTGGGCGAAAATCAAGTTCAATTCCGAAACGGCTTATGTCCACAAATCTTATTTAAAACTGATCAACACATCCGGCAATCCGCTGAAAGATCGCATCATCGTCATTGACGCGGGTCACGGAGCACATGACCCGGGCGCATCCAAAAGCGGATTAACCGAAAAGGCCGTCAACCTAAAAGTCGCGAAATTGGTCGAAAGCAAACTTAAAAAAGCGGGAGCCAAAGTGTTGATGACACGTTCTACTGACACATTCCTGTCCCTAGAACAGCGGACAGAATTCGCGAAAAAGCATTATGCCGAAGCCTTCGTCTCCATCCATGTCAACTCGGCAGGATCGAGTTCGGCCAAAGGAACGGAAGTCTACTTCGACTCCTCCGTCAATGAAAACTCGGCCGAAAGTAAATTGCTCGCCACCGCGATTAAAAACAATATCGTGAAACGGGCCAACATGAATGACCGCGGTGTGAAAGACCAACGCTTCTACGTCATCCGAAACAACAACGTCGCTGCAGTTTTAGTGGAGCTTGGCTTCATTTCTAATTCACAAGATTTCAACAAACTAGCGAGCGATGAATATATTGAAATCTTCGCAGAATCTATCTATCAAGGACTCGTCCAATATTATTCTGCTGAGTGATTCAGAGAACCGGAAAGAATGGATGCCATTCTTTCCGGTTTTTTATTATGGTAGCTGCCCCTCTCCCCCGGTCTCTCGCTGGGAACATTCGCGACAAAGTATGTGGCGTGTACGGAGTTATGATCGCTTGACACAAGTTATGGGCAGTTTTCGTATATCACAGCCCCTACGCTGTTACTTCCATAACACCCGCTTATGCCGTTGTTGCAAAAGCCGACAGGCGCTACGGCGGACGTCTTCCTTAGCGGATTGCGCGATCTGGGCGGATAAATAGTAGCTGCATAAGGGATACTATGTACTAAAAAAGGTAGGAACAAAAATGGATCATGATCGAATCGAAAAAGAATTTTTCATTAACGCATCCATTCAAACTATCTGGGAGTTAATTAGCCAACCAGCCTGGTGGGTGGGAGATGTACCCGGTCCAGATAAAATACAGATGGATGGATTACGTGTTATGGCCGATACAAAGTACGGCAAATTTCCAGTTTTAATCGAACAATCGGAACCGCTAAACTACCTTGCATGTCGATGGGCAAGTCCATTTCCTGGAGAGGAACCAAAAGAAGGTAACTCTACGCTGGTGGAATTCAAATTAACTCCAATGAATGGAGGAACTATACTCCAAGTAATTGAAAGTGGCTTTTCAACCCTTGCACTATCCGAGGAAGACCAAATTAAATTTCATAAAGAAAATGATAAGGGCTGGGAGATGCAAATGGAGGTAATACGAAAGCGTGCTGAGCAATGAATTTAGTAACTAAAAGGATGGCGATACATTATGAGTACTCAAGTTATTACTACATTAAAAATTAACAAGCCTTCAAATGAGGTCTTTGAAGCTTTCGTATCTCCTACAACGATAGGGAATTTTTGGTTTTCATCAAGCTCTGAACGATGGGAAAAAGGGAAAAGGATTACACTAAAATATGACGAGTACAATGCAGAAGGGGTTATTAATGTGCTCGAAATCGAGGAAAATAAGAAAATAGTATTTTCTTGGGGAGAAGAACATGGTGAAGAAACGGTTGTTGCCATTACATTACAAGAGGATGAAACAAGTACAATTATTGAAGTAAATGAATCAGGACTTAAAGAAGATGACCCCGAGATTATGGCGAAAATGATGGGACAAAAAGAAGGTTGGGTCTATACATTAACTTGCCTAAAGGGATATTTGGAAAGCGGAGTTACTAATTTAAGGGCATCCTTAATTCATTAAATTTTTACGTTGATCCTAAAAAATACAACCGCCCGTTGCACGCCAGCAGTTGGGCGGTTGATTTTTTACTTAAACGACGACAGATACTTCTTCCTTAAATCGCGCAACAGCTTTATCAATATTCGCTTCGACTCCAAGTTCCTTCAAGGTTTCTCCGATTTTCTCGATAGCTTGTCCAAGCATGGCTTCAGTCGTGTTGCCCATATGGCCGATGCGGAATGCTTTGCCGCCTAGATGGGCGAGCGCTCCGGCGACGATGACCCCTTTTTTCGCGAGGGCTGCCCGGAAGGCTGCGTCGTCTACCCCTTCTGGATACAGGATGCAGCTCAGTGTTGAAGCAGCCGCTTCTTCATTGGCCAACGCGGCCATGCCGTATTCAGATAGTGCAGCTCGTACCGCTTTTCCAAAGGCGGTATGGCGGATGATCCGCTTTTCCATCCCTTCTTCCAAGACGAGACGCATCCCTTCATCATACGCGTAAATCAGGTTCACCGGAGGCGTCGCAAAATATTTTGACGGATCGTGCATGATTGGCAACCAATTGTAAATATCACAGTAGTATGCCGGCACTCGTTCGATTTTCTCCCGAGCTGCCAAAGCGGTTTGATTGAACGCCACGATGGCGAGACCCGGGGGTACTCCGATCGCTTTTTGTGAACCGGTCAGCACGACGTCGATTTTCGCTTCGGGACTTCCGTATGTTTTACTCATATCTTCGTCCATCGCGGCAGTCGCGCAAACACCATCCAAGATGACTAACGCCCCGTGCTTTTTGATAATCGGAACAAGGGCATCCAAGTCTGCGGCCGCGCCGGTCGATGTATCGGCATGCGTCAAGGTGACGGCTTTATACCCGCCCGCCGCCAGTTTCCGGTCGACTTCATCGGGATCGACTTGCCGGCCCCATTCCGACTGGATGACATCGACTTCGATGCCGAACGCTTTTCCGAGTGTAATGAACCGGTCGCCAAAATACCCTTGGCTGACAATCAATATTTTCTCCCCAGCTGCCACCGTATTGACAAGTGCCATTTCCATCGCAATCGTACCGGAACCGGAGATGACGAACACCTCGCCGTCTGTCTTCAACATCTTCCTTGTCTTTTCAATCGCATTTTTATAAATGGCGACAAATCGCGGATCGGTGTGTCCTCTTGTTTCGCTGGCTATCGCATCGTAGATCGAATCCACGACCGGTGTCGGTCCTGGTATGAGGAGCATTTCTTCGTTACGCATCTTCCATCCCCCTTTAATTCAGTGTGGTATCTATTTCAATAGAAGGAAGTCGAATCCCTTCCCTGTTCGACAATAAAGAAAAACGGCCTACTCTCCTTGGAGAATAAAGCCGTTTCCCTCTCACTGCTCAGTCGTGCCGATGCAACGTTCACATTCATATAGATAGGATTCGACCTGCTCTACAATTACGCATCCGCACTCCCGGCAAATCTTTTTCGAGTATTCTTTCTCAGGTTTCATTGTGTGCATAACGATCTCCTCCAATTTTTTTATTTTATGACCCCTGCACTTTGTCTAGCTGGTGAAGGTTTCCTCACAGATTCCCCTTGTTTCCAAATCAAACGAATTGCGCTGTTTCAGTAGAACCTGCCATTGCTGTTGTCGAAGACTTCCCTTCGGAAATGACTTGTGCCACTTCGTCGAAGTATCCTGTACCCACTTCACGCTGGTGACGTGTTGCAGTGTATCCTTTTGCTTCGTTGTCGAATTCCGCTTGTTGAAGCTCGGAGTATGCACCCATTCCGCGAGTTTTATAGCCATGAGCCAATTCGAACATGCTGTGGTTCAATGTGTGGAAACCTGCAAGTGTAACGAATTGGAACTTGTAACCCATTTTGCCAAGCTCAACTTGGTATTTCTCGATTGTTTCATCATCCAAGTTCGCTTTCCAGTTGAATGAAGGCGAGCAGTTATAAGCCAACATTTTTCCTGGGAACTTCGCATGGATAGCATCCGCGAATTCTTTCGCTTCTTCTAGTGATGGGTGGGATGTTTCACACCATACAAGATCAGCATATTCTGCGTAAGCGAGTCCACGAGCAATTGCTTGCTTGATGCCTGGGTTCGTTTTGAAGAAACCTTCCGGCGTGCGCTCTCCTGTGATGAATTCTTTGTCAGCCGGATCGATGTCGCTTGTTACCATGTCGGCAGCATCAGCATCCGTACGAGCGATGATAATCGTGTCAACACCCAGAACGTCAGCAGCTAGACGAGCAGCTGTCAAGTTGCGGATTGCGTTTTGCGTAGGTAGAAGAACTTTTCCGCCCAAGTGACCGCATTTCTTCTCGGAAGCGAGTTGGTCTTCCAAGTGAACCCCTGCAGCACCCGCTTCGATCATGCCCTTCATCAATTCGAAAACGTTCAATGGTCCACCGAAACCGGCTTCCATGTCGGCTACGATTGGAGCGAACCAGTCGAACTCGTCTTCGCGGCCTTCCGCGTGATCGATCTGGTCAGCACGCTGAAGCGCTTGGTTGATGCGTTTTACAACAGCCGGCACCGAGTTTGCCGGATATAAGCTTTGGTCAGGATACATATGGCCTGCGAGGTTCGCATCTGCCGCCACTTGCCACCCACTTAGATAGATGGCTTGAAGTCCTGCTTTGACTTGTTGAACGGCCTGGTTCCCTGTCAGTGCGCCAAGTGCATTGATGAAATCTTCTTCGTGAAGAGATTTCCACAGGCGAGCCGCACCTTTTTCAGCCAATGTATGTCTAATTTGCAAAGATCCGCGTAGTTTCACAACATCTTCAGCTGTGTAGCTCCGTTTAATCCCTTTCCATCTGCTATCTTCCGCCCAGCTTTTCTCCAGTTGTGCAATTTGTTCTTGTCTTGTTGACATTCCAATCCCGCCTTCCAAAATAGTTGACTTCATTTAGAATTAAAATAATTCTTTTGGACTGTTTCACAACAGTTGAAGTTGTTATACAGTAATATATAACAGTATGTTTTAAAAGTCACAACATTTTGATGAATGAGGGAAAATTCAGGATGAAATGGGAATGAGCCTGATGAATAAGTATTTTTTCAGATTAGTAGAAATGTTAAAAAGGGGAGTTTGAGATGAAAAAAGAGATTTTGCATCAATACACCGGACTGTTGAAAGACTGGATTCCAAAGGATGCGTCCCTTGCCATTGCGGCGGGCGACCGGTATATCTACTATGCTGCCGGCCTTCACGACATCCTTTTGAAAGAGGGGCAAGCGGTTCAGCCCGGCAGTTTGGCGGACCGCACGATTCAAAAAGGCGTTAAAGTAGAAGATTTGATGAATGATACATGGTTCGGCGTCCCCTATTATGGCATCAGTTACCCGATCGACGTCCAAGGAACCCCAGGCGCCTTGATCATTATCCTACCGCCCAATTATCAAGTCTTGGAGACATACCAATATTTAACGGGGAAACAGGAGGATGAATGGTGCCCGATTGCCATCGAACAAGTCACACACATTGAAAGCATGCAGAAGAAAACATGGTTCTATGCCGAAGAAGAGCAATACAGCACAAGCCGGACGTTAAAAGAATTGCAGATACGGCTTCCGAAAAACTTTCTGCGCATCCACCGTTCCTATATCGTCAATATTTCTTATATAGGAAAGATTACGAGGGACTTCTCCTCTAATTTCATTGTCCAACTGAAGGATGGAACAGAACTGCCTGTCAGTCAAAAGTATATGGGCGAACTGCGGATGACGCTTGGTTTTTAAGGGCGGATTCGGCATTAATTAGGAAGGGAATGGATAGAAGGAGGAGTGATACACTTTGGAACTTATCACAATCGGCCATTCCACACACTCGGAGGAGGGGTTTCTGAAACTGTTGCAGGACAGCGAAATCCAGCGGCTCGTCGACGCGCGAGCCTTTCCGGGCAGCCCACATTTCAGCCAAAATCAAATGCAGGTCTGGCTAAACGAAGGTATCAGCACTTGACGCGAGTTTTCAGCAGGCACAGGAAGTTATCAGCACTTAACGCGAATTTTCGGCGCGGACAATAGACTATGAGCGGGGAAGCTAAAGTTATCAGCGCGAACTACAGACTTATGGGCGTGGAAGCATAGTTATAAGCGCGGGAAACGGATTTATCGGCGCTTGACCTGGAGTTATGAGCGCGAAACACGAAGTTATGAGCACGACAACGGTTTTAGGAGTGCGGTTGTTTCCCCATTTTCTGCAATCACTCGTCAATTACTATCACCACGTTGCAATTCCTTTGATTCATCCCTTCAAATTGAAAAACCCGGAAGCAGCACGCATGCTGCCCCCAGGTTTTGATCATTTCTTCACAGCGCTTCGGAATTGCTCGGTTCCCTTCATTGCATCCTCGTAGAGGAGGACGGATAGCTCCTTCGTTCGCTCGGAGGTTCCTGTCCAGTCCCCTTCCATTTCAGTAAAGGCTTCCAAAAATAAATCATGGTTTTGATTAATTTCGGAAATGGGGAATGCGAATTGCTCCAATTCTGCCAGCTTCATGAAATCATTTACTTTATGATGATAGGAAATCGCCATGACGGGCGTTTCTGTGCATGTGGCCAAGATCAAGGAGTGCAGGCGTGTCCCGATGACGATGTCTTGCTGTGCCGTGACGTCCAAAATCCGTTCCGGCAACAGATTCTCGTCGATGATCGACGTGCGATCCGCGTATGTCATCTTCGCTTGAATATCCTTTGTCACGTCCGCGTCCTGCGGATATTTTGTAGCGAAGAAATTGATTTTTACATCATGCTGCTCTGCCAAGCGGTCGAGATTCCGCGCCATCCCTTCCACGTAGTCGTCATATCGCGAAACGTCTTCCTCCGGCCAATAACCGGCATGGTAATACGGAACTGCCGTCACCCCAATACTCACCGGCACCGCGGAAGGTTCCCGTGTGCCCTCTCGCAATGAGAATGCCGGGTCGCCGATCACCTGAATGGACTGCTTCACGCCGATCGACTGCAGCAATTCCTTTGATTCTGGATCCCGGACGGACACGCTGTCGGCGTGCTTGCACATATAGCGGATGAACCATTTCCCAAGCCCGGTGTTAAGCGGACCGGCTCCACAGCCATAGACGACGTAGGGTACCCCACTGTTTTTTGCCATCATCGCATACGATCCGAATAACGGCGCTTCCCTTCCATATAAGTCCATAAGGATACCGCCGCCCCCGATGATGAGCAAATCGAGTGTCTTGACGATTTTCCGGTTTGCTGAAAACGTCTTCCCGAACGTCTTGACGGCATTTCCGTTTTTATAATAAAGCGGAAAGCTTGTCACACCGTAGCGTGTCGCCGTCTGTTTCGGATTATTGCTGAACACCGTCAAATCGCTCCGACCTATATCGAAAGTGGACGTCACCTGCTTGATGATGCTGAGCAGGATCGCCTCATCCCCGTTATTATCATTTCCATAATTTCCGACAATCCCAATTTTCATTGAAAAACTTCCTTCGTCAAATATTTCTTCCAGTATACCATAGCCTAACGGGTTTCCGCTCCAGGCGGATGCTCTCTGACCAATGCCCGAAAAGTAGGCATCTCAAAAGAACAGGAGGACCGCCGTCTCCAGCAGTCCTCCTTTACATCCTATTATTTATCCATCGCACGATACAGGAAGGCGCTGAATTGAGCACGGTTGACCGGCTTGTCCGGTTCGAAGTTGCCTTTTTCATTTCCTGTTGTGATGTTATGGTTTGCTAGAATATGAATTTGCTTGTACGCCCAGTGTTTTGATGGGACATCTTTGAATTTCTTCGCGGACTCGCCTTGCAGCTTATACGCCTTAACAAGGATAGCCGCCATTTGGGCACGGGTCAGTTTTCCGGCCGGATCAAAGGTGCCGTCCCCTTTCCCACCTACTAAATTCGCACCAGCAATCGCGTTGATTTCATTGAAATAGCGATGCGAGGCCGGGACGTCTTTGAACTTTTGGGCCCCTGCCTTCGATGTGTCCAGATTGAAGACCCGGCTCAGGATGACCGCCGCATGCTCACGAGACAATGTATTGCCTGGATTGAATTTCCCATCCACATCCCCCTTGATATAACCAAGGTCCTTCAGATGACGGATTTCCGTATAGTACGCATAATCCGCAGGAATATCCTTGAATGCAGGTGTACCGTCTTTGATTGTAACTGGGATGCTTGTTGTTTTCGTACCGAGCGTCACGTTCACTTGGCCTTTGCCTGGTTTCGAGGCAGCTTTGAAACTACCGGTCTGTGAAATGGTTCCGATATCACCGGTGACACTCCATTTCAACTGTTCTGGTGAATAAATGACAGGCTTTCCTTGTGCATCAGTCGCTGTTGCTTTGAATGCAACTGTTGCCCCAGGTGCTACACTGGATGATGTCGGTGACACTGTCAGACGAGCCGGAGCGTCGACAACTGTGATTGGGAACGATTGCTCCGCATTTCCGTAACGGACCAATAGACGGTCAGCTCCCGCTTTAGTCGCCGTATAGCTAAGTCCGGATCCTGTTACATTCCCTTTTTCAGATTGGATAACGACTTGATTCGTATCCACTTTCAACGGGTTGTAATACGCATCAAGTACATGGTTCACTTTCACGGACGCTTTGGATCCGACGAGCATCTCCCCGATTTGAGATCGGTTGGCGCTGATAATGGCCGGATCACTCACAGGTGCCGTGCTGATCGCTTCAATGATTGCGGAAACTTGCCGCTCTGCCGAATTGGAAGTCCGGTTCGCCAGGAAGACTGTATTGCTTCCATGGTTCCGCACGCCCATCGCGGTCGATCCACCCCCATCGAAATTCAATGCGCGGTCATACCCTTGCGCCGCCAAGTAGTTCGCAAATTGCGTCAGCGACATGCCGTTGCTGTAGCCGCTTCGGCTATCTACTGTCACGAGATGAACTTTCTTCTTATCCTTGCTGATGGCAACGGCCGTGCGGGCTGTCCGCGCGGTTGCCCGTGAATTGGATGTGTTCATCGTAATGTTCGGCTTGCCGTCCTTCAACAGCATCGGGCCGCTTGCCAACATGAACTGGGAATCTTTCCATTTGTCGTCAATTGATAAGGAGAGAGTGACTTCCTCGCCAATCTGCATGCTTTTGTACCGATCAAGACCGACTTTGCCGTGGACCGAGAGGACAAATCCTGTTTTCGGGATTTCCACTTTCTCTTTCGAACCGTAATCCCGCACTTTGACTACTTTCCCAGTCACTTGCTGCCCGTAATGGGTAGACGTGATTGGTTGCCCCGTATCGATAACCACTTCCATTCCGTATTGGTTGGAGTTGGTGTATTTATCGATGTATTGCGGCGTAAAGATGATCATCTCATCGTCTTGCCGTTGACGGTTCAGCCCCGTCAATTGATAGTTTGTCCCTCTGTAATTCAAATGGACATTAAAATTGTAGTGATCGATTTCCGCAAGTCCATCTTTTGTGACACCAAACGCAATCGGCTGGCTCACATAATAATTCGAAGACTTGGAAATGACGCCGCCGTTGATGATTTCATTCCCTTGGGAAATCAAGTACATCGGCAGCCCGCTCGTCATATCGAAAAACGAAGCGTTGATCGCGCCGACTACACGATGGCCGTCCTTTGAATCCCGGTTCGCGAGTGCGGTCGTTGTTGCCCGTTTGGCAATCGGCGAAGGCAATCCAATACCCAATTTCGTATATGTATCACTTAAATCTACTGTAATATGATTCATATAACTGGAACCCGAATATGTATATTGCGAATAGGTCACGCCGGAGGATACCGGATAACTTTTCGTCGATTGCTGTTTGGCCGAAGCCCCTGTTGGCAATGAAAACAGAAGTGAGGCAGCAATCGTGGCCGTGGCTATTTTTTTCCCTAGACTTTTCTTCAATGAAACTGCTGTAGTAGTGATAACTGTGCACCTTCCTTTCCTATCAAACTACAGCTTAACAAAAGAGGTTCAACATTGCCATCCGCCATTGGAAGGAAAAAGCCGTCCAAGGAAAATTCATTCCCATGGACGGCTCTTTCATTCTTTTGGTTCATACAGCTTCCTATAAAGACCCGCCTGCGAGGCGAAAGCGCCAAAGAGGAGGAAGTAAAACATCGTGTACAATTTCAATTCCCATATATTATAGTAGAATCCGGAAAATCCGGTCGCAAGCCAGAAGGCGATCATGAATTTCCCGAACACGGTCTTCCGCTCTTTCCAGAACATCGCCAACATTCCGAGCAGGAATGCGGCAAACAGCACGACGCCGATGACCCCGGTTTCCGTGATGACTTGGATGTATTGATTGTCGGAATAAAAATATTTTCCGCCGTAAATATCCGAACGAATGCCATAGTGGCTATAGATCGGCGAACCATAGGATAGCGTAGCCGAACCGCCGAATGAACCGAAACCGGTTCCCGTAATCGGCTCATCCTTGAAGATTTCAAAACCTTTTTTAATATAGAAGAACCGTCCGCTTTCAGTCATGAGCGCTAGATTCTTTTCATTAAACGTTTCGCCAAACCGTTCCCCGATGCCCCCAGGACCGGTAGTCGGTGCCTTCACACCAAGCGACTGAACGAGCTGAACTCCCAAGTTGACCGGATAATACACAAGAATGATGGAGGCAATCCCCGTGATGACCAGCTTCTTTAACATTGGCCAGTTTCTCGTGGATAAAATGAAAACTGCTCCGAAGACAAAGGCCGAGATCCATGTCCCTCTAGAATAAGTAAGCACTAAAATACCGAGAAACAGGACGAGATTGATATTCAAAAACCATTTGTATTTCTCTGATTTATAGATTGCCTGCAAGTAGAATATCGCAATGATTCCGAAGAACAGCAACAACGCAAGCGAGTTCGGATTCCCCGGCAACCCGTAGATCCTGACGAAGTTCGTCGCGGATAATGTTTTATATTTCCACGCTTCCGGCAAGAACAGCTGACGCATCGACAGCTTCTCGACCAGTCCATGGACCGAAGAGATCAGGCCTGTCCAGACGACGACCCAGGCAAATCGCCGGTACCAACTGTCCGGCAAGAGCATGCGCGAAACAATATAGTACAGCATGTACATGATGAGGAACGTTCGGATTTGGAACAGAACGGAACCCGGCAGCACATCTTGCAAAATACCGCTCACTGATCCGAGAATAAGGAAAGCGAAAAACGCCCACTCGAACCATTTGAATGTAAAAAGCGTTTTCCAATCCCGCCCGCTGGAAAGGACCAGTCGGATGAATGCGATGAACGTGATCAGGTCCCCGATCAGCTTCAACCCAGAATTCATCTCCAGCAGGAACGGCCGGATGCTGACGTAGACAACTAAGAACAATAAGCTTTGCTGCGGTTTCACAAAAGCATAAAACATGAAGAACAGCGACGTGATGACAAGTGCAATTTTAGCCGGCAACGCTATCGCCAGAAGGACAACCACGATTGCTGCAATGAAAAACAATGTATTTGTATCACGCAATTTTTCTTGTAAGGTAGACATGAACGAAATTTCCCTTTCTACGACTACTCGCTTCTAATATGGTGGAACAATTCCTCACCCATTATAACATCTTATTGGACGCTCTGGCGTCCTCTTTCGTTCCAATTTTAGAATCAATTGTGTTTTGAAGTTCATTGTGAAAGCAAATGAGAATATAGCACCTTATGAAATCGCTCCCACTCTGGTACTATGTAAGTAGATTACCAGAAGGAGGTTAACAGGTGAAAAAACTAGTGACATTCACTTTGATCACCATGCTGTTCTTGTCTCCGCTCTTCCAAGCACAAGTGGAAGCGAGCGATATCAAAGGACACCAGATGCAAAGTGAATTGGAATATTGGATAGCAAAGGACGTCATCCGTGCGGACAGCAAAGGCAACTACCGTCCGAACAAAGCGGTGACGCGAGGTGAATTTGCTTCGTATATCGCCCGAGCCTTGGATCTGCCTGTTTCAACCAAGTATACGTTCAAGGACATGCCGAAAAACTCCAGTTTGACGGTGGAAATCCAGAACGCGGCAGGCGCCGGCATCTTATCCGGTTATCCGGATGGCACCTTCCGGCCAAATGAAAAAATTACCCGTCAACAAATGGCAGGGATGATGTACAAGGCGATGCGCCATATGCAGCTTCCTGCAAATGCAACGAAGTTTACTTTCAAAGATTCGAAAAAAATTTCACCGAACTTTGTGGATGCCGTCTCTGCGGCAGTGAACTTGAATATCATTCGGGGGGATCACCGGAAAGACGGAGTTTATTTTAACCCGCAGGATAATGCGACAATCGCCCATGCGGCTGCATTCCTTTTCCGGTTGTTTGCTGCAGCGGAAGTGCTGAAGCCATCCGAGCCAAGCACACCAGGCACTCCGACCGTTCCGGATGTCGATCCAGAAGTGTATAAAGTGAGCACGATTTCCAACGGACAAGTCATCCCGACGACGGCCCTTTACCGAACATACGAGGAAGCATTGGCAGTGTACAATGCTTCCTCGTCCGTCCGGGCCATCCAAAAGAACAATAAAATTATCAAAATGAAAGCGGGGAGGGCTTTCGGCTCGGAAAATCCGAAGCAATTGACGTCCCTTTATGATAATTCCAATTTTCGAAATGAAGTGACCTATATTCAAAAAGGCCGGGAAATGAAATACATCGGCAGCAGCGCCGACCACGTCATCGTGGAAGTGGCAGGCTCCACATTCTATGCGAAACAGAATGAGGTGGATCTCGTTCCGACGGAGCTCGTCACCGGCTATGATTATTATGAAGTCGAGGGTGGCCTCCTCGTCCATCAGACGTACGATAACCTAAAGAAGACGCGGAGCGTTTACACAGTTGGCCCTGCTGCAAACACGATGCGAAACGGAAAACGGTATACGAGTTTGGATGGCGTCCATTTTTCGGAAGTCGGATCAAATAACGTCATCACCTATTACCCATATTTCCAATTCCAATCGGTCCGCCAACCGACTTCCTATAGCGGGGTGGAACTGGAGCAGTATATTCAGGAAATCCTGAAGGACCGGGAGAAAACGGGAATTGCCCGTTATAAGGACGCCACATTGAAGTCCAAGCTGATCGGGCTTGGCGATTATTTGAAGTTGATGGAAGAACAGCACCGTGTCAATGCGATGTTTATCTTGGCAGCGGCCATCCACGAAAGCGATTACGGAATGAGTGCCAATGCCCAAACGAAAAACAATATTTTCGGCATCAAAGTCTTTGATTCCTCGCCGGATATGGGTGAAATGTATATCCACCCAACATACAGCGTCGATGCGTTCATCAATCGCTATATGAATCTTAATTATGCAAACCCTGCCGGGACTCATGCCAATGGGGCTGTGCCGGGTAATAAAGCGGTCGGATTCAATGTGAAATATGCGTCCGATCCAAACTGGGGAAGTAAAATCGCGGGCCATATGTGGCGTATCGATTCATTCCTCGGCAAACGGGATATGAACCAAGCAAAACTTGCCGTCATTTCATATACCGGTACGACGGGCGTCAACGTCCGGACAAGCCCGGACGTCACGAACACGAATAAATTATTCACGTACAAGCCGAAAGACCCCGGCTACAACGCCGCATTCGGCTATCCACTCGTCATCGTGGACGAAACGACAGGCAGCGACGGTTATACTTGGTACAAAGTGTTAGCGGACATCAACCCGCCCGCCTCAGACTACGGCTGGATCCGCTCTGACCTCGTCCAGAAGATTACGTATTAACTTAAAAATCCCATCCATGCCTTGGTCCTGCCAGGGCATGGGTGGGATTTTACACTTTGCGGTCTTGATGATGACTTGGGACTGCTGATGAGAGTTCTGTACAAGCGCTGATAATTTGTGAGAATTGCTGATACTTCCTTTCAAATGCTGATAACTCGCGGAAGCCGCTGATACTTTCTCCCAAGTGCTGATAACTTGCGAGAATTGCTGATATTTCCTCTCAAGTGCCGATAACTCGCGGCAACTGCTGATACTTCCTCACAAGCGCTGAGAACTCGCGGGAACTGCTGATACTTCCTCACAAGCGCTAATAAATCGCGAGAAATGCTGATACTTCCCTCTAAGCGCTGATAAATCGCGGGAACCGCTGATATTTCCTCTCAAAAGCTGATAACTTCCCGACACCGCTGATACCTCCTCACAAGCGCTGATAAATCGCGAGAACTGCTGATATTTCCTCTCAAACGCTGATAACTTCCCGTCACCGCTGATACTTCTCCTCAAGTGCCGATAACTCGCGGGAACTGCTGATACTTCCTCACAAGCGCCGATAACTCGCGACAACTGCTGATACTTTCCCCCAAGTGTCGAGAACTTCCCTCCACCACTAGCTATCCCCAACAATTAGCCCAGCAATCCTAAGAAAAATCGAGTAGGAGGGAGTGATTAGCTCCCGACCTCTCACACCACCGTACGTACGGTTCCGTATACGGCGGTTCAATAACTTAAGTATCGACGCTCATACAAGTGATTCAGGTCTTTCAGACCCCACTTGGTGAGCGTTTCTGCTTTGATTGCTTTATGTAGAGTTTCGCTTTTGGAGACTCTCCAATATCCCTTTCGGGAATTTGATACTTTCCAAGCTTCTTCATGTAAAATTCCCAGCCTTCGTAACTGACGGTATTTTGTCCATATCTTCTTCCAACGTTTCCATATCAGTTGACGTAACCGATGGTTCAGCCATTGTGCCATGGATTTGATAAAACTTTTCATAAAGCCAATTCCATAGTAGTTTATCCAACCTATTGTCACTTGGTTGATTTCTTTGGCAATCTCGTCAAAGCGGCCCGGGCGATTCCGTTTGGTGATTTTCTTTAATTTTGATTTGAATCGACTTTTTGCGGAGTGATGTGGTCTACAACCCACACCTTTAGATGTGGAATGGAGGCAGAAACCGAGGAACTTGAGTTTGACCGGAGAACCCACCTTGCTCTTTTCTTGGTTCACTGTCAGCTTCAAATCATGTTCAAGGAACTTTGTAATGCTTTCCAAAACACGTTCCCCTGCTCGCCTGCTTTTCACGTATATGCAGAAATCATCCGCAAATCGTACGAATTTATGCCCCCGTCTTTCAAGTTCCCTATCTAATTGATTCAAATAGACATTGCTAAGAATCGGGGAGAGTACGCCACCTTGCGGAGCACCTTCTTCTGTTGGACTGATAAGTCCATCTTCAAGGATGCCACTCTTTAGAAACTTCCATATCAACTTTAGGACAATCTTGTCGTTTATGAACTCTTTTAGATATTCCATCAGCTTCTGATGATTAATGGTGTCGAAGTAGCTTTTTAAATCACAATCGACTACCACTCTATAACCTTGTTCATAATATGTGATGGATTGCTTAATGGCTTGATGCTGATTCCGTTTTGGACGAAAACCATAGCTCCTCTCCGAAAAATGAGGGTCAATGATTTTACCAATCACCTGATAGATGGCTTGTTGAACCATTCGATCCCGTACACACGGTATGCCGAGTTTTCGCATTGACCCATCTAACTTTGGAATTTCAACACGTTTTACTGGCAGTGGTTCGTACGAACCGTCTTTCAGCTTTCTAATAAGTTGGGTTCGGTATTTGGCTACATGACCTAAAAGTTCATCTACTGTCATTTCATCGACACCCGGCGCCCCTTTATTTGCCTTCACTTTCTTACAAGCGTTAAAGAGGTTGTTGATGTCGACTACTTTATCAATCAAATCGATACCATCCTGTCGCTCCATTTCTGTAAAGACAGGACTGCACGCTCCCGCATATTCTTCGGTTTCCAACCTATCCCTTTGCGGCCAGCCATCTGCCGATGTTTTCTGTGGTCTTTGCACTGTCTTTACCTCCATTTCATTTCAGGATTATTATTGTTCAGCCCTTCGTCCTTATGGACTACTATGGCTTCTGCTGACTTCTTACAGTTCAACCTGCCATCACTGACCGGTTTGTTCCTGTGGGATATTCCATCCCTCTTGTCGGGAACCCCTGTAAGACCTCCCCGGGTAAGAGCTATAACCTTCCTCCCATGTAACCGCTGCATTTACTGTATGGAACTCGGGCAGTATTGGACTTTGTTTTGTACGGCAAACTCGTCCGTTCCAATTCAGCCTCATATGCAGTTTCTGTCCGTCGGTTCGGGATTTTGCCGCCGGCTTCCTTCAGATTCCACCTCACGGTGGACACCCTTGCCTTAAGCTAACAGTTCCTACTGCCAAGCCTGTAGTGGACTTTCACCACCAAGTTATAGCCCATGCCGGGCACACCGTAAAAACGTCCTCCACCGAAATTTCCGGAGAGAGGACGTTTCTTCCCTATTATAGTGCGTCCGTGTGCTCGACGCCCGCCGGAAGCAGTTCCGGCATGCCAATGCGTTCGAGACCGGCTTTGATTTTCGTCGTGTAGCCTTTTTCATTGCTATCCAAGTATTTCGCCTTGGAACGGATCATCCGCTCGAAGACCGGCAATTTGGATTCGTCGATAGCAGCCCACTTTTCATATGAATGGATCAGATCCTCCAATGTCAAATGCGTGTAATCGCGCCCGACAAACGTATGGTCTGGATCTACCTTATACCAGATATCCCCGTCCGGGCGTATCCATTTCTTTTCATCTTTCACGATTGCGGATTGGATGCTCGTCGCGGTCTGTAAATAGACCGGATCGCCAAATTCCTCGTAGGCGAGTAACAGGATATTCATCCCCCCCAGCAAATGGTTCATCGATGTGTGGGTCCTGATCTTTTGCTTCGTCGGGAAATAATCCGAGATGTAATACGAATCCTTGTCGACGGAAATAATATTGCCTTTTCCTTTTTGCGAAACGAGAAGATCGGCATAATTTTTCAAACCGACATTGTAATCCGAATGGCCAAACGCTTTCCCTCCATTATATAGGAACAGCGCAATCTGCTCGTTGAAACGCGTATCGACGAAAGGAGCCGTGAATCCATACAGATTTTTCAAATAGGTACTCGTCACTTCCGTTTCCCAATACGTCGACTTGCCGCGGAAAATATCCAAGTTCGTGAATGAATTGTATAGCAAATCCTCAAAATAGCGTTCCTTCGTTTGATTGTACAACAGCATCACCCGATCCTCTTTCACGAGAAGAAGATTTCGGCCGTACCCTCTGCCCGATTTCGGCATCGGTTCGATTGTGGTGGCCATTTTATTGAAAGGCCCTTCAGCTGTATACCATTTATTCCGCTTTTTATAGTAAGTAGCCGATTCCCACATCCAGGAATCCATGTTCTTCCGTTCTGCAAATAACCGGTCTTCGGAAGAAAGGAACCACTGGTCAACGATGTCCTGCCCACGGGATTGCAGGCGGTAGACCGATAGCTGGGTATCGCCAAGTTTGACGCCACTGAACGCTTCCGTTTCCTCATGAAGCTCTCTCGTATGGCTCGCCGCCCCGTTCGGATAGGACTGTGTTAACTCTTGGGATCGATAGGCTTTACCGATCATCCGTTGCTCCGTTTTTCCATCCGTCCCGATTTTCTCCAAGATACCAGTCGGATACGTCGTCAAATCAAAGCCGAACGTATCATCAACATCTTTTTTAATCTGGTGCTGGCTGTATTTATGAAGCACCGTTTTCTGCAAACCGCCCTCCGTCTGAATCAAGTCGATCGTTAACGGCAACCGCTGTGGATTACGCAGCTCGGTGAATAAAAAATAGTCGCCATTCGGTAATTCTCGTTTCGTCAACTTGACCTTTGCCGGCGCATGTCCGCCTACCGCATATGTATAAACGATATCGGTCGCATGCGGATGCGGCACTTTTTTCTCACTGGTCAATTGCAAATAATAGTTCGAGCGTAAATATGTCTTGCTTGATGAAGACAATGGCACTTCCGTAAACTGCTGTTCGTGCCGAACCGTTTTATAATCTCCCAAGACATCGGCTGATTTGAAAACCGTCGCCGGCTTTTCTTCAATCAATCCTTTTTGTACCATCGCCCGATGAAGGAATACGACATAAGTGGCCCGATTGACGGGTGTTTTCGGATCGAATGTCCCGTCTTCCTTCCCTGTCGTAATGCCATGTTGCGCAAGCACCTTGACTCCCTCTTTATGGGATTCGCTAATCCGATGATCATCCTTGAACGTGATGTCTTCACCTGTGTCTTCCAAATCAAATGCACGGACGATGACGGTTGCCATCTGTTCACGTGTCAAATAATCACCGACGCCGAACGTCCCGTCTTCCTTTCCCAGGAAAATCCCTGCTCCATATGTAGCCATAGCGCCTTTCAAATGAGACGATTTCGAACTGACATCCTTGAAGATCGGTTGATAAGGAGCTTCTGGCAAGCCGAGCGCATTTGTCATCAAGTTCGCGGCCTGTCCACGCGTCACTTCCAAACTTGGCCGGAACTGCTTGTCCGGATAGCCATTGATGATTTTCAGATCAACCAGCTGGGTCACTTCGTCCTTCGCCCAGAACTCATTATGTACGTCAGAAAAACTCGGATCAATCGGGTTGGCGCTAGCCGCCCCTGTCCCAAAACCGAATAACGCCAGAGCGATAGAAAGACCGCCCGCTCTGAGCAAGTTGCCCGGTTTTCTTTTCGTGATCACTGCTACTATTCCCCCTTTTCCTAAATTCTATTTTATATTTATGATAACATATTTTCCAAAGCAATTGCCTCAGCGTAATTGATTCCATATTTGGAATTGTGTCCGGAGCGATTCAGCGGGTATTTGACATAGGCTTCCCGGGAAATAAAAACTTCACCCCCTAAAGCGATGAAATCAAGACAAACCCCTCCCTGAAAATAGGAAGGGGTTTCAATTACTCTATTGTTTTTTGAGCAAGCGTTTCGTCGTTCTTACGGGCTTGTACATCAATCTTGTACTCTTTATATTTTTCTTGGATTTTCTCAGCAAACTGATCGGCCAATTTCTGAGCCTGTTCTTCCTTCATGTCATCCCCGACGGTAAAATCGACTAGGACAAAACCACCCGCATCCTCTGTGACGATGATGCTGACACTGGACACGCCGTCTTCCTTGCCGAACTCCTCTTTCAATTCATCGTCTGACTTGGTCGTGTCTGATTTATCGACAGCCCCTTGTTCGGCCATGGTGTTTTCCGTTTCCTCTGTTTCCGTTTCCGCTGCGGGCTCTTCTTTCGTTTCTTTGTCTCCACAGGCTCCCAGTAAAAGAGCTGACCCTAACAATGTTGCGAAGATGATCGACCTTTTCATGATGAGGTCCCCTCCTTTGTTCCAGAATATGTTTCATCCTAACAAAAAAAAGTGCGAGCTGCAAGGCTCACACTAATTGGTATTTTCGTTGTTCCGCATTCCGCGGCCCCAACGCAAAACTGATACATTCCCTAGGGGAACTCGTATACCCTCAACGTTAACCAAACTATCACACGTCCGGAACACCTCCAATAAAAAACCGCCTCACCAACCGGTTTTCCGGCTAGTAAGGCGGTCCCATGCACTCAGGCATGTTGTTTTTCGTAATTGGCAATATGCTCTTCGTATTGGAAGGTCAATGAAATTTCGTCCCAACCGTTTAACAGCATTTGCTTGTAATATGGATCGATGTCGAATGAATACGTTTTGCCGTCTTGGCCCTTTACAGTTTGCTGTTCGAGATTCACTTCGACTGTGTATGATTCTTTTTGGCTATTCGCTAGTAATTCTTCGACTTCAGCGACGCTCAACTTAATCGGCAGAATGCCGTTCTTCATGCAGTTATTATGGAAAATGTCTGCGAAGCTTGGCGCGATGACAACTTGGAAACCATAGTCCAAGATGGCCCATGGTGCGTGTTCCCGAGAGGAGCCACAGCCAAAATTGTCGTGGGCGACGAGGATTTTTGATTCTTTGAATCGTTCATCGTTCAATACGAAATCTTCCCGTACCGATCCATCTGCATTGAAACGCCAGTGGTAGAATAAATATTGTCCGAATCCTGTGCGTTCGATGCGCTTCAGGAACTCTTTCGAAATGATCTGGTCGGTATCGACATTTTTATGGTCCAGTGGTGTAATAACACTCACTACTTCATTGATCGGTTTCATCTAAACTTCCTCCCCTCATTACGCCTCAACGGATTGCATTTCCCTGACATCGACGAAGCGGCCTGCAATTGCGGATGCTGCTGCCATAGCTGGGCTCATCAAGTGTGTGCGTGAACCGGCCCCTTGTCGTCCTTCGAAGTTTCGGTTGGACGTGGACGCACAACGCTCACCGGCTGGTACGACATCATCGTTCATCGCAAGACACATGCTGCAGCCCGATTCGCGCCATTCAAAGCCGGCATCCAAGAAGACTTTGTCGAGTCCTTCTTCTTCCGCCTTCCTTTTCACGGCATGGGATCCGGGAACGACAATCGCTGTCACGGATGGATCGACTTGCTTCCCTTGAATGACGTTCGCCGCTGCACGCAAATCGCTTAGGCGGGCATTCGTACAAGAACCGATGAAGACATGCTGCACTTTGATATCCGTCAGTGGCATTCCTTCTTCCAGCCCCATATACTCCAACGCTTTCCGCAATGCGTCTTTATCGGATTGCTCTTCGAAATCGGAGGCGAATGGAACGCGGGTCGAGATGCCCGATCCCATTGATGGGTTCGTGCCCCATGTGACGAAAGGTTCAATTTCATCCGCATCGATTTCCACGACACGATCATAGGTCGCTCCTTCATCTGTCGCAAGGGCCAACCATTTCGCTGCCGCTTCTTCGAATGCTTCGCCTTCCGGCACATAACGGCGTCCTTTTAAGTAATTGATCGTCGTTTCATCCGGGCTAATTAAACCGGCCTTCGCACCCGCCTCGATGGACATATTACAGATGGTCATCCGTTCTTCCATCGTCAAGCCGCGGATTGCTTCTCCCGTATATTCCACGATGTGGCCGGTTCCCATATCGATGCCGAATTTTGCGATGATCGCCAAGATAACGTCTTTTGCTGTTACGCCGAAACCGAGTTTCCCGTTAATGCGGATTTCCATCGTTTTCGGTTTGTTTTGCCAAAGCGTTTGCGTCGACAGGACGTGTTCCACTTCACTCGTCCCGATTCCGAATGCAATCGCTCCGAAAGCCCCGTGCGTGGATGTGTGACTATCCCCGCAGACAATTGTTTTTCCAGGTTGTGTCAAGCCAAGTTCTGGTCCGATGATATGGACGATCCCTTGGTCGGGGTGGTCCATATTCGCAAGCGGAATGCCGAACTCATCGCAGTTCTTTTGAAGGGTATTGATTTGATTCCGTGCAATCGGATCCTTGATTTCATCCCGATTACGTGTCGGAACATTATGGTCCATCGTTGCGAAGCTTAGATCCGGTCGGCGGACCTTACGATTTGCCAGCCTCAATCCTTCAAACGCCTGGGGAGAAGTCACTTCATGTATAAGATGAAGGTCGATGTAGAGCAAGTCTGGCTTCCCTTCTTCTTCGTACACGACATGCTGATTCCATATTTTTTCGATAATGTTCTTTGCCATATGTCTCTTCTCCTTTCACACGTATGAATACATGATGCTATTTGAAACGAATTGCAAATCCAGTTCATCAACGACTTTCGCTGTCCAGTCCGCTGTGGAAAGAGCTCGCGTGCCATCCGTTGCAAGATCTGCTGTGAAGTGTCCATCTTCGAATACAGTATTGACCGCTTTCTCAATAGCGGCTGCTTCCGTTTCCATGCCGAATGAATATTTCAGCATCATCGCGGCAGATAGGATTGCTGCTGCCGGATTCGCCAATCCTTGACCTGCAATTTCAGGCGCTGTTCCGTGAACCGGCTCATACAATCCGAAACCGTCGCTCCGGACACTCGCGGATGGCAATACGCCTAGGGAACCTGTAATGACGGACGCTTCATCACTTAAAATGTCGCCGAACATGTTCTCTGTCAAGATGACGTCGAATGCCGCCGGGTTCGTAATCAATTTCATTGCCGTAGAATCGACGAGCATATGCTCCACTTCGATATCTGGATAATTCTTTTTCTTTTCATCCACAACTTCACGCCATAGTTTACTTGTGGCCAACACATTCGCCTTATCGACGGAAGCGACTTTCCCGCGGCGCAATCTCGCTAGTTCAAACGCCTTTTCGACAATCCGCTCGATTTCTTCACGCGTATATAGCAATGTATCGATTCCTGATTTTTCGGTATAGCGGCTCGGTTCGCCGAAGTAGATCCCGCTTGTCAATTCACGAACGATGAGCATATCGACATCTTTTGCCACTTCTTCTTTCAAAGGAGAAGCATGGAGCAAAGATGGAACGGCGTTGACAGGACGAAGGTTGGCAAACAGGTCGAAACGTTTACGGATGGCTAGCAATCCTCTTTCCGGACGCAATTCTGCCGGGTTTTGCTCCCATTGTGGGCCTCCGACTGCACCGAGAAGGATCGCATCACTTGCTTCACAAACGGCTACTGTTTCTTCAGGCAGCGGGTTTTGAAAACGATCCACCGCCTCCCCACCGATTGCACCATGTTCAAATGTGAACGTATGACCGAAGCGTCTGCCGATGACCTCCAACACTTTTACTGCTGCCTCTGTAACTTCCGGACCGATTCCGTCACCTGGTAATACGGCGATCTTTTTCTCCATAATACTTCTCCTCCTTGTTTTTATAAAATCCCCTAATTTTTATAAAATCCCTTTGCGATTCGTCACGTACGATTCGTGCTTCTGCATTGAAGCACCATTATGCAATAGACAGTATGCAATATATCAGGTTTTATTAAAAAAATGGCCCGTTCTTCAAACAGTTTCGACTGCAAGAACTCTATCTTTGATCAGTTTTCTATTGATGGCGTTCAAATACGCCTTGGCGGATGCTTGCAATACGTCTTGTGCGACGTCGCGGCCTGTGAATGTTTCCCCGTTGAAGCTTAAATTGATGACCGCATCACCGAGTGCGTCGCGGCCTTTTCCGATGGAAGTGACTCGATAATCCAGAATATGGACCTTCCCATTGACCAATTTTTCCAGCGTATTGAAAATTGCTTCCACTGAACCGGAACCTGTCGAGGCAACCGTTTCAGTCACTCCGCTCGGGACGACCGCTGTCACAGTGGCAGTCGGTACATTCGCAGTACCGTATTGCACTTGGACGTTCTCCAATTTGTAAATCGGCATATCCGAGTGGTTGATTTGACGTTCTGTGAAGAGTACGTACAAATCATCTTCCGTAATTTCTTTCTTTCGGTCCGCTAATTTCTTGAATTCCACGAATGCTTCATTCAGCTTTTCATCACTTAAATCAAAGCCCATCGAGATGGCGCGATCCTTGAATGCGTGGCGGCCCGAGTGTTTGCCAAGTGCAAGTGGCGCAGTCGTTTCACCAATAAGTTCTGGCGTAATGATTTCATACGTTTCACGATTTTTCAAATAACCATCCTGGTGGATGCCCGATTCATGTGCAAACGCGTTTTTCCCGACAACCGCTTTATTCGGCTGGATGACGACCCCTGTCAATTGGCTTACGAGCTGGCTCGTACGTTTGATTTCTTTCAAGTTGATGCCAGTTTCCAAGTTGTAAAAGTCTTTGCGGATATGAAGAGCCACCGCAATTTCCTCTAGCGCTGCATTTCCTGCACGTTCCCCAATTCCGTTGATCGTCCCTTCGACTTGATCGGCACCGTTCTGGATTGCTGCAATCGAGTTGGCAACCGCCATTCCAAGATCATCATGGCAATGTGCAGATAGCTTCACTTTTTCGACACCTGTTACGTTCTCTTTCAAATAGCGGAACAAGTCACCGTATTCTTGCGGCGTCGCATAACCGACAGTATCCGGAATATTGATTGTCGTTGCTCCTGCTTTGATCACTTCATTAATGATTCGAACGAGGAATTCCCGATCTGAACGGAATCCGTCTTCCGCAGACCATTGAACGAGCGGGAAGAATTGACGTGCATATTTCACTGCTTCCACAGCCGCTTCCACGACTTGGTCCGGTGTTTTTTGCAGTTTATATTCCATATGGATTGGCGAGGTGGCAAGGAAGACATGGAGATGGGGCTGTTCGGCACCGCGAAGTGCTTCCCACGATCGATCGATATCATGCTTCATCGCACGTGCCAGACCTGTCACTGTTGAGTTTTTCACCGTATTGGCAATCCGCTGCACTGCTTCGAAATCACCGGGGGACGAAGCAGGAAACCCTGCTTCGATAATAGTCGCCCCGAATCTTTCAAGTT
Organism: Sporosarcina sp. FSL W7-1349; assembly: GCF_038003045.1. Taxonomy (NCBI): domain Bacteria; kingdom Bacillati; phylum Bacillota; class Bacilli; order Caryophanales; family Caryophanaceae; genus Sporosarcina; species Sporosarcina sp. FSL W7-1349. The sequence goes on from NZ_JBBOOK010000001.1 coordinate 1,976,482, forward strand.
GGCGTGCGATTTCCAACTTCTCCGCCGTATTCAGATTAATACCGGCAGATTGTTCTCCATCTCGTAACGTTGTGTCAAAGATGTCAATTTTTCGCACTAGCCACCACTTCTTCCTCTTTGGATTTTGCACCTTCACTGATGAACGGCATCATAGAACGTAGTTTTTGACCCACTTTCTCGATTTGGTGCTCTGCTTCCGCTGCTTCAATTGCATTGAATTTTGGACGGCCGTTTTCGTTTTCTTCGATCCATTCTTTTGCAAATTTACCGGATTGGATATCAGTTAGGATATCTTTCATGCGTGCTTTCGTGTCCGCATCGACTACGCGTGGACCGGATACGAAGTCGCCCCATTCAGCTGTGTCTGAAACGGAGTAGCGCATTCCTGCCATACCGCCTTCATACATCAAGTCAACGATTAGTTTTACTTCGTGCAATGTTTCAAAATAAGCAAGTTCTGGTTGGTATCCAGCTTCGACGAGTGTTTCGAATCCAGCTTTGACAAGGGAAGTCAACCCGCCGCAAAGTACCGCTTGCTCACCGAATAGGTCCGTAACAGTTTCTTCTTCGAATGTCGTTTCAAGAACTCCACCGCGAGCGGAACCGATTCCTTTTGCATACGCAAGTGCTACGTCTTTCGCTTGGCCGGAAACGTCTTGGTAGATTGCGAACAATGCTGGAACGCCTGCGCCTGCTTCAAACGTTCTGCGTACAAGGTGTCCAGGCCCTTTTGGAGCGACTAGGAATACGTCCACATCTGCAGGTGGTTTGATTTGTCCGAAGTGTACGTTGAAGCCGTGTGCGAATACGAGTGATTTTCCAGCTTTCAAAGCAGGTTCGATTTCTTCATCGTATACTTTCTTTTGTCTTTCATCTGGAAGGAGGATCATGATCAAGTCCGCTTGCTCCGCCGCTTCTTTCACTGTTGCCACTTTCAAGCCGTCTTGTTTCGCTTGGTCGAAGGATTTCCCTTCACGAACACCGACGATTACGTTGAAGCCGGAGTCGTTCAAGTTTTGTGCGTGTGCGTGGCCTTGTGAACCGTAGCCGATGATTGCGATTGTTTTATCCTGTAGTAGTCCTTCATTGATATCCTGGTTATAGTACATTGTAGTCATTGTCATTTCCTCCTGTAATTTCGATTGTTTTTTTTATTTTAAAATTGATAATTGTGGTGCCTGATTTTGATTTTTCTGTTGTTCGCGGACGAACGCTGTAGCTCCGGTACGCGTCAATTCCTTGATGCCATAAGGCTTCAGGAGTTCAATGAACGCCTCGACTTTGTCGGTCGTCCCGGTCACTTGGTATGTGACGACGTTTTTCCCGGAGTCGATGATTGTAGCCCGGAACGGCTCGATGACGCTGTTCATCTCACTTCTCATATGAGGCGGCGAGATGACTTTCACGAGGGCAAGCTCCCGCAGAACGATTGCTTTGTCTGTGATGTCGTTCACCTTGATGACGTCGATTTGCTTTTGCAACTGTTTGACGAGCTGTTCGATTTTCCGCTCGTCTTCCACATGTACAATGAATGTCATTTTGGACATGCCCGGTTGTTCCGTATGGCCGACCGTGATGCTTTCGATGTTGAATTGCCGCTTCATGAGAAGCCCGGTCACCCGGTTCAACACTCCGCTTTGATTGATGACTGTTACCGTAATGACTCGTTTCATCCCTTGCTCACCCCGATCATTTCATTTAACCCTTTGCCTGGAGCTACCATTGGATAGACGTTTTCCATCTGTTTTACGCGGCAATCGATAAGTACCGGTTCGTCGGATAGAAGTGCTTCTTTGAAGACTTGCTCCGCTTCTTCCAATGAAGTGATGCGGTACCCTTTGATGTCATATGCTTCCGCCAATTTCAGGAAGTCCGGCTGCACCGGAATCAAAGACTGAGAGTAGCGCTCTTCGTAAAACGTTTCTTGCCATTGACGTACCATGCCGAGTGCGCCGTTATTCAAAATCACGACTTTCACCGGGATCCGCAATTCTTGCAAGAGGGACAGTTCCTGTGCCGTCATTTGGAAACCAGCGTCACCCACGATGGAAACAACGCGTTTTTCCGGTTTGGCAAGCTGCGCTCCGATTGCGGCTGGGAAGCCGAATCCCATAGTTCCTAGACCACCGGATGTCACCCAATGGTCCGGATTGTTCAGCGGATAATATTGCGCTGCCCACATTTGATGCTGGCCGACGTCTGTTGTGACGATGGCATCGCCCTCTGTAATACGATGGATGATTTCCACCGCTTGTTGCGGAAGCAATTCGTTCTCATCTTCCACATACCAAAGCGGATATTGTTCGGTTAACCCGTTCAAGTATTCGAGCCAATCGGCTGTATCTGGCGATTGGAAGGATTGGTCCAGCAGGGCTTTCAAAGCTTCTTTCGCATCCGCAACAATCGGAATTTCCGTTGGAACGTTTTTCCCGATCTCTGCCGGGTCAATATCGATATGGACCACTCTCGCATTTGGTGCGAAGCTATCCAGATTTCCGGTCAGACGATCATCGAAACGCGCTCCGATATTGACTAGAACATCACATTCACTCAAGGCGATGTTCGATGTAACCGTTCCATGCATACCCGCCATGCCAAGGAATAATTCATGATCTCCCCGGATGCTGCCTAGGCCGAGAAGCGTATTCGTCACAGGGATATGATGCTTTTCAATGAATGCCTTCAATTCATCCATGCCTTGTGCATGCAGGATGCCCGCTCCTGCCAAGATTAACGGCTTCTTCGCTTCAGAAATCGCTTGTGCCGCTTTCTGTATTTGCAGATAATTCGGGGAAGTCGTTGGCTGATATCCCGGCAGATTCACTTCGCCGTTCCAATCCGGAGCTGGCTTGAATGTGTTCGTTGCGATGTTTTTCGGGATATCGACAACGACTGGGCCTGGTCTTCCGGTAGAAGCGATATGGAACGCCTCTTTGATGATGCGCGGAAGGTCCGAAACATCATTCACTTGGTAGTTATGTTTGGTGATCGGTTGTGTAATCCCGATAATATCCGCCTCTTGGAAAGCGTCCGTTCCGATAAGCGTATTGGCAACCTGCCCCGTAAAGACAACGAGCGGAATGGAATCCATCATCGCATCCGTAATGCCTGTGACCAGGTTCGTCGCCCCTGGTCCGGAAGTTGCAAGGACAACGCCCGGCCGTCCGGAAACCCGTGCATACCCTTCCGCCGCATGAATGGCACCTTGTTCGTGACGCGCCAACACGTGGCTGATCGGATTTTTGTAGAGTGCATCATAAATCGGAAGTACGGCCCCTCCAGGGTATCCAAAGATGATTTCGACGCCTTGATCCTTTAACGCCTGAATAAAAGCAGCGGATCCATCCAGTGGTTCATTTGACTGCTGTTTCGGTTGTTCCTGTACAATTTCCATGGCCTCTTCCATTTCAGCTTGTTTCATTTGAGCACTCGCACTCATTGATGAACTCCTCCTTGTTCCGGATATTATTTATTTTGGCAATGCTACTGTTTGAATTAAAAAAGCTTTTTCAGCCCACGCAAAGAAATCTGTTCTTCACATAGGGATGAAAAAGCTTTTCATGGTACCACCCTTGTTCGCAGCAAAATCGCTGCCTCATGAATAGACACGGTCTATTCGGTCATAACGAGCACGGAACCAAGTCCACGCCCGGGGCTGCCTACACGTCGAAACCTCAACAGCCCTCTCCGAGGTGATGTCGCAAATGGTTGTAATACCGGCTTCCACCTATACCGGCTCTCTGGAAATACAAAGTCCCATCCACTTTATCCTCATCAATGATTTAGCTATATTAAATTTTTTAGATTTTCATGACTCCGCCTGTACTTGCAGATGTTACCAACGCGGAGTATCTGGCGAGATATCCTTTTTTGATCTTCGGTGTGAACGGTTGTAGAGAAGCTCTGCGTTTGTCGAGCTCTTCGTCCGACACTTCCAATTCGATTGTACGGTTCGTCAAGTCGATAGTAATGATGTCATCGTTTTGGACCAATGCAATCGGTCCGCCTTCTGCCGCTTCCGGTGAAATATGCCCGACCGAGATGCCTCGGGATGCGCCGGAGAATCGGCCGTCTGTGATGAGGGCCACTTTCGTCCCTAACCCACGACCTTGGATAGCGGATGTCGGTGCCAGCATTTCAGGCATTCCCGGTCCGCCTTTCGGGCCTTCGTAGCGAATAACGACTACATGGCCTTCCTGAACCGTACCGTTGTCGATGTTCTCCTGTGCAGCTTCCTGAGATTCGAACACGATTGCTTTCCCACGGAATTCCTTGATGGACGGGTCGACCGCACCAACTTTAATAACTCCGCCATCGGGAGCGATATTACCGAAAAGTACGGAAAGACCGCCAACCGGACTGTGCGGATTGTCTTTTGTACGAATTACCTGATCATTTGTAATATGGTAATCTTGAACGTCTTCACCGATCGTCTTACCTGTAACGGTAATTCGTTCCGGATGAATCGCACCTGGGATTTTTGTAAGTTCATTGATGATGGCACTAACGCCACCTGCTTGGAATACATCGTCCATCGAGACATCGGAAGCCGGCATGATTTTCGCCAAGTATGGCACACGCTCAGCAACTGTGTTGATATCTTCAACATGATAGTCGATTTCCGCTTCGTGAGCAATAGCCAATGTATGGAGGACGGTATTTGTCGATCCACCCATTGCCATGTCAAGAGCAAATGCGTCGTCAATCGCTTGTTTTGTGATGATGTCACGAGGTTTCACATCTTCTTTTACCATGCGGACCAAGTGTTTTGCAGCTTCTTTGATCAACTTATGGCGTTCATCGGATGTGGCTACAATCGTGCCGTTTCCTGGTAATGCAACACCTAGCATTTCCATCAAGCAGTTCATGGAATTTGCAGTGAACATACCCGAGCAGGATCCGCAAGTCGGACACGCATTGTTCTCGATATCGAGCAATTCCTCAGCCGTCATCTTGCCTGATTTATAAGCTCCGACACCTTCGAACACGGAAGTCAGTGAAAGTTGGGCTCCTGTAGAGGAAACCCCCGCTTCCATCGGTCCGCCTGATACGAAGATGGAGGGAACGTTCGTCCGTACTGCTGCCATGAGCATACCCGGTGTGATCTTGTCACAGTTCGGTATGTAGAACACGCCATCAAACCAGTGGGCGTTAATGACGGTTTCAGCCGCGTCGGCAATCAATTCCCGGCTTGGCAAGGAATATCGCATTCCGATATGTCCCATGGCAATTCCGTCGTCCACACCGATTGTGTTGAACTCGAACGGGACACCGCCCGCTTCCCAAATGGCCTCTTTAACAATTTCAGCAAATTTATTCAGATGCTTATGTCCTGGAATAATATCGATATAAGAGTTACAAACACCGATAAAGGGTTTTTCTAAATCTTTCGTCTTTATGCCAGTCGCATAGAGCAAACTTCTATGTGGTGCCCGGTCGACACCCTTTTTTATCATGTCACTTCTCAATTGCTCTCTCTCCTCATCAATCACTCATAATTCGAGTCTCTGGCATTCAATCAATTATGTGAACTACGTCACGAACTGATTTGGATTGTTGCTATCATATCGCGGATAAGTTCAGTAGTCAACAGGGTTTTTTTAAATAGTTGGGCAACTATGAATATAAGATTATGACTGGTAACGCTTACATATGCAATATATCGCAGGTTACGAAATTCTTCACAATTTGAAAGTTTTTTTATTATTTCTCTAGATTCTGACCACTTGATGAATTTCTTGGATGGTATATCTTCGATTAAGGGCGTGCTTCACTTATTGCGGTTGGCGAACATTTAAGGAATAATCGCTGATAATTTCCGGATATAGATTGGAGTGATCATACGTTCATGTATGTGCTCAATTTTTAGTGAAACGATCATTTATATAAATTGAAATAAATAACTTCTTCTAACCGTTGATTTCCGTTCCGAGCGGTCACTTTCCGCGGGCACGGCTTCAGCCAATCGAACAACGGGGTTCGATTTGCCGTATTTCTGCGCACTTTGCAGAAATTAAGGCATCCTCCATTTCCTAATTCACGTTTTAAAGAAATAAAGGCTACCGCCAAACGCTTTGCTTTTTGGCGCAAAAGCCGCTCTACACTCCAATCAACTAAGTTAGAAGGTAAAATAATAAATTCAACTTTATATAGCATAAATATTTCCCTTGCCTATGGGCCCCTTCCCAATCCCCCAAAAAATCTATTAGTGATTTCTAATAATGCAACCCTACTTCACAATATTTTAAAGAAACTTCAAAACAATCCTGACTAGATTCGAATTGTTTCTTTCACCTCACCACACTTCCCCGAAACTTCGAAACGTTTCAAGGAAATCTCCCAATATTCCTGAACAACCTTCAAACGTTTTCAAGAAACCTCGAAACACTTCTCTCACCTCATAACGTTTTTCCCAATATAGAAACATTCCAACGCAACCTCACAACGTTTTACAGTAACTTCAAAACACTCCTGCCTATCCTCACCATGTTCCCAAGAAACTTCAAAACGCTTCAACCAGCTCATATCGTTTCACAAAAAAATTAAAACACTTCCCTCCCCTTGCAGTATTGTGCATATTATATAGAAAGAACGTAAATCACTTTGCAGACTTATGCAATCCATACAAGCTAAACCTGAAACGATTACACAAAATATGCAAATATTATTTTCAAGTTCTTGGAATAAAATGAAAAAGGCCGTTCCTCGAATCAGAAATGATCAAAGGGACGGTCCTTTATTATAGAAGAAACTTAATTTTATATCGGGAGATTATTGTTCAACCGCTACTGTAAGAGGCAGACGGACTGTATTTTCACTCAAGTCTTGAATGTCAATAGTCTCAACTGCTTTAAGCTCTAATCCTTTTGCAAGCTCGTCAGCTGTCAAAGCTTTATTCAAGCTCACTTTTATAGTCTTATTTGTTACATCACTTGTAGTTACAGTGTTAGAAACTTCTTTTCCATCGACTAACAAAGTGAAGTCGATAGCATTTGAAGCATCGGTCACCGCTTCAGAGAAAGTGATTGTAATCTCTTTCGTACCTGTCAGTGCAGCTTTTGTAATAGTAGGTGCAACGTTTTCCTTAAGGTTCACGGTGTCTTCGTATTTCTCCATAGCCACAGCGGAGCCTTTTGCTTTCACGTTTTGGATGACGACATTGCGCTCACCAGTAAACGTATTAGAATCGGCTTTCAATTTCAATGTCACTTTCTTCAGGTCATCGGAATTCACAGTTGCAGTTTCTACCACTGTGCCATCGATTGCATAGTTTGCAACGTTTGTAGCTGTTGCCGCGTCGACCGCTTTATTGAATTCAACTACAACCGAGTCATTCGTATCGCCAGCAACAATATCAGCGACTTGAATTTTGACTTCAGTTTCCGGTTTTCCGTCTTTACCGCGAACGAAAGAAGCGTTCGCAGTAGTTGCTGCTTCTCCTGCAGCGCTCTTCACATTAGCGAATCCAAGGTCCACTTTATATGAAGCACCTTCCACGTCTTTGCCGGAAAGCAATGTTCCAAGCGCAACACGGACGACCTTCTTGCTATCTTTTACATCTTTATAAACAACTGCTTTAGGAGCAAAATCGCCATTTACCAAAGTCGTTGTAACGAAGTCTTTGACAAATGAACCACCTGTAATGTCGACTGTCGAAGAATCGCCAATTTCTACGTCTTTATCAAACTTGATCTCCAAGTATTCTTTCAAATCTTTTTCATCGGTTACAACTTGGCTAGAGACGACTTTTGGTGCTTCGGCGTCTTTTGCGAAAGTGACAACCTTGCTAACAGCTTTCCCTTCTTCACCGCTTAGATCAGCGAAGCTAGAGACTGCAATTGTTTTTGCACCATCTAATACGTTGTCTGTTTCCACTGTATAGATAGTAGGATTCTTGTCATCTTTTACCGCTGTTTTCGTATAACCGTCCACTTTTACAACTGGTGCAGCGATAAGTTCTTCAGAGAACTGGATGGCAATCGTTTTTGCTCCAGCTTGCGTGATGGAAGTAACTGTCGGTGCTACTCCGTCCGCAGCGCCTTTCGTGAAGGAAACTGTGGACGGATTTGGTGAAATCAAGTTGCCCGCTTGGTCTTTTGCACCAATAATCGTCGCAATAATTTCTTCATTTACTTTCACATCGCTTCCGATAGTGAATGTCGCTTCAGAATCACCCGCGTTGAATGATGTCGTTACTCCATTGCCATTATCAGCAATTTTAGTTCCATCCGCCAATTTAAATGAAACTGTTCCAAGGGATTTTAATGGCTCTGTGAATTTGACTTTTACAACAGATGCAGAAACTTTTTCAACGCCCACTACAGCCGGTGCTGTTTTATCTTCTGCAATCGTGATAGTCGCTTCGTATTTATCAAACGCTGCACCTGATACAGTTTTCACGCCATCCACTTTGATGTCATAACGTTTGGAAAGTGGGTTAGCAGCAGTGACTACAAGTGTTTTTCCATCGGCGCTCAATTCACCGGTCAATTGACCCGCATTGATGCCATCCAATGATCTCAAGGAAACAGCTGCTTTAAGAGCACCCTCTTTTCCATTCTCGAAAAGAGACTCCTTATCCACTGCTGCACTAAATGAAACTTGAACTTGCGTAGCGTTCAATGATTTCACTTCTGTCACGAAGCGATCGTCCGCTGCGAATTCGAAGTTGACAGCAATCGTTTTTTCCACTGCCGCTTCGCCTTTTGTCAATGTGATGACATACTCGTTCGCTGTCGCACCTGCTGTCACATTTGCTGTCACACCTTCAACTGTTACAAGGCCGTTGACATATGATTGGACAGCAGCCAATTTGTTTTCGGCTGTCGCATATTCACCGCGTGGCACGACGACATTTCCAGCTTTCAATTGAGCCGCTGCTGCTTCTACCGCTAACTGATCCTGGTCCACTTCCGGCTCTTGTGTCGCTTGTTCGCTTCTGAAGATGAATGAAGCCATTTGGCCGCGAGTGACAAGTGCGCTTGGCGAGAATGTCGTTGGTGTTGTACCTGTTGTGATATTATTGGAATAAAGAGTTTGAATGAAATCCGCATGCCATTGCTTGCTGTTGATATCCGTGAACGGCAAGTTTCCAAGCTTCTCTTGTTCGAATTTGAAACCGAGCACGATCATTTTTGCCATATGTGCCCGGGAAAGGTTTGCTGTCGGTTTGAATGTGTTATCTTCATAACCCGAAATGATTCCTGCTTCTACTAGAGCTGCGATATGGCCGTAGTAAGGATTCGATTTGCTGACATCCGTGAATCCAGGATCTTTGACGTTTTCCGTGTCCAATCCAAGTGCGAGTGCCATGATTTTAGCCGCGTGCATCCGGTTGATATGTTGCCCCGGACGGAACGTGCCATCCTCATATCCATTAATGACGCCACGTTCTGCCAAGCTCGTGACCGCTTCATAGAAATGGTGTGACGGAATATTTTTTACGTCAGAGAACGTCGGAGCCGCTTGTGTGAATACCGGTGCAGCCGAAACGAGCGCTCCTGTTGCTACGGTTGTTGCCAATGTAGCTCGTAGTATTTTGTGAGAACTTGCTTTCTTCATTTCCAAACCTCCAAGGTATGTAATTGCTCACCAAACACATTTTGGCGATGCACCGTTATCGTAGCATGTCCGATTTTCTCTATCACAATCCAATTTTTGGTGGGTCTAGAGTCTAGATTGATAGAAAGAAGGATTTTTAGAAGGCTTGGTAGAATAGTATAAGCAAATGATTGTCTTCTAACGGTTCTATAAAATCAATGCTAATATTCTAGTTAGAACTCCGGGCAAAAAAACGATGAACAGTCATTGGTGTATAGTAATAGTAGATGCTAAGTCTATTAAATGTTCTTATTTCTATCACAAAATAAAGAAAAACTCGATTTTTCATGAAACCTTTCTGGTAAAATTACGTAAGTATTTATATACTTACTAATGGGGTAAGTAAGATTTACCAAAATACTATATTGGAGGTTTTACATTTGAAGAAACTCGCAACATGGTTATTTGCGTTTGTCCTGCTGTTCTCTTTAGCATTGCCAACAGCAACACATGCAAATACGGACGCAATGAAGTTCGTCGTTGACGGCGTCGAAGTGAATGGCTATGAACAGCCATTTATGTCTCACGGTGAAGTCCTCATTCCGATTGAGAACTTGTTTGATGAAGTAGGTTTCCAAGTTACAAAAGGAAAAAACGGACAGGTTTCCGTCACGAATAGCTATTTGACAGTCGATTTCAACGCTGCAGCTAAAAACATCCAAGTTAACGGCGAAAAAGCAAATGCTGAATTCCCATTGACGTTGAAAAACGCAGGAAACTACATTTCTGGCGAATTCCTATCCAGCTTGGAAGGATTTGACGTCGAAGTTTCAGAAGACGAGAAAACAGTCAACGTAACGACAAACCGCGTGAAAGACGTGGAAGCATTCTTGAAAAAGTCAATGGAAGCTGAGCTAAACAGCTTTTCCGCTGACATGGTTATGGATATGAACCTAGAAACTTCAACAGAAGAACTCGGTTCCATGGACATGACAATGGATATGAAAATGGACTTTATCGAAAAACCAATGGCGATGTACATGGCGATGAACATGCTCATGCAGGCTGATGGTGAAAAAGAAGACATGGACATGGAAATGTACTTCACGGAAGACGCTGTTTACCAACAGATGGATGGCGTTTGGGTGAAAGATGAGATGTCACAAGAGCTTCTTGAGGCACAACTTGACAGCGCGAATATGCTGGAGCAATTTGAACTGCTTAAGACATTCATGAAAGGCATTCACGTCTTTGAATATGAAGATTCTTACGTAGTCGTCCAAAATATCACGACAGAAGATTTCAAAGAAATGATGTCTGAAGCAATGGAACTATTGCCTGCATTGCTTCCTGACATGCTCGGCACAGCCGCATATGACTCTGAAGTAACAGTTACTCAAGCTGAGGCTACAGAAGTTAAAGAAGAAGCTACTAATGAAGAAGTTACTACTGAAGAAACATCAGAAGAAGCTACTGAAGAAGTTACTGAAGAAGCGGCAGAAGAAGATGTTGACGAAGTTGTCATTGAAGAAGAATTGCCATTCGAAGATCTAGAAGGTCTATTGGAAATGCTAAACTTGGATATCAAAGAATTCTATACTGTTTCCACATACGATAAAGCAACTCTTTTCCCACTTGACATGTCAGGTGCCATTCACATCACAATGAATGTCGAAGATGTAGATCTTTCTATTAAAATGGATCTATCCGGCAACTATACGAACCACAACAACGTAAAAGAAATCAAAGTTCCTGAAGAAGTCATCAAAAATGCAATTACAATGGAACAATGGTTTGAAGAACTTGAAAAGCAATGGGCAGCGGAAGAAGTTCCGGCTGAATAATTGAACATGGAGCGAGTCCACTATGAGACTCGCTCTATTTTTTTATAGATGGATAACGAATTTTCCGGCACTAAGTGTGCTACAGTCCCGAATACCTTTGCTGAATGAAGAAAGAAGCCACAGAAAGTCGATCCATTCCGATTCCTACCGACTGTCCGCCACTCTTCGCTTTTTCATAAACCACGCCAATACAATCGCCCCGATCAACGTTAATCCTAAATACCCCATCGTCGGATAGACTGTGCCAACAAGGGTGATGAATCCAATGAAACTGACACCGAATGCCACGACACCGAACAGGACGGCAAACCCTTTAAACTTTGGAGTATCCGGTTGAATCAAGCGTGCCGTGAACGCGTAGAGCATCCCTACTGCCGTATTGTAAACCATTCCGAGCAACACGATCGTCATAATGATACCGATTATGGGAGACATTTGATCGGCCAAAAAAAGCATCGGCATGGGGACATCTGAAATTTCACTCAATCTAGTCAACATCGTGATATTGATTAATAAAATAAGAAGTCCAAGGCCGACTCCACCAATGATGCCGCCCCACCCTGCCACTTTCTGATCTTTCACCGTGCCACCCATCACCGTCAGCATCGATGCACCTGCTGCGATATTATACGACACGTAAAGGAGCGCTCCCAACACCCAGTTGGACGCAGCCGGTTTCTGTTGTTCAACAGCAGCTGCAATCTCAGCCGAAGACGCATCAAAATTCATCAAAGAATAAACCATGATAATGATAACAAGCACTAATAGGAATGGCGTCACTGCACTGATCAACGCAATGACCCGTTTCACATTCAGCGTGATAGACAATATCGTCAAGGCAGTCACCACAATACTGCCAATTATGCTTGGAATCCCAAACTGCTGTTCAAAAATGGCTCCCGCGCCCGATAGCATGACGACCGTTACGCCAAACAAGAAAAATGTAATAATGAAATCTACAACCACACCGAGATATCGACCGCAAATATGATAGATGACATCCTTATGGGAATCCGACTGCAACTGGCTCCCCAACTGCGTCAAATTCATCCCGATAAAGGCGAAAAGTGCGGTGGCCACGAGACTTCCAGCAATACCAGCATAACCAAAACTCGTAAAAAACTGCAAAATCTCTTGGCCTGAAGCAAACCCGGCACCGACAATCAAACCAATGAACGCTGCTCCGATTTGAAAGCTCTTTTTCATCCAGAATCCTCCGTCTGTTATTTCGCCGTGTACTTCACCTCTTCCACCGTATATTTCTCCATCACTTCGGGATTCGGTTCATAGCCGATGCCGTAAGCGGTCGGAACGGTGATATAACCCTCTTTCACGACGACTTCCGGCGAGATGATGTCCTCTTCCCAATAGCGGGAAGAGCCTGCCGTATCCCCAGGTAAGATGAAGTTCGGCAATGTCGTTAGTGCTACATTATGCGCGCGGCCGATCCCTGATTCCAACATGCCGCCACACCAGACCGGCACCCCGCGTCCCAAGCAGTAATCGTGGATTTTCTTCGCTTCGGTCAATCCGCTGACCCGGCCAATCTTAATGTTGATGACTTTACAGCTTCTCAATTCTAACGCTTTCCGTGTATCTTCTAGGGAATGAATGCTTTCGTCCAAGCAGACCGGTGTCACCAGCTCTTTTTGCAACGTTGCATGGTCGATAATATCATCCGATGCGAGCGGCTGCTCGACCATCGTCAAGTTGAATTCAAATGGAAAAAGAGTTCGACGATCGAAGGCGTGATTTGGGGGACTTGTACGCGAAGCGCAATCAACTGACGCTTGCGGAGGCTTGGGGTGGAAAAGCGGTTAAAATCGGAGTCGGTGTCAGCATCGGAATCCAGGAGAATGAAGCAGACTTGGTTGAATTGGTCCATATATATGTGGAAAAGGGTATAAACGCATCCTCCGCGAATTACGGAACCATTTCCCAGACATCTCGTTAATGGCGGTTGCCAACTCAGCGTATACACTTTAGGAAATCGATCTGCTCAAGCAGCTGGCATATCAGGAATTGTTCACTTCGCACTGAATGTCGAGGATTTAAATCTTTCTATTGATACGGGACCTTCTGTCAAATATACGAACCACAATAAAGAAAAAAATCAAAATTACTGAAGATGTCATCAAAAATGAATTTTCGATGGAACAATGGTTTAAAAAACTTAAAAAGCAATGGCCAACGCGGAGGAAGTTCCAGCTGAATAATTGAATACGGAGCAAGTCTAATAGAAGCCTTGCTCCGTTTATTAATATTCACCGAAACTATTTTACACATACTTTGATCGTGCTGGCTGTCGGGTACATCTCGTTCATTGTAAGCTAAAATAGGCTCGCCACTACTATCTCTTACCTCCAAAGATATAGATCCGCAAAAATTATTAACTAACGAGACCAATTTCAACTTTAGCGTTTCATATTGCATCATCACACTGCCATTTATGATTAACACTCACGAAATAGACTAGGCTTTCTCCCTCCGCTACAAGAAAAGCGAGCTTCCGCATCTTCAACTTCTATTGCTCTCTCATTCTCGAAAACATAAATTCTTGTACAGTTAATTCTTACGCTAGCAAAGAACTTATTTTACGTCAAAAACTTGTAGTTGCTCTTTTGTCGGCTTTTTAGTGAACAAACTTATAAAAATAATCGCTGCTAAGGATACGATCAAAGAGGGAATCATTGGTGGCAACCCGAATGGCTGTTTTAGTATATACCAAATAAGGGCAGTTCCGCCGCCTCCAATGATAGAATACATACCCGCCGTAGCAGTAGCGCCTTTCCATAAAAAACCGACATACATTGGAATTAATAAACCTGCAGTGTACATCGTATAAGCGAAGACGATGGCTGTTACAATGTCCGGCATTAAATAAGCTAAAGCAAAGCTTATAAGCGCAAATACTACAACAGCAATTTGCCCCACTGTCTTCAACTCTCTACTGGAAGCATCTTTTTTCACAATTTGTTGATAGAAATCGCGGGACAAGTTGACGCTGGCACTAAGTAATATTGAGTTCGTAGATGTAATAATTGCCGCGATAACGACTGCCAATAAAACACCACCAACGAATGGGGGTAACAGCTCAGTCACCATAAGCGGGAAGACCTGATCCGGTGGGAGATCGGGACCCAATATCGCCCTTGCACCATAGCCTAACAGAGAAACAAATAAAAAGGCAAAGAACGCTGTAGGAATCAACAAGTACAAACTTCTTTTCGCAGTTTTACTATCTTTTGCAGAAAATACTCTGGCAAAAATGATGGATTGGGATACAGCGGCTGTTCCAAAAGTTGCAATAGCCATATTAAAAGCACCCAAAGCATTCGTACTTGTAAAGACTTTAAAATACCCATCCGGCAAGGCATTGAATATGGCCCCAAATCCTCCATTCATATAGTAAAGGACTGCCATTCCCAAAAATAATCCGCCGAATATCAGAATGGCTTGAATACTGTCCGTAATGGCGACGCCCTTCATGCCCCCAAAGAATGTGATAAGGGTGAAAGCGATGACACTAATTAACATGGCAAATAATTTATCCATCCCCAAAAACGCCACCATAATGCCAGTCATGGAAAGTATCTGTACAGTTACTACAGCAATATCCCCAAAAATAATCATAAACCCGCTGACATACCGAGAGCGATTATCATATCGCATTGCAAGCATATCTGGCACTGTAAATTGTTCGAATTTACGGAATTTTTCAGCCAGAATTATAGCAGCTACCAAGATACCCAATATTGCACCAATTGCACTAAACCACCAATCTAGCCCCATTAGATAAAAACTACCTGTATAACCTACAACAGTTGCTCCACCGACAAGTGTGGCGAATAGAGTACCCAACAAAACAGGGGTCCCTAGGCTTCTACCTGCTAAAGCAAAATCTTCTATGCCTTTTACATAACGTTTATAAAAAATACCAATACCTACAATGAACACAATATATAATAAAATTGCTGTTACATACATTTTCAATTCCTCCAATCTTTTTTATTCATTAATGTGAATAGTTGATACGCATTCCAAAGAGAAATGCAAGCAATTCGCCGGGCCATTTTAAACAGCCCGACTTATTGTGGAACCGAAGTGAAATTACCTATTTTTTATATTTGATCAAGAGGATAAATGGGACGTAGAATATGTTTATAATCAAACGATGTAAAGTCAATAGTAGTTAAGCCCGGTGAGTCTACAGTGATTATTTTTTCACTTTGTGGCTCAAAAGCAGCCCTGAAATGTTGACTAGATTTTAAACAAACAATTTTGTATTTCGAAATATCAATACCATGCAGTGAAAATATCTGCTCATCCATCACTTGAGATTTAACGGAACAAACAATAATGTCCACGCCACCCACCTGCAATCTGACGGATTTCCCTAAATCATTTTTCAGACCCTGCCACATGGGAGAAGATTGATAAAACACTCCATCTGTTAAACTTTTGATATAAGCGTTTACGGATAGTGGTTCTCCGTGCAAATTATCCGTTTTCCCCCCTAATTTAATATCGATATATGCGCCTACACCTGCTTCATGGGCTAGGTCGGCAACTTCCTTATCATAAATAAAAGCAAAACAAGCATTTTCCAATCCCATATCAAGCATCGCTCTTAAAAGGTAGGTTCCGTCACCAGGTGTTCCTCCTCCAGGATTGTCGGATGTCTCATTAATGACAATAGGATGACCCTCTTGCTGTAACGCTTGTTCCAACCCCTCTCTAGGAGAAATAGTTTTTGAGAAAAACTTCTCCTTGGTCGCTAGAATTTGATTAGCCACATTTCCACTTACCTTTGTAGCTAGGGGTGAATCATCGTTTGTAATGGACAGCACCGAAACTCCAACATGTTTAATGTCAGTATAAGGAAAACCATGAAAAAATGTACAATCCACTACGTTCGGCACTTTTTCCCACTCCCAACAAATCCTATTTATATCCTTTGCTGGTGATAGATTGGTTGTAGAAGTTGGTATAATTAATGGCAACTTCGTAAGATGCATGACAGGTTTCAATTCTTTTTTGTACATTTTTATAGCAAGATCAATTGCTTCCATTCCACGTTCATAAGAATCTGTATGTGGATAAAAATTAACCCCTAGCAACACATTGGCTTCTTGCACCATCTTTTCCGTAAGGTTTGCATGCAAATCTAACGTACACAAAATTGGGATATCATATCCAATAGCACTTCTTAGTTCACCTAATAAATGCCCCTCCATATCGTCAATACCTTCCACAACACCAGCACCGTGTAAATTTAGACATAGAGCATCTGCTTGATGCTTATCTAGTGCAGCAAGCAACTCTTCTTTTATCACATCATAAGTTTCTTTCGTTATAGTACCTGAAGGATAAGCCATTGCAGAAATCGTTGGTATAATTTCAAGTTTAAGTGCTTCTGCACGGTCAATCATGCCGCCTAAGTAATCCCTTACGCCCCGATGTTTTTGTAATATCTTCTCCCCTTTATCCCATTCCCACAATTTGAAGTTTTCCATTGTAGTCTGCTCAGCTGCAAATGTATTTGTTTCATGCGCAAATTGACCGATAAATATTTTCATCTTATTATTCTCTCCTTTACTATCTGAAGTTTTAAATGCTTTCCCTCAGTTTCTGAAGTTTTCGCTTCAGAATTGGCGAAAAAAATATATAATTTTTAACGGTTATTCACCCGTAACTAACGAGTCGTAGACATCAAACTCTTGGATAAAAAAAACCGTCCACATGCACTGAATCATAATCTTCTCTTCTCTTTTGAAACCTCTTACTATCGTGGATTGAAACTCCCGCGAGAATCGCATTCATTAAAGAAATCACAGCGGGAGCTACATCAATTGTTGATTTCATTTGTAGTTGAATAGGCAAATGAATGTCAGCATATTCCGCTATTGGAGAGAACGCTGAATCGGATATCGCAATTATAAATACTCCACGTTTTTTGGCTTGTTCGGCAAATTGGATTGTTTCCAAGGAGTATCGATGAAAAGAAATTACAAACAAGGTACTTTTTGCATTTAATTTTAGTAATTGATTTATTACATCATCGGTACCAGCTTGATACACATGCGTGTCGCCTCGCATTAGATTCAGTGTAAAACTAAACCAATGAGCAAAAGCATAGGAAGATCGCATACCCGAAACAAGCACATGCTCTGACTCAATCAAACGTTCAACTGCCCTGTGAATGTCTTCTTCATTTAATTGTTCCATCATTTTCTCTAGTTTCATTTGGTCTTTTTTTATTGATTGATAATATAAACCCGGCCCAGTTATATTCTCCTTATCTTCTCGAAAGTTGTGTAAGCTGCTTTTTGCATTTATAAGATTGTCTCTTATTTCTTTTTGCAGCTCACTAAAGCCACTGTATTTTAAGGAGTGACAGAAACGAATAACCGTTGTTTCACTTACCCCAATCTCCTTGCCTATTTCACTTGCAGACAGCATGGCAAATGATTGTGGAAAATCTAATAGATATTTTGCTACTTTCTTCGTGCTATTACTTAGTTTGTAATACTGTTCCCTAATCTTTTCCTGATAATTTTCCAAATTCCCACCGCCCATTTACCATTGTCATTTCGCCGTGTAGTTCATCTCTTCCACCGTGTATTTCTCCATCACTACGAGATTCGGTTCATAGCCGATGCCGTAAGCGGTCGGAACGGTGATATAGCCATCTTCTACGACGACTTCCGGCGAGATGATGTCCTCCTCCCAATAACGGGAAGAGCCTGCCGTATCCCCAGGTAAGATGAAATTCGGTAATGTCGTTAGTGCTACATTATGTGCGCGGCCGATCCCTGATTCCAACATCCCGCCACACCAGACCGGCACCCCGCGTTCCATGCAGTAATCGTGGATTTTCTTCGCTTCGGTCAATCCGCCGACCCGACCGATTTTAATATTGATGATTTTACAGCTTCCTAACTCCACTGCTTTCCGTGTATCTTCTAGGGAATGAATGCTTTCGTCCAGGCAGACCGGGGTCACCAGCTCTTTTTGCAGTGTCGCATGGTCGATAATATCATCCGATGCGAGCGGCTGCTCGACCATAGTCAAGTTGAACTCATCCAGTTTCTTAAGCAGGTCGATATCCTGAAGCGTATACGCCGAGTTGGCATCCGCCATCAACGGGACATCTGGGAAATGGTTTCGCAATTCGCGGAGAACTTCGATATCATAGTCGGGTTTAATTTTCACTTTGATTCGTTTATACCCTTCTTCTACATATCCCCGGACCAATTCCACTAGATCAGCTACATTCTCTTGGATTCCAATGCTGATGCCGACTTCGATTTTATCCGTTTTTCCGCCCAATGCCTCCGCAAGTGTCAATTGATTGCGCTTCGCGTACAAGTCCCAAATCGCACCTTCAATCGTCGACTTCGCCATATTGTTTTGACGGATGAACGCAAACAGCTCATTCACTTCATCGGGATGTTCGATTTCCTCTTCCAGAACGAGAGGAATCAAAAAATCTTCTAATATATGTAGATTCGTTTCAATCGTTTCCTCGTTATACCATGGAGCATGGAACGCTACAGATTCACCCCAACCTGAATTTCCCAGTTCATCTTTCACTTCCGCCAGCAGGAATTCTTTTTCCTGCATCGTTCCAAAACTAGTCGTAAACGGATGTTTCATCATCATTTTCATTCTACGGATGTTCACTTCTTTAATAATCATTGAGCTTCTTCCTTTCTTTTGAGTGGAATGAACGCCTTTTTGACGCATTGATAATAATGAACAGGGCCCGATGTGCGGTTTACACCGACCACTGCATAGTCTTCGTCAAATAATTTTTGAAATATCCCACGGGTCTTAATCCGCCAATCCAATGCCAATTCAGGCTCGCTCCCTTTGATGAGCTGGAAATGTTGAGGGACCGGCACTTCAATGCCATCCTTTGTCAGATTCAAAATATTTTCGTCATAGCGTAGAACCGGATTTCCTTTATCAGTTTCCTCTACTTCAAATGGCCGGTGATACTCAGCGATGGAAGGGTTCCATTTTTCTGTTACCCGTTTGCTATTGATCCACCAGGAGACTTGGAATCGGTCCGTTGGCAAGCCTTTATTCAGCCCGTCAGCCATTTCGCCATAGCAGTTCTCCAAATAAGTATCGCAAATGCCGTATAACTTGGATAGATTCAAGTACGCATTGCGACTTTCGAGTGGATCGAATGTCCAAGTGATCAGATCATAGCCCATGTCCCGAGCGGTTTTCAATTGCTCGTCTTTCAAGAGCTTTCCAATCCCCATAAGCTGGTATTCCGGGTGGACGCCGAGCATATGGGAGCATAAATACGTCTGGCCATTTGCAAAACCCGTGAAGCCGTAGGAAAAGCCGACCAATTTATCTTCATCAAAAGCCCCAAGCATGATGCCGCCATTTTTCACGGCTGTTACGGTTTGGTGGGTCGGGATCGGATCCATTCCCCATACCGTCCGCTCCAGTTCTTGGACGAGCGGCATCTCCTTATTTGTTTGTAACAAGCGGATTTCCAATTCCTTCATCCACTGTCCACTCCCTCCACAATTCAAAATTTACTCTCTTGATCTTTCTTGCAATTGCTGAATCAGTTCCTTTAAGAACATTATACGTTAATTCTCTTTATCGAAGCTTAAACTTTATTTTTTATTGAATACGAAGTATAAACTTCAACACTAGTCGTTACTTAACATACCATAATGTCAAACAGAATACAATAACTTTTCTGAAATTTCTGATTAGATATATTGAAATAGTAATTGCAAGTCTGATAAAAATACTAACAAGTTTCCCACAAAAGAATCCAAGATAAAAACCCCTTACAAAGTAAGAGGTATTCCAATCAATTTCACTTTCCACTTTCCAACTGCTCAAAAGTCCGGATGACCGTTCTAGCCATGATTTCAATCCCCGTCAGAATGCTGTCCCTCTTGAACGACATATGCGGATGGTGAAGGCCCGGCGCAAGGTCGCAGCCCAACCCAAGCATCGTCGCTTTGATATCCGGACGTTTCAATGTGTAAAAATGAAAATCTTCCCCGCCCGGTGTCACAATCGGCTCCTTCACAAAATCAGCTCCGAGTGTATCCTCAATTGCCTTCGCCATTAATTGCACAGCACTGTCATCCACTTCCGCCGCAGCAATCGCTTCGGATGCTTCGTACTCAATCTCGACTCCGAATAAGGAGGCAACCGATTGGATAGCATTTTGCACTTTCTCCTCCAATTCGGCCATGATGACATTGGTTTGCGCGCGCAAATCCAAACTAAAGACGCCGGTCCCCGGAATGATATTGCTCGACTCCCCACCTGCTTGGAACATCGTCATTTTCGCAGAGTGTGGAACGACGGGATCGACATGGATGGCATGGATGCTTTGTACAAGCATGGTAGCCACTTCAATCGCATTTTGCCCGAGATGCGGCCGTGCACCGTGCGCTTCCGTCCCGATAATCTTTCCCTTAATCGTCTTAGCGGCGCCGTGTAGGATGGCCGGTGCCGCATAGCCGTGGCGAATTTCCTGGATTGGCCGCATATGAAGGCCGAATAAGTAATCGATATCATCGACCACCCCTTTATTGACCAAGGCGAGCGCTCCGGTCCCTTTTTCCTCTGCGGGCTGGAACAGGACTTTCAATCGTCCCTGTTTCGGTATCCCTAACTTTTTCAATAAGAGCATCGCCCCTAAGGTAATCGTCATATGCGCATCATGACCACAGGAATGGTTCGCCTGATAAACGCCATCGACTTCTTGCCATAGTGCGTCGATATCGGACCGCAACCCGATACAAGGCGCACCCGTCCCGATTTCCGCAACGAGCCCTGTCATATCATCGAAAGTCGACACTACAAACCCTTCCGCTTCCAATCGTTCTTTCAAGTAACGGGTCGTCTCCACCTCTTTCCAACTGATTTCCGGGTGGGTATGTAAATGGTCAAAAATCTCGTTAACATCGGACTGAATTTGCTGAATCAATTCCTTCATCAAAAACTCCACCTTTATCTATCGACTTGTTAAGTTAAATCATATCGTAAAATGGACTTCTATTGAATTATTTCTCTTCTGGAATGCTATCGGGGGACATGCTAGTTCCGTGCATTTCCCTTGCAGCCGACGGAATTTCCCCTGGCCATTTCGGGCTTTTGCCATGACAATCTCCATGAGCCATGACAGTTTCGGGCATCGCCCTTACAGTTCGCATAGTCTCCATGACAGTTTGGACTTTTGCCATGACAATTCCCATGAGCCATGACAGTTTTGGGCATCGCCCTTACAGTTTGCAGAAGCCCCATGACAGTTCGGACTTTTGCCATGACAATTTCCATGAGCCATGACAGTTTCGGGCATCGCCCTTACAGTTTGCAGAAGCCCCATGACAGTTCGGACTTTTGCCATGACAATCTCCCCCAGCCCCAACGTCCATAAAGGCCTTGCCATCATCCGGCAAGGCCTCTTCCACTCACTTTGTAACAAGGACTGGCAACTCACTTATGCGCCAGCCGGATTTCTTCCCATACTCATAGGTGACTTGATAAGCATCTATTTCATTCATTCCCGCAATCGGGACATAAAGTTCGAACACTTTTGTATGCTTGGATGATTTCAGTTCCTTTGCCGTCGCTTTGTTCCATTCCAGCAGAGAGCCTCCATCCGCCTCGACTTGCGCAACTTTCCCTTTGTAGCGGATGAACCCACTATCTTTTACATATTGTCGGGCCGCCTTTTTCGTTAGTGACTTCTCCAATTCCATCATTAATTCCTTTGTGCTATCCAAATCCCCCGCCATAAACCGGTACGACATGCCTTTGTATGTGAACGTTTTATATTCCCCTTCTTTATAATGACCTCCCGCCTGCACTAGGCTTTTTGTGGCAGCCCAGTCCGCCGCCAATTTGACCGCTTTCTCCACAGTCAACTCTTCATTAATTTTCGATGCCGCCATCCCGTTCCCTTGAAATGAAAAACAAAATACCGCTAGCAGCGCCAACCCCATCATCCATACTCTCTTCAACCCAATTCATCCCTTCCTTTGTGATATTTCATTAGACTTGGAGGGTAGAAAAAGGTTTCAACACTTTTCAAATAATACCCTACCAATCCAACCCCATCATGTATATGCACAGATCGGGAAAAGTTGAGCAAAAAAAGAGCTGCCCACTGGGAGCAACCCTTTAAGTTCTTCGTTCAATCGACCGAATAGCGGATGTCGGGAAGGACCTCTTTCCCTTTTTTCTGATCGATCAGTAATGTTATGACTAACACTACCAACCCAATTGCATCCATCAACATCCCCGTCTGAATCAGCATGAGTGAAGCGATGAAGATAATACCCCGAGATAAAAGCGCCACTTTCCTGAATAAAAACCCTTCAATTGCAATCGACAGGCCGAAGACTCCGATAATCGCTGTAACGGTAGCATAGATGATCCCCCATGCAGAACCTTGCAAAATCAATTCAGGTCCATAGACGAACATGAATGGAATTATGAATGCGACAAGCCCAAGCCCGCATGCTTGCACCGACACTTTCATTGGACTTGCTTTGGCAATTCCAGCCGCAGCGTAAGCCGCAATGGCAACTGGCGGCGTGATTGCGGACAGCGTTCCGAAATAGAAAATGAACAGGTGTGCAGCCAATGGAGGAACGCCCATCTGCGTCATCGCCGGTGCAGCCAAAATGGCCAAAATTAAATAACAAGCAACCGGCGGAAGACCCATTCCCAGTATAATCGATGCAAACATCGTCAAGATACAGAGCAATAGCAAGTTGCCGCCTGCCAATTCAAGAAGGAGACCCGAAAAACGAAGGCCGATTCCTGTCATGTCGATTACGCCGATGACAATTCCAGCACATGCACAGGCTGCTATGACGACGAGGGACATTTTGACTCCTTCCTGTAATGCCTCTCCGATTTGACGGACGCTCATCCGCGTCCCCTTCCGTAATAAACAGATGATCGGAACCGAAATGATAGACCAGAATACCGCTTTGACTGTCGTCACTTGAGCGATCATAAGCAAGTAAACGAGCAATAGCAATGGAAGGACCAAATGGCCTTTGTCCTTTAAGAGTTGCTTGATACTAACCGTTTTCACTTCTTCCACCGCGGCCAACCCAAGCTTGGCCGCCCTCAAATCAACCATAATGAAAATCGCAATATAATATAGGATGGCAGGAATGGCAGCTGCGAAAGCGACTTCCGCGTAAGACACTTGCAGAAAGTCTGCCATTAAAAATGCAACGGCTCCCATAACTGGAGGCAACAGCATTCCACCTGTCGAGGCAACTGATTCCACAGCACCTGCATACTCAGATTTATAGCCTCCTTTTTTCATTAAAGGTATCGTCAAGACACCCGTGCTGACTACGTTGGCAACCTGACTTCCACTAATTGATCCGAATAATGAACTTGCAATAACCGAAACTTTGGCAGCCCCTCCCCGAAAACGGCCTACAAGCGCCATCGCCAAGTCAATAAACAATCCGCCTGCACCCGACTTTTCTAAGAAAGCACCAAAGATGACGAACAAGACCACGTAACTGGCTGACACTCCTAAAGGAGTACCAAAAATCCCCTGATTACTTAAACCGATTTGTGTCACAATTCGCTCGAAAGATAGCCCCGAATGAGCGAACAAGAGGGGAAGGTGATTTCCCCAAAACGCATATGCCAAAAATACAGCAGCGATAATCGGAAGTGCCCAACCGAGCATTCTTCGGGATGCTTCCAGTGTCAATAAAATGATGATGATGCCGACCACCAATGTCCATGTCGATGGATTATAAAGCGAAGTGGCCAACTCGATATAGTTGACAACAATATATCCACAAGCTAGTAGTGCAATAGCGGCAAGTAGCGGATTCATTACATTTCCGAGACGCCCTGAAAGATTTCCTTCATTCTCCTTCGTTGCCGAACGGAACAGGAAGACGAGTGCCAGCCCTACTCCCAGATGGATTGCCCTCTGTTGAGTGGCAGGCAAAAGCTGGACACCTCCGGCATACAAGTGAAATAACGCAAGCAATAACGCAAGGCTTCCGACAATCCAAGCGATCCATCGTTTCATTCTAGCACTCCCCTTTTTTCCTTACTTCCCGTACACTTATTCCATATGTTCCTTCATATATCTTTCAGCGCCTGGATGCATCGGAATTTCCAAACCTTCAAAAATGGTTTCATTGTTAATATCTTTTGCCGCCGGGTGAATACTATCCATCTCTTCTTTATTTGAAAGGATCGTGTCGATAAAATTATAAACTAACTCTTCATCAGCACCCTCATGCGTAAATGCAATTACATCCATGGAAGGGACAACGACTTCCTTATCTTGGCCCGGATACGTATTTGCCTCAACGGTTCTCATTGTATAATAAGGATTGGCAGCAAGGAATTTTTCCTCCGCCTCCTTGTCGACTGTCAACAGGCGGACATCTTTCAGCTGTGCCAATTCATTTACAAGTGGTGCCGGGATTGCTCCTAATAAAGGACCTGCATCAATACTGCCATCTTGGATACCTTCCTGGATTTCATTGTAACCGAGTGGAAGAACCTTGTAATCGCCATCTTCCAGTCCATAACCATCTTTCAATACGGCTTTGATAATCGATTCGGTTGCAGAACCCGGAGGTAAGCCGACTTTCTTCCCTTTTAGATCAGCTAATGTTTCGATTTTCGAATCAGCCGAGACGATCATATGAGCTGCCGCATAGTTCATGAACGCGACCGCCCGTAGATTTTTCTGCTCGCCCGGAATTTTATCGTACTCTCCGTTATATGCTTCAGCAACATCCACAACTGCATTGATCCCGAAAACATTCTGATTCGCATTCGCTTTATCCAGTGTCATTTGTACAATTTCAGCTCCGCCGTTCGTTGCTTCTGTCACGAGCTGGACCCCCGGCATCTTATCGCCACTGTTAAAAATTTTACCGATCCCTGCACTTAAAATGTAAGAGATTCCACCAGCCCCTGGTGTGTACACCGGAACTATTCCGGAAACTTTCTTTTCACCATCTTCTCCTTCAGCTGCTCCGCCCTTTTCACTACATCCAACTGCTATCAAACCAATTAATGCCAGAATCATGGCAAGCGTAAGAATATGCATAGATTTCATACTTCTTCCCCCTCGTAATAGTGATTTACTTGGCAATAACTTTAGATGAAACTTGAAGTTGATCTAAATCGTTTGGGATAATAATTTCTCCGCTAAACACTTCAGCTGCTTCCTTATAGGCCAAATCCGGATTCATTTTTGGAAGGAAATGTGTCAGCACCAATTGATCGACATTTGCCCATTTCGCCGTCTCGGCTGCCTGGGCTGGCGTACAGTGTTCTTTTTGTAGGTTTTTCCAAATCCCGCTAGCATTGGGTGCCTTATCGTCTTGTATCAATGTTAAACAAGAATCATGGATTAGCATATTGGCATCTTTAGCCAGTCTAGACAACGCATCGGTCGGTGGCGCCGTATCTCCGGAAAAGACGACCGATTGTCCTTCCCAATCAAATCGATAAGCAAACGTCGGAACATTATGAATCATTTCCTCACATTGCACCAATAAAGGTAAGTCCACATTCACTTGGCCCGCTTCTGCAAGTTCAATGACCTTTACATCCCGGATCCCTGTTTCAGGTCTTCCTAGCGATAATCGATATTCGATGTCTTTTTCCAACATCTCGATTAAGAGGTCGTGCATTTTCTTTGTACCCACCGGACCGACTACTGTCAACTCCCGACGCCCTTCCACCCAGCCACTGATCAGAAAATTGGCATATCCAAGCATATGATCCGCGTGCAGATGAGTAAAAAATACATGTTTAATATCTTGCGGAGGAATATCCGATTTTACTAACTGCATCGTTGTTCCTTCTGCGCAATCAACGAGAATCGGCAAATCTCCCGCTAGAAGCAAATGCGCCGAGGAGATACGTTCTTTATTCAACCTTGGACTACCCGTGCCTAACATGATGACTTTCATTTCAATCCAACCCCTCAAAAGTTATTACCATTTCGGTTTTAATAGAATAAAAAAATAACTTGAAAACCCTTACAACAATTTTTAAAACCATTTTGGTTTTAATTAAGGCATATGGATATATTAATCTAAATCTCTTTTTATTTCAACAACTTTTCAAATAAATTGAAAATATTTTTTCGAAAAGAAAAGGAAGGGCCCTTCCTACCTCTCGAAATACGAGTTAAATAGCAAGATACCCGCCCCTATGGCAGCAGCATTCTCCTTCAGTTCCCCTTGGCCAAATACGATGTCTTCCCTACCAGATAATTGTTGCTTCGTTTGGTGAACCACTTCATCATAATACCGGTCTATCCCATAGATGAAAGGACCATTCAAAATGACCATTTCAGGCTGGAATATATGGATCAAGTTCGAGAGGCCGACTCCCAAATAGCGGGCTGAATGCAAAATCACTTTCTCCGTCAAAGCGTCCCCCTGTTTAAAATATTCCATCATATCCGTTAACGTCGCCTTTCGAAAAACACCTTCATCCATCTGTGCCAACAACGCATTTTCACTCTTCAATTCCTGGAGTATACTTCGAAATGACGTGTAAGCTAGAAGGCATCCCCTTTTACCACAGGAACACTCCTTCCCATCCAGATCGATGATCATATGTCCATACCCCTTACCATCCGCAAATCGTTCTTGGAGGATCGTACCGTCATTGATTACTCCGCAGTCCATTCCCCAACCGCCGCTGATACAGTATAAAATATTTTGATATAATCCTTTTACTGAATGAAATTCCGCTATTGCTGCGGCATTCGCCCCCTTTTCGAATAAAATGTGAACAGGGAAAGATTCACGAATCATTTGAACGATTGGAACGTGAGACCAATTACCGGACAGGTAAGATTCCGGCTCTAAAATCATCCCTTCCCGCCGATCCAGTGGTCCGATTGATGCTAGGCCGATGCCAAGAATCCGCCCAATATCAAACTGATGTCTTTCCATAAAGCGATGTATGATGGATTGAATTTTCATGACAACGAAATCCGGGGTGTGCATTGTCGTCATTACAAACGACTCTTGATCCATCATTCGAAATTGCAGATCGAGAAGCACAATATTTGTTTTCATCCTGGATATATGGATTCCGATAATATAAGAACAAGTCGGTTCCACTGCATAGAGGATCGGAGGACGACCAACCGTCGCTTCTCCGAAGCCGTTCCCCTTGATAAATCCGTCTCTCATTAATTCATCCAACATCCGGACGAGCGTCGTTTTCTTAATTGAAGTTTTTTCAATGATTTCCGCTGACGTCATTGGGCCTTCTTTATGAATCAAATAATATAGGTTTTTCAAATCTTTATTTTTAAGCGTATTATTCTCAAGAAAACACTTAAACATTTCATCACCCATTCCAAACCATGACATTTTTATTTATCTTACCACAATTAAAACCAATTTGGTTTTAATAATAGGGAAGGTTTTCAATTTATTTCTTTCCTTCAACCGATCGAATCAACCTGAATACTTGCTCCGCCGTGCGTTCCAAATTAGCCAGCGTCCGGTCAGACTCCATCGCTTCTTCTAAAGAACCCGGTGCTTCCAGTATCGGAAAATAGGAGGTCATTCCTAATTTATGCAAACCTGAAAGATCCCCACTCACACTTCCTGCAAAGGCGATGGTTGAAATCTGATGCCGTGCAGCGAGCCGCGCTACGCCTGATGGTGCCTTCCCCATGGAAGTCTGCGCATCCAATCTTCCTTCTCCGGTGATAACAAAATCCATCCCCTTCATTTTTTCTGCAATATGTATTTTTCCAAAAATCAACTCGATGCCCGGCTGAAGACTTCCCTCTAAAAATGCTGAAAAGGCGGCACCGAGACCTCCCGCTGCTCCTGCTCCGGAAAATGAATGAATATCACGTCCCATCTTTTCTTGCACCAGTTCTGCAAAAAAGCGTAATCCCGAATCCAGTTTAAGGACGACCTCCTCCGACGCACCTTTCTGCGGTCCATAGATATACGCTGCGCCATCCGGTCCGTATAATGGATTGTCCACATCGCATGCGACGAAGAACGTGCACTCGTTCAGTTCCTCCATGACTTGCGATGAATCAATGACGCAGATTTCAGTCAACGACCGTCCCCCAAATCCTACTTCATCCCCTACCGCGTCCTTGAACTGAAAGCCGAGCGCTTGCAGCATACCGATTCCCGCATCATTCGTCGCGCTGCCGCCAAGCCCGATAATAAACTCCCGACACCCTTGTAAGATGGCATCTTTGATCAGTTCTCCCACACCGAATGTCGTCGTAAATTCCGGATTACGCCGATCTTTTGGAACTAACGGGAGTCCACATGCCGCCGCCACTTCAATGACCGCTGTCCGCCCACCTTCCACCAGGCCATACACTGCTTCAACTTTTTCGCCGAGTGGTCCCGTCACTTCCTGTGAAACCATTCTTCCGGAGGTAGCGTGAACCAAACATTCCACCGTTCCCTCTCCGCCATCGGCAAGCGGCAACAAGACGATATCGGCATCCAAGTACACGTTTCGGATACCCTTAGCAATTGCTTTGCTTGCTTCGATCGACGAAACACTTCCTTTGAATGAATCGACAGCTATTAGCACTTTCATCCATTTCCCCTCCATCCATAAAAATATGGAACCTTTTCATTATCGAAAAAGTTCCATACCGAGAATTTACATGACCAATTCTTCAGCATCATGGCTAAATTGCCAAAGAATGCCGAACTTGTCCTGTACTTGCCCGTAGCACTTGCTCCAGAATGTCTCTTGGAGCTCCATCGTAACGGTGCCGCCTTCTTTTAATTTCCCAAAAGCGGATTTTAACTCATCCACATCTTTTCCGACAACTGCCAGGCTAATATTATCCCCCACGGTATAAGGGGTTCCCGGAAATGTATCTGAAAACATGACAATCGTGCCGCTTATTTCAAGCCGGGAATGCATCACCAGATCCTTGGCTTCTTCGGGCAATGGGTACTCTGGATTCGGCGGAGAGTCTCCAAACGTCATAATCTGCGGTTCCTCAGTTCCAAACACATCCGCATAAAACTCAATCGCCTCACGACAGTTTCCATTGAATATAAGATACACATTGACAGCCATATCATCCATCCCCTCCATGTTTTTCACTTATTGTATCATGGACAAGCCTGGGAAAACATATACTTACTGAATTTTCTTGAATATTTAATATGGTATAATCAAATAATACTTATCAGTAGAAAGAAGGATTCCAATTGAGCTTCATTCAACAATATTTGAACGAAACATATGGAAATAAGGCTGACCCTATATATGAAATGCCATTGATCCAATATCTTGTGAAAAAAACGGGCTCCGTCAAAGCCTCAAGCAAGGCGCGCGGCTCTTTTGCCAATCTTTATGCCCTGTATGTGCTCATCGAAGATTACGTGAATAAAGATTTCTTGGAGAATAAAAAGTACGCCGCTTATGAGGGAATGATGTTCAGTGATGCTTTCAAACGGCAACGTGAACTTCCCTTTGGAGAAAAGCTTCAAAACCATGCGCTCAATAGTCGGTGCAATGATGAATTTCGGAAATTCTTCCCTTCGCTTGGAGAAGTGCCGATTACGAGAAATTTAATCACAAAACGTTATTGGATTAATGAAAAATTGCTCAGGAAAGGCAATGTGAATATCGCCAAAGATGTAGTCGCCATCATCGACCGATATGTGGAATTGAAGTTGGAGAACTTCAACACGTTTTTTGATGCGTGTGTCCAACATAAAGACAATTTTCAGCAAGATCCCGTCGCATCACATGACTTCATCGTCGGTCTATTAAATCCGATGGTCGATGCACGGATATTTGAAATCGTCTCGTTTTGTCTGACGAAGTATTTCCATGATGGCGATACCATGTTCATCGGCAAAACAACAGACGAACTGGAAGAGATCCCTGTAACGCTATATAAAACAGGCCGGACGAATGCGAATGACGGCGGCGTTGACTTCATTATGAAACCGTTAGGCCGTATTTACCAAGTGACTGAAGTGCTAGACTTCAAGAAATACTTCCTGGATATAGCCAAACTCAATTACTTCCCTGTTACATTCGTTGTCAAAACCGAAATGATGCCTACAGAAGCGATGGAACGAATTATCGAGCAAGCGAATGAACTCTATCCCGATGAAACCGTACGCGTCAAATACACTGCATGTTTTGAGGAAATCATCACGATTCCGACATTGAAGCATTACTTGGAAACGATCATGAAGGACAACAAGCTTGGAAATCTGTTGGATGAACTCGTGATGCAATGTAAAGTGGAATATAATCTGGACTGAATCACCCACTATAGAAAAGGAGCTCTCAAAAGAGGGCTCCTTGAATATATTTCGGATCATCGGGACCTTCCGAATGGTCTTTTTTCGATTTATTGGCCGTTTTCCGGCTTTTGTCCTTCTGCAATGGCTCCCCTTCATATGCGTCCGCAATGCCCGTCCGGCGGATGCCGATTTTAAAATATTCATCATTCAAATCGATCCCGATCGCCCTCCGGCCCAACTTGACTGCCACGGCGGACGTGGTGAACGATCCGGAAAACGGGTCTAGAACGACATCTCCTTCATTGCTGGAGGCAAGGATGATCCGCTCGAGCAACGCCTCCGGTTTTTGGGTCGGATGATTTTCATACTCCTCCATTTTAAAACGGACCCGCGGCATTTCCCATACGTTTCCAGGCACTTTTTTCGTATTATAAGGTTGCGGTGGCGTTTTTCGGTAATCAATCAACTTCCGTTGAGCCCCCGTTTTCGCCTCCACCATAATATCTTCATAATTGAATGTGTACTGGTCTTTCGCAGATTTATTTGCCATAAGAATCGGTTCATATAAAGAGCCGAACATTTTCTTCGATTGCACACCGGAACTATCATAAGCCCACACGATTCGGGAAAGGACATGATAATTTTCATTCACGTAAATATCCAAATAAGGCATATGCTGCGTCGCCGTCATGAAATAAAACGTCCCTGTCGGCTTCAAAACGCGGAAGCATTCATCGATCCACTGTTTACACCACGCGATATATTCCTTTACATCCGACCAGGAGTCCTTATTGTTCCCGAAATCCTTCCCGATGTTATAGGGAGGATCTGCAAAGATCAAATCGACCGAAGCCTCGTTCATTTTACGCAAAATTTCCAAACTGCTGCCTTGTGCAACGAAGCTCGTCTCATTATTCATATGTTGAAATTCCAAGTTATCGAAAATAGTGTTCCACATCGAACACAACCCCCCTATCCAACTTAGTTTACACTAAAATGGGGAGGTGAATAAAGGTTAGTGGGATCCGAAAAAAAGTATCTGCGAATGCAAGCGCTTCCTTTTGCTGACGAAGGCTTTTGGAAATTTCATATCAACTATACATAATCTCCTTCTCAGCCACTCGATCTCCACTTTCCAGCAGCTCCAGCCATCTGAAGGCGACCGGATACTTGTCAGGAAAAATACCTTTCCTTTGCCTCACCTTGATGGCAACCGATTTCTCATTTTCTTCATTCAAATAGACGATGGCGAGTGCCGCTTCCATTTGTTCATTCCGGTCCCATTCAATCCGATAGATTCCCTCTTTCGGAAGCATGGTTTCCTCAGTCGGCATGAAATCGAACAGGCAATAGCCGTGATCTTTCGGAAACATTCGTCCCGCGCTTATAATGCCGCGTGTTACATATTCCGACCCAAGGTATGATTTGATGGACTCCACCTCTCCCTCGATCAGAAGGTCGCGAATATAGGTGGAGCTGATTTTCCGGTCTTCCACCACTACTTTGGGCAACACAGTGACACCGAAACGGCCTTCTCCCAACCGTTCCATCACATCCATATTCCCCTTCCCCATATGCCCATACGTGTAATCAAAGCCTGCCACCACATGCTTGACCTGCTTGTCCACGATATACTCTTGCACAAATTGTTCGGGGCTCAGCTGGGCGAATTCTTTCGTGAACTTCACGACATACAAACGTCCCACCCCAAGCTTCTCCATCTTGTCGATCTTCGCTTCCAATGACATCAAATAATCGAACTTCTGCCCCGCCAATACTTCTTTCGGATGCGGGTAAAATGTCATTACCGCCAATTGCAATCCATCCCGCTTCGCGATCGCCTCAGCCTTTTCAATCAGCCGCATATGGCCAATATGTACTCCGTCGAAAAATCCTAACGCGAGAACTGCCGGCTCGCACATTCCGATATTTTGTTTATCCATAAAAATCACTTCCATACGGAACCCCTCCTAAAAACGAAAAGAAGCTATACCCGACAATTCGAAGCCCCTTCTTCGACAATCGAATATAGCTAGTTGTTTACTTAGGTAAATGAGAAGGAGTGCTTCCTCTTCTCCGAAGTAAATCAGCTTTACTATCTTTGTACCAATATACATCATTTCATAATATTTTCAAGTCTTTCCTTTTATAAAATTCGATGAAGATGAAATATTCTCACCCTTCACCTAGAAACTTTTCGACAAAATCTGCATTTTCCACACCTGTGGATAACTTTGTTCACATTATCCCGCAATGCCTTCATAGGTTTGTGAGCTATGTAAACAAATAAGACACAGGTTATCCACGACACCATGTGGATAAAAGAACGGTTGTTCCTAGTTCTTTTATTTGGTAGATTATAGGTATCAGAGAGTTATCTACTATTCTATTGGCCATGTATGTAAAATATGACGAATTGAAAGGAGATATTCGCATGATCCAACTGTCCAATGATTTACTAATCGAGTCCTATATCAAAGCAAAGAATATCAAGCTGCATCCTGATTTCATCGAAATGTTGGAAAACGAAATGCGACGTCGTTCCTTGCTGACTGTTACCTCATCGCAAAACCGCACCGCCGTTCTGGATTATGTTCACTTTCAATCAACTCATCCGTCACATTAACATCTTTTTTACTGCTATTTTCCAAGACTCTGTTGCCTTCTTGGCCCTTTGCGACTAAGATGAGAAAGTTGGAGTTTTTTTAAAGGAGTCGGAAAGAGTTGAAAAAAGTAGTCGTATTATTGCTTCTTTGTTTATGGAGTTTGCCGAATTTTGCTGAGGCGTCGGATGTCAAAGCAGTGAAAATTACAGAAACAACTCCAGTATTCAATGAAAAGCAGAAAGTCGCCGTTTTTCAAAAAGGGACCACCCATACGGCCCTCAAAGAATCAGACCGCTTTTATCATACCGTCATGGGAAATGAAGAAGTCAAGTTTTCAAAAATGCGGGCTGTTGTCGTCAATAGCGAACCGCAAAATTGGAAAGGAGCGCATCCTGTCCGGCTGAAAACAGTCAAAACTGTCGATATCCTGGAAAAGCCCTCTGTCAAAGCAAAGGCGCTCGGCAGTATCCAAGCGAATACGATCATCCAGGCCCAACATCAGAAAGGTAATTATTTCCCAATTATTACCGGTGGATCCACGGGATATATCCATAAGAGCATGGTGCAGATTGAAGCGGGTATCCCCGTACTCACATACCATGACATCGTCCTCACCAAGACAGATCAGAACGTATCCAAATTGGAACTTTCCAAGTTCCAAGAGCAGATGAACTACTTGAAGCGCAATCATTGGACAACCATAACGACTGCCGAGCTCGAGCTATGGGTGCAAAAGAAAAAGACTTTGCCGAAAAAGTCTGTGTTGATCACGTTTGATGACGGCTATAAATCGACGATTGATCTGGCCTACCCCGTCTTGAAACAACACGGGCTCCAAGCGACGTCTTTCCTTATCACAAACCGTATCAATCGGCCCGGCATGGTATCAGAAGAAGATTTGATT
Organism: Sporosarcina sp. FSL W7-1349; assembly: GCF_038003045.1. Classification (NCBI taxonomy): domain Bacteria; kingdom Bacillati; phylum Bacillota; class Bacilli; order Caryophanales; family Caryophanaceae; genus Sporosarcina; species Sporosarcina sp. FSL W7-1349. Next base: position 2,010,674 of record NZ_JBBOOK010000001.1, read on the forward strand.
CGTACGCAAGATGTCTATTCCTATCAAAATCATACCCATGCGTTTCATCTGTTTAATTCGAAAACCAATTTAAGTTATCTCCAATCGGAATCGCAAGAAGCGATCTTCCTGGACATCCTGCAAGCAAACCGCAGCATCGAGAATATTTTGGGAACAGACGTGACCGCCCACGCATATCCTTACGGAAAACGGGGGCCGCAAGCTGTCCGGGCATTAAAGGCAGCCGGCATCACGAGTGCTTATACGATTGAGGAAGGAAACGTCTTCCAAGGAGACTCCCTCTACTCCCTCAATCGCCAACGCGTCCATTCAGGCATGTCCTTGAAAGACTTCGCCAATAAATTGGAAGGTAAATGAAAAAGGGAAGAAAAGACAAAGCGTCTTTTCTTCCTCCCATACTTTCATTTCAATGTCAAGCAAATGCTCGGAGATATTCTAAAGAAATGGTTGTTGTCCCGTGATAGATTCGCATACCTTCGTATTAATAGCTATCACCTTTCTTGATACAAGCGGGGGATACCGGATCATTAACCGGTTTCGCTGCACTTGGGAGCACGAGAATGCCTTCTCTACTGTAAAAGGCCAGCACATATCTCTGTTGCATGTTAGCTTGAGTTCCCCTACTTAATTCAAGCGCAATCCCTTTTCTACAATACTAATTTCCTCAAGTTTTAAATAGAGCGCTATTTTTGCCATATACTCATCAAATTCAGCCTGCTCATATGCCAATTTCGAACTCTCATAGTCGTGTTTCGAAATGAGCCCCAATTCATATTGAACGGCTAACTTTCCTTCATCCTCTTTCACATTTTCTTTTTTCCAATCCTTTTCATTAATTAACTCAAACGCATCATCCGCTTGGGCAAACAAGGCCGAAAGGTATTTGGTAGTCTCTTCTTCGAATTTCTTTTTTTCCTCTAGTTTCATGTTCAGTTCTTGCTCGTTCATTCTCTCTAAATATTTAACATTAGCATTTTCGTCTTTGTCTTTATCTTTTTCAGCAAGCTTTTCTTTGTCATATTCCAATTTCTCGATATCTTGTGCAATCTTCTGAAGCTCATATGATTTTGCCAAGAAGTTTTTTTTGATTTCCTCGGCTTGATCCGCATTGATTTTTTCCAGCTCCCATTCAGGTGGTGTGAATTCAACATTCAGCGTTTGGGCATAGCCTAGGTCATGCAAGAATTTCATTAAATCCTGTTCATACACTTTTCTAGTCTTTGTCAGTTCCATTTCTTGCGTTTTCAATTCTCTCTTCAATAGTGTTACACTCTGTTGAGAAGCAATCCCAATATCGCTTTCTTGTTCCGCTTTATAAATATCTCTTTTTATCTTATCAATGTGTTTCCCCTGAAAGTCCATTCCTTCTTTTCTAGCAAGCAGGTCGATGTAACGACCTTTTATCATATAACGAATGCCTTCCTTCGTTTCTTCCACTTGTAATTGAAGCTTTTTATTGCTTATATCATTTTGCTTCAACCCGGTTTTCAAATCCTCGATGCTGTCTTCAATTTTATCAGTAGCTTGCTTGATTTCCTCTTCTAAGGCATTATTTCTATTAATGTTTTCATACTTTATACTTTGGGTTGCGCTGTCAATTTCCAGCTTCAACGGATCGTCCGGCAATAGCTCTTCATAAGTTAGCCCATCCAGCTGCTCTTGATATTGCAGGAGAATTCCATGCCGAATAATATCCTCATTGGTCGGAAATGAATCTAAATTGCTTTCAGCTTTTTCCTTTTGGTCTTCAAGTTCATCAATGGTGTCATAAGTCATTTCCTTTTGCGCCTTCAGAACTTCGAATTGATAGCCTAGAATGACAATCGTACGGTCGTTTGCCAAAGCCCGCTCAATTACCTCATCCAACGAAAGCGTCAATACGCCTTCTTTCCTGACACCTTGCTCGTCCACGGGGTATTCCATTTCCGCTCCGTTTACAACCGATGGTGACGCAAAAGATAACCCACTAAATAGAATTCCGACACTCGCTATAACAGCTATTGGTTTTTTCATTTTACTTATTTTCCCCTTCCATACCCTTATCTATTTTTCTAATTAAATTTCAATAAAGTACTTCTATATCACATGCACACATACCAAGCCCAGGTCATCCTGATACATTATATTATGTAATCCTTTCCAAAGTCTTTAATCAGCCTTTAGACTGATTTCTGCGTGAAAAGGTATCGATTATGAAATCCTCCTGTCATTCATGAAATCATTAATATTTTTTGCTATAGTTCAATAATACTTGATAGAGTACTAGAATGCTATCCACAACAATTTGACATTCCAATGAAAAAGAGATGACTTTTACTACCTTTTGCACTGCTAGAATCAGGCTGGTTGTGTTGTTGTGAAACTAAACCACATGAAAACAGTGGACACCTATAATAAGTGCCCACTGTTTCCACAAATTATTTATCTATTTCACTGTCACGTCCACATATATTCCCTTTTTCATTTGCCGGTTTTGAAGGTCTTTTCCAACCGGGTGAATGATAAGAAGATAGGATTTGCCGGATTCGAGCGGTACTTTCGGTTTTACCGTCAACGTCTTATCGTTTATGACTTGATATGCGACCGGCTTCTCCTTCCCTCCAAGTTCAATCAATTGGATCCCTTCCGCCGGGAATGCTTTCCAGTTCATGCTTTTCGTCATTTCCACGGTGAATGTTTTATTCGTCGGGACCTGTTTCAATTGGCCGTGTGACTGGTAGCCTTTCCTGTTCGAGAGCAGCTGGTCACGATGCGAGGTTTCCAATTCGGCTCCACTAGCAGTCATGATATGCGGTTTTACGCCAACGTGGTCGATCTCTCGGCCGTTTGGTGAGAAAAATCGGGCGGTAGTCAGCTTCAATGCGCTGCCATCTTGGAATTCAAATAAGGATTGCATCGTCCCTTTTCCGTAACTCGTCTGGCCGTACAATGTCGCCGCTTGCTGTTCCTTCACTGCTGCCGCCACCATTTCAGATGCGCTGGCACTAAACGGATTGACCAGTAGATGAACGGTTCCGGTGAACTGTCTCGGTTGCCGGATCACTTCGAGAATCTCCGGCTCCGTGTTCCGCTCCCTCACTTGAAACGCTTGGCCCGCTTTCGGGAAAAACCCTGTCACTTCTTGAGCAGATGAAATGTATCCACCGCCGTTATCTCGCAAGTCGAGGATCCATCCCTTGGCATCCGGCAGTGCCCGGATCGCCCGGTTGATCCCCTTTGCAGATTCCGTCGCAAAACTATTGAGCCGAACATAGCCGATGTCGCCGCCCAGCATTTCATATTCCACATTCGGCAAGTCGATGGCCTCGCGAAATAGTTCGAACGTCAGCGGTTTTGCCTCTCTCTCCACCGTGATGCCCACCTTCGTCTTCTCAGCCCCACTGATGATGGAAACGGCATCCCCCACCGATTTTCCGGCGATGCTTCGTCCGTTCACATGGGTGATGATATCCCCCGGCCGGATTCCCGCCCGCTCCGCAGGTCCGCCCGAAATGACAGAAACGACCCGGACCCCTTTACTATCCGACTCCAGTACAACTCCGATGCCGACAAAACGACTTTCAATCTCATCGATAAATGCTTTGTACTCTTTCGCACTCATATATTCCGAGTATAAATCCAACTGCTGAACAATCTCTTTCGCCGTCCTCTTCTCCAATACGGAGGCTGGCACTTCATCCACATAATAATCGCGGATCAATTCCCGGATTTCCTGTACCGGTTCCGCGGACGCCGGTGAGGCATATGGGAACAGGATGAAGAATATGGATAAGAGACCAAGCCATATAGGCAAGCTTCGTTTCATCGGACTACCTTCTTTCAGCTAGATTGCTATTATTGTAGCATATTGGAACAATCCGGAAGTCGTTAGAGAATAAAAAATTGCATGGAAGGGACGAAGTGAAAACGGTAGCGTGCCATGGAAAAAACAATCGGAAGGAGATTCAACTTGATTTGCATCCATTGCGGACACTCGCAAGAAATAGGCAAGTTTTGTGGAATGTGTGGAACGGGTTTTGAGGAAGTCCCACCTCCTTTGCATCGAAATCAAAGAACAGCCGTTGCCCCCACACCGTCTGAACCGAATATCCATATGGAGAAACTGAAAGCACAATCGAAAATGTACGGCACCTATTTTATGCAGCAATTAAAAAATCCATCCCGTCCTCTAGAAGAAGAGCAAGCAGGGTTCCTCAACGCATTGATCAGCATCGTCCTGTTCACCTTGCTGGTTGCAGGAGCGATGTATACGCTGATCTGGAACGTCTCCTGGAGCCATGAAAGCGGCACCTTCCTAACTGTCATGGCCAGCCATATGGCATTCATTCTGGCTTTAATCATCCTCGCCCTCATTTCCCTATTTACCATCAACCATTTTTTCGGGCCAGCACTGATGTTGAAATCGATTGTCAGCCTATACGGCGCCCATTTATCCTTGCTTCTCATTACTGCTGCTGCGTCATTCCTCTTCATCCTGATGAATTCCTTCACGTTCGGAGCCGTGGCGCTTACCATCACGATGTCACTGGCTATCTTCGTCCTGCCACTCTACCTGATCAGCACCTTGTTAGCGGAGAAACCGGCAGGCCTCGACCCGCTTTATGGCATCTTGTTGTATGTCTTCATGTTCTCAATCGTACTTCTGATCTTCACGACGATTGTAGCCGACTCAGCTTTTGGGGAATTCCTCAACAATTTGCGGATTGGATTGTAAATGAAACAACACCGCCTTTACAATGCAGAGAGGCGGTGTTGTCGTTAGTTCGACAGTAATTGCCGGCGCAACTAGTTCCTTCTATATTGAATTGATAATCTGGAAAACTGGTGTTCCTGTGATCAAGTAAAAGCATCCTCCCAGGTCACTTTTCGTGCTTGGGAGGTTTTCATTTAAAAAGTATATGAAAATTACGAATAGTTTAACATCGAATAGAAGTGCTATGACATTCTCCCTTAATCAAACCTCACCGTCCCTTCCCCATTCCGACATTACGCCTTTTCGCTATGCCCTTCCGAATCGAATACGATGGAAACACCCGGGAATACCAAGCATCGTGCACGGTCGGAAAGGCCGCTACATTGTCAAATTTCGAGCATTTGTTAGACCAATATGAACCGATGATTTCCGCTGTGATTCGCCAATTGAATATTTACCGTGATTTTGAACAGTTCAGGCAAGCAGGAAGGATTGCGCTTTGGCAAGCGTGGGCCCGCTTCGACAGCGATAAAGGGGACTTTACCCCGTATGCGCACCGCAGCATCCGGGGCGCCATGCTGGATGAAATGAAAAGGGAAAACCGCTTCGCGGGGAACAATGTGCATATGGAGGACGAACATTTGGAACTGCTTCTGGAAGAGATACGGATTCCGCAAGTATACTGGCCGGACTCTCTGGCCGAGACAATTGAGCAATTGAAGTTGGAAGAACGCCAACTCCTCCATTGGCTGTTCGTCGATCAATTGCCCCAATCAGAATGTGCCAGCCGGATCGGCATCACCGTAGCCGGCGTGAAAAAACGGAGGGAACGAATCTTGGTGAAGTTGAGAAAAGAGGTGGTGCGATAATATTGCTTTCATTATAAAACACCAAAAAGGCCAGCATGGCGGAACTTCCTGCTGGCCTTTAACCTTAATCGTCACCTAAAACAACGCAATCGATTGCTGGGATTTGCCGTGACGCAGCCGCAGCAAATCGGCCAGCGTCGTAATGCCCCGCTCTTCCAGACATCGGAGCACTTCAACGAATAAATGAGCGGTCGTCAAAGCGTCACCGAGGGCACGATGGCGCTCGAATGTCCGGGATCCGAAAACGGTGGCGTAGTTCTCCAAGTCCTGTTGGTCCCAAGTCGGGTTCAAGTGATTGATCAGGTCCATCGTGTCAAATGAGGAGGGCGGATCAAACGTCAATTTTTCACGGTGCAGCTCGTTCTTTAATACCATTTCGTCGAAGCTGATATGGTGACCGACCCACCCTCCGCTTTGATTGGCCTCCACGAATTGGAAATAGGCCTCGATTGCTTCCAAAGAAGACGGAGCACCCTCCACATCGCGTTGCGAGATGGAGGTGAGCTTTGTAATATGTTCAGGTATGTCGCGGTCCGGATTGACGAACGTCTGGAACACCCGATCCGTGACATAAAAGCCTTCCACGTGGACCGCTCCGATTTCGATAAGCCGGTCTCGGGAGGCGATGGAAAAGCCGGTCGTTTCAGTGTCGAACACTGTAAAGGACAGATCCCGCAACTTTGTATCGAGTTGGAAAGGTTGCTGCAATTCATAGGGCAATCGTTTTTTTCTCCAAAACAAAAATGATCCCTTCTTCCTGCCATGCTTGATTTACAGTTTGGATAATAAATGAGATTGCAAGGAACGCGCCGTATCCAACATTGTCCGTACTTGGTCACGTTCCCACTTCCGTAGGTTCTCCAATTTGATTTCCGTTGTAATGTCCTCACCGCGCAAATGCTTTTTCCACGATAGTTGGATCCGTGTGCCGAGCGCCACCTCGTACGCGTGCCGGACTTCATCTGCAAATCCGGCGGACAATTCCTTTTCTGTCACCAATCCTTCCAACAGTTCCAACGGAGTCGCATTGACAATCCCTTTATGGATCCCCAAAATCTGCAAACAATGGTGCATCGGGAACAGCGCATGCAGTTTGATGTCAATGGTTTCCCGTTTTGCCCGTCCACGGAACAACGTCAGAAGCGGTTGATTCAATTGAGGGATCGGCTTCTCTCGTTCCTGTTCGGCCATATAATAAATGAATGTCTGAGACGATTTCACTTGCCGTTTCACCATGTCTATGAAATCCTTATTCACCAATCCATCCCCATAAAGGAACCGGAAGGAGAAGAAATTATAGCCCAATAATATATCATCATCGGTCGGTTTCACTGCCCAAGTACGAAGACGTTGCCGCCAATCAAACACCGAGCCGCGCCAATGTGCCTCGCTCGACATCATCTTCCCTTTACAACGGGCATAACCCGCCTGTTCCAGATGGACGACGATTTCTTCCCCGAGCTTGGCGAAATACGATTCGACTTGCTCCGGATCTTCATTCACCAAATTGGCATAGACGATGAAGTGATCTTGGTCCGTCAGCATGAATTGCTCTCCTCTGGCACCACTCCCCATCTGATACCATGCAAACGGCACTGGTGGCTCGCCAATCCCCTTGGCCCGCAATGATTCGACAGCCAATTTGACACAATGCCGGGCAAGCCGGTCATAAAGCCGAGTGATAATTTCCAGTGTATGGATCGTCGAAATCTCGTCATGTATCAAATTGGAAAGAACATCGTAAATCGCCGTCTTCACGACAGGCAAGCTTAAAAAGGACGACTCTTCAATTGTCTTCAATATACTCATTGAACCCCGGTCGCGTTTGGACATTAGGTTGGAAAATGTCACAATTCCCGCCAATCGTCCTCCTTCTACAACCGGCAAATGCTTGACCCCGTAATCATAAAATGCCGCCAACACTTCATAATAATAATCATGCCGGGAAACGGTATGTGGATTTTCCGTCATGACATCCCCTGCCTTCAAAGCTTCCGAGGCTCCATTTGCGACTACCCGCTGGACAAGGTCCTTTTCGGTTACAATACCCAAAAGCCGACCGTTTTCATCCACTACCATGACAGAACTGATTTTTTGCTCGACCATGAGACGGGCTATCTCCTGAACGGTTGCCTCCCGATTGACCGTGGTGACCGGTGTTTTCATAAAGTCCTGTACACGTCGGACGAATGGCTCGCTATCCCCCCAATCATCCGGGAGTTTCGCCTGCTCTCCCAGCAACGAATAGGCGGTCGCCAGACGGTTCGACATCTTCCGGAGAATGAAATCCCGTACCGTTTCGTCACTCAGCCTTTGCTGGACGACGGAATACGGGATTTGCAAACAATGGGAGTCTTTCATGATCTCCATCTCCAGCTGATGCCGTTCCAACGACTCACTAGATTCCCCTAGGAAATAGGAGAAATTCGAGAATCCGACCAACTGCCCTTCTTGAAGTGCTTCAATAACAACCGGAGAGCCGTCGTCACTTTTCACAAAAATATGAACCGTCCCTTGCAGGATCAGCAGCAAACCTTCCTGCGGTGTCCTGAAATAATCCAGCTTCTCGGTAGTCGGAAAATGTTTCATTTCACAATCCAACATCACTTTTTCAAACGCTTCTTTGGACATCGTCCGAAAAAAGGGCTGCACATGAATTCTTCCCAATCGATCCTTCTCTATCATCGTTTCAATCGTCCTCACCCCTCCAAAATGAAAAACCCCTCCGCCACTTCAGGTAGTTTCAGAGAGGTTGCCCATTTTAAGTTGATGCTCATTTCAATTCCGGATCAGCCTTCCAATTCGCGGTATCCTGTTTCCGCCTTGAACTTGACTTCCGCGTAAGGGATAGCATCCGCGTCATGCTTTTTAGCCCCAACTATCGTTCCGATATAAGCGGCAATGAAACCGGCCGGTACGGAGAAAATCGCTGGATTCGCGTATGGGAATAAAGGCTCCCCGACGAAGAGTGCTGCTCCAGGAGTAGGATGAATGACACTCGGGCTCACCGCAACGAGAACCAATGCGACGATCAAACCGGTCAACATGGACGCGACCGCCCCTGTCGTGTTGAACTTTCTCCAATAGATAGTCATTAAAATAGTCGGTACATTGGCAGATGCTGCAATACAGAAAGCAAGCGAAACGAGGAACGCAACGTTCATCTTCTCTGCACCGAGGGCAAGGAGGATGGAAATGACCGCAACACTAAGAGCTGCAATACGGGCAGCGCGCACTTGCTGCTGTTCCGTCACTTTCCCTTTTTTGATGATTTCCCCATAAATGTCATGGGCAATGGCTGACGCACCCGACAGAACAAGACCCGCAACAACCGCAAGAATCGTAGCGAATGCAACCGCTGCAACGAAGGATTCCAACGCATCCCCGCCTAACACACCGGCAAGCATTGGCGCTGCCATATTCCCGGCTGCATTCTCTGCGATGATCGCATCCGCCCCGACGAATTTAGCCGCTCCAAATCCAAGGAAAATTGTCATGACATAAAAGATTCCGATGATCCAGACCGCATAGATGACCGAGGAACGGGCCGTCTTTGCGTCTTTTACGGTAAAGAAGCGCATCAAGATATGCGGCAATCCCGCTGTACCTAAAACAAGCGCAATTAGGACAGAAATCAGACCGATCGGATCCTTATAGACGACGCCCGAATGCAGGAAAGCTTCCCCGTGTGGTGTCGCTGTGCGCATCGCATCAAACATTCCAATGAAGTTGAAATTGAATTTTAAAAGGACAAGGAAGGAAATGATGATCGTTCCAGCCATCAGTAAGATTGCTTTAATGATTTGTACCCAGCTTGTCGCGGTCATTCCGCCGAACAGAACATAAATCGTCATCATGACCCCAACGATCAAGACTGAAATCCAATAATCGATTCCAAGCAAGAGTTTAATGAGAGCGCCCGCACCAACCAATTGCGCCAACATGTAGAATAATACGATCGTAATCGTATTAAGGGCAGCCGCTCCACGCACTTTTCTCGCGCCAAATCGGGAGCCGATCATATCAGCCATCGTGAATTTTCCAAGATTCCGGAGTGGCTCCGCAATCAAGAACAATACGACGAGATACGCGGTCAACCAGCCAACACTGTAGTAGAAACCGTCAAATCCATTTAATGAAATGGCGCCGGCGATTCCTAGGAAAGAAGCTGCGGATAAATAGTCACCTGCGATAGCCATGCCATTCTGCCATCCGGTCAACGATCCCCCGGCAGTATAGAAATCACTTGCAGTCTGGGTTTGTTTAGCGGCCCAATAGGTGACAATAAGCGTCAAAAGAATAACAGATATGAATATTAGGATTGATATGATTCCCACGGCGACTTCCCCCTTATTCTACAATGTTTCTCTTTATAATTTCTTCAACTTCCTTATCAAAGTCTTTTGCTTTATTCATATAGATGGACGTGAATACCCAGACCATGATGAACATGCTGAAGGCGTATACCCAAGTCCAAGTCATCCAACCGATTGCACGATTTTCAAGTATTGTGGTGTACCCTGTCAAAATCGGAAGTAGAAAATAAGCGGCAAAAAAGAAAATGATGTACGGCGTCGCAAATGTGTTTTTACGTTTGACCAATTGTTTAAACTCTGGCGTTTCAATGATCTTCTCGAAATTGGGCTTAGAATTTGCTCGAACGTTTTTCATGTTTCCATCCTCCTCTTCAAATTTTCAGCTAATAGACTCGTACGCCATCTCCCCCTCACGCTGAAACCGCTTTCATTATTCAGCCAATAAAAAGAAGGGTAGCCGAAAAATGAAGTAGTCCAAATTTTTGTTATAGTACACAGATTCAGATTAGCAAACTATTTGTTAATATTCAACACAAACTTGTAAATTTTTATAATATTTTGTTATTTATTGATTTTAAAATTACATACTGGCTGACCCCCGATGATACCAAGCTTTATAGCGCCGACAAAGTAAGGTTATCAACATGCTAGGAAATAGTTTGTTTCTTTTATTAATTCTTGATTATTTTCAGGGCGTTTGTTGGACAACCAAACCTTGGATAAACAACGTACCAAATTCAATAGACATCCCCCACCTTCCAGCCCGCCTCCGCTGTTTACAAACTAGCAATACTTCTATATACTTGGCATGAATCGAACATTAAAAAAATAGTTTAGAAATAGGTTTTTCAAAGAGCCGTATCAAAGCGGTTGTTTGGAACGAAGAGGGAAGTTGGTGAAAGTCCAACACGAACCCGTCACTGTAATCGACGAGGAAGTCCCGCGTATCCACTGTGCGACAGCATGGGAAGGAGCGGGGCGGCCGCGGTAGTCGTAAGTCAGGAGACCTGCCTATTTCGATAGTTAGCTTCCTCGGGGATAGGAATGTTTAGCGTGCCAGCAGGGATTGTCGGTGGATTTCCGGCGCCCGTTGACTTCGCCTGATCATGCGCTTTCCTTCGAGGACAAGCGCTTTTTTGATGTTTACAATCAAGAGGAGGAACGTAGAGTGCACAACATGATAAAACGATGGGGCTTGTTCAGTTTGGTTTTCGTGCTGGCGATGGTCCTTTTAGCAGGCTGCGGATCGAAAGAGACCCCAGCGGATCAACCGGTTCCAGAAACACCGGACACGGAAGCGACAGATCAAACGGAGGCAGAAGGTACGGAGGGGGCACAAGCCTTTCCGGTCACATTCACCGATGATGTCGGCCGTGAAGTGACGATTGAGAAAGAACCGGAAACCCTCATCTCCATCCAGACGAGCAATACGGAAATTTTATATGCGCTCGGTGTAGGCGATCGCCTTATCGGGGTTTCGGATTACTGTAATTATCCTCCGGAAGCATTGGAAGTGCAAAAAGTCGGCGGCCAGGACATGGATGCCGAATTGGTCATGACCTTGTTGCCGGATGTCGCCTTTGTAACCCAATACCATTTCGATAACCATGCAGAAATTCTAAAACAATTTGAAGAAGTCGGCATCACCGTTGTTGTCACCGGCAGCGCCACTTCATTCGACGATGCATACGCCACGATGGAAATGATTGCGACGGCTACCGGAACGACGGAAAAGGCCGACGAGATCATCCAGGACATGAAAGACCGCCGTGCTGCCCTTGAAGAAAAAGCGAAAGAAATCACGGATAAAAAGAAAGTATGGGTCGAAGTAGCCCCTGCTCCGGATATCTTCACTACAGGGAAAAACACATTCATGCACGAAATGCTGGAGACAATCAATGCAACGAATGCAGCGGAAGATCAAGATGGATGGGTGAAGTTGACAGAAGAGGAAATCGTCCAACTTAACCCAGATGTCATCATTACCACATATGGCTATTATGTGGACAATCCTGCCGAAGGCGTCTTGGCACGCGACGGTTGGGCAGAAGTCAATGCCATTAAGAATAAACAAGTATTCGATGTCGACAGCGACACCGTCACTCGTCCAGGCCCACGCCTGATTGAAGGAGTCGAGCAGCTTGCAAAACTCATTTATCCGGAAGTTTTTGGGGAATAAAATCGGTTGGCTTTATATCGCAAGTATCGGGGTTGTACTTTGTGCAACCCTTCTTGGCTTATTCGTCAGCAGTGTAAAATTCCCGATTCCCACCATTCTCCATATCGTAGCGGATAAATCATTCGGCCTTGGCTGGCTATCGGATGTTCCGAAGAATGAAGAGCTAATCATCTGGAACATCCGGGTGCCCCGTGTCCTATTAGCCTTCCTTGTCGGGGCCTCCCTGTCACTCGCCGGAGCCGCCTTCCAAGGACTTCTTCGGAATCCGTTAGCCGATCCGTATACGATTGGTGTGTCATCCGGGGCGGCGCTCGGGGCCGTGACGGTTTTATTTTTCCAATACACGATTTGGGGATTAGGCAGTTATACATTGCCGGTCGTGGCGATTTTAAGCGGATTTCTTACCTTATTCATTGTTTTCGGGCTCGTCCGGATGAGTAGCCGGAGCCTTGCGATTGAGACGATCATTCTCGCCGGTATCATTGTCGGAGCCTTTGTCGGGGCTCTGACATCTTTGATGATTGCCCTTGGAGACCGCGATGCGATGACGCAGATCATGTACTGGTTATATGGAAGTGTTGCGATGCGCGGGTGGAGCCACGTCCAACTGATCATCCCCTTTCTCATCATCGGAGCTATTGTCTTGCTCTATCATTACCGAGAATTGAATGCTCTGGCTCTCGGCGAAGAAGCCGCCGATCATATCGGGGTCAATGTAAAAAGGGGGAAAATCCTCATCTTGATTGGCGCCTCGTTGCTGACCGGTTCGGCGGTTGCCGTCTCCGGATCGATCGGGTTCGTCGGGTTGGTCGTCCCCCATCTCGTACGTCTCATGAGCGGGCCGAACCATCGACATGTTCTGCCTCTGTCGATATTGTTTGGAGGCTCCTTCCTCGTATTCGCAGATTTGCTCGCGAGGACGGTCATCGCGCCGCAAGAACTGCCGATCGGTGTCATCACCGCCTTGATCGGCGCTCCGGTATTTGCTTTTCTATTAATCCGAGATCGAATTGGAAGAGGGGAAAACCGATGATTACAGTCGAACATCTCGTAGGCGGTTACGGAAAAAAACCGATTATCCATGATCTTGAATTTGAAATCCGGAAAGGGGAGTTTTTCGCACTGCTCGGACCGAATGGCAGTGGGAAGACCACCCTATTCAAATTAATTACCGGCCAACTCCCGATTGCGTCGGGCTCGATCTCCATTGATGGAAAAGCGATGGAGAAGCTGTCAAAACTCGAAAAGGCACAAAAAGTGGCAGTCCTTTCACAAGAGAGTAAAGTGACATTCGATTTCACCGTGGAGGAAATCGTCAGCCTCGGACGGTATCCGCACCAAACCGGTTTTTTTAAGAGCATATCTGCGAATGACCAGAAAGTGATTGACCATGTCATGACTGTGACACGTATCGAGCAGTTTCGCCATCTGCAGTTTCGAACGTTGAGCGGCGGGGAGAAACAGCGGGTTTTATTAGCGAAAGCGTTGGCGCAGGAACCGGAAGTCCTTCTATTGGATGAGCCAACGAACCATTTGGATATTAAGCATACGTTCCAGATTTTAAACATGCTGAAAGAGTGGCAGCGGACGAAGGGCTTGACGATCTTCGCCATACTGCATGATTTGAACGTGGCCTCCCTCTACGCGGATCGGGTCGCCCTCCTGCATAAAGGGTCTTTCCTCGAAGTCGGCGACGTCAACACGTTACGCAAGGAAGAGCAATTGAAAAAGGTCTATGAAGTGGACGTCAAAACACAAGCCCATCCAATTGTCGCGCGACCCCAATTGCTTATGACGCCTTCCATCGAGGGTGCGGCAGACAGCAAGAGCTTTTTCAATAGTTACTCCATTGACTGCAACGAAGAAAGCGTAGAACTGGTATTCGACAAACCGTTGCGTACACTTTCCAATGCAGCTATCGGCAACGGAATTCAATGGCTTCAACATTTTTGCTTGGTCAATCAACCTGCCGATAAAAGTTCGCAAGACTTCTTGAAACATTGGATGGAAAACCACGACATCCCGGCTGAGCAGGCGCTGGGCATCGGATGTGAAGGTAGTTTAGCAAACACGATGCTTGTCGAAAGGCAAGTTGAAGACGTAGACATAACTCTTCTGATCAACTTTGAAAAGGCCATCCATATTCTCCTGTTTGTCGACTCGACATTGGATGATCGTATGTTATTTGATTGTTATATGGCGGTGACGGAAGCGAAAATGGCGGCTTTTCAGGAAGTCGGTGTTCATTTGGGTATGGACCGGGAAGATTGCGTGGCGATTGCCGCCAACCAGCGGAAGACTGAATCGGGCGAAACGGAAACAGCAGTTTCCCGCAAACAGATCGGACAACTCGTATTATCCGTGTTAACCGATGCCTTACAAGAAAAGTTAGGAAAACCTTTTATGCAGGAGTGTGAACACTCGCTGAACAGAGATAAAGCCTCCGACGTACAGGATGTACTAGTGCCAACGGATATACCAAGGCGTGATTGATGGAAAAGAAAAGGGCGGTGTTTTGATTGAGCAATCGAAGATTAGTCATTGCCGGAACCGGCAGTGGTGTAGGAAAAACGACCGTAACCATCGGGCTGATGGCGGCTTTAATGAAAAAAGGGTTGACGGTCCAAGGGTTCAAGTGCGGCCCCGACTATATCGACCCTTCCTATCATGCAGCGGTGACCAAACGGGTATCCCGCAATTTGGACAGCTGGATGCTCGGACGGGAGACTGTGTTGGATATTTTCACCCATGCAAGCCGGGACGCTGACATTTCCATCATGGAAGGGGTCATGGGCTTTTTCGACGGCAAAGATCCGAAAACTGATGTCGGCAGCACTGCTGAAATCAGCGTCATCACCAAAAGCCCCGTCTTGCTCGTCGTTAACTGCGCGAGCATGGCAAGGAGCGCGGCGGCCATTGTAAAAGGATTTCAAACGTTATCCTCCGAACCGAACGTAGTCGGCGTCATTGCGAACCGCGTCGGCAGCGAAAAGCATTTTGAAATTGTAAAAACAGCGATTGAACAGGAATGCGGCATCCCGGTCGTCGGCTATTTGAAGCGTGAAAATGGGATAGAAATCCCCGAGCGCAGCCTCGGATTGATCCCTTCGATTGAGCGGGGTGAATTGGACCCGTTTTTCGAGCAGTTGGGCGAACTCGTGTCCGAGACAGTTGATTTGGAGAAACTGCTTGAAATTTCACAAGCGGAACCTCTTTCATTCCCTAAAGAAGAGTCTCTCTTTACCGGTTCGGCGACCCCGGCCGTGCGAATTGCCGTGGCGAAAGATGCCGCGTTTAATTCCTATTATATGGAGAACTTCGAACTTCTCGAAGCACACGGAGCAGAGCTTGTGCCATTCTCCCCTTTAGCGGATGAACACGTCCCAGCTGACTGTGATGGCCTTTATATCGGGGGGAGCCTTCCGGAAGAATTCGTATCCGCGGTCAGCAACAGCACCCAGACGAAACAATCGGTCCGCGATGCAATTGCAAATGGCATGCCGACCTTTGCGGAAGGCGGCGGCTTCAGCTACTTGACGGAATCGATCACCAAAACGGACGGTCAAGTTGGAGGGATGGCCGGCGTGATTCCGGGAAACGTGACGATGCACAAGTCCTTGAAAGCAATCGGCTACCGGGAAATCAAAGGCTGCGATGAGAACTTTCTTCTGCCTGCAAACCAGGAAGCGAAAGGTCATGAATTCCACTACTCCACCTTCGAGGCGAATTTCCCGTTACAGCCTGCATACGAAACGAAGGGCATGCGTGGAATAAAAGCGGATGGCGTAGCGACACAGAACCTGGTGGCTGGATTCCCGCAGTTTCATTTCGCCACGTGCCTGAAAGTGGTTACCAGATGGATCGACGCTTGCCAAGCGTATCAGAATACGAAGTTGGAGGTAGCTGATGGGAAAAAATAAAAAAGGATTAACACTTGTCTTCACGGGGGACGGCAAAGGGAAAACAACTGCTGCCTTGGGACTGGCTCTCCGCAGCACAGGCCGCGGCATGAAAGTGAAAATCTACCAGTTTATCAAATCACCGCAACGCTCCTACGGCGAGCAGATCGCCTTCAAAAAACTCGGCGTCGAAATGGTCCAATTAGGCATCGGCTTCACTTGGACGAAAACGCCGGAAGAACACCGGGAAGCCCTAAAGAAAGCGTGGCCAATCGCAAGGGAAGCCGTCATGAGCGGCGAATATGATGTCGTCATCCTAGACGAACTGAATAACGCCCTCGCCATCGACAAATTTCCGATCGACGATGTCCTTCCAAAAGAAGAAATCCTGGACATGATCCGCAACAAGCCGGCACACGTCCACCTCGTCATCACGGGCCGAAACGCCTTGCCCGAAATCCGTGAACTCGCCGACCTCGTCTCCGTCATCGAGCCGGAAAAACATTACTATGAAAACGGCGTGGATGCGGTAAAAGGGATCGAATTTTGAAATGAAAAGGAGGACCTCGCTTGGGATAGGAGGTCCTCTTTTTATTGGACTATAAAACGTATTATCCTACAACGTTCTCTTCGAACCTTCAATCACTCCCGCCCCACTTCATAACGTTCCTGAACCTCGAAACGTTTTCGCAGCAAATCACAACATTTCCACCAAACTCCTAAACATTCCCGCTCCAACGTATCCTCCAAACCTCAAAACGTTCATGCTCAACTTCAAAACGCTCCTGAACCTCGAAACGTTTTCGCAGCACCTCACAACATTTTCATCAAACTTCTAAACATCCCCGCTACACCTCACAACACTTCCCCAAACCCCAAAACGAATATCCTCCCCCCGGCTCAACAGAATTCTCCAAAACGTAAGCAGAACCCCCCCACGCCAATAATGCCCAAGTAAAAAAACACCTCCCAACCGGAAAGTGTCTACGTAATGCTGCTCGCCACCAACAAATCGTCCGCAGTTTTTTCAAGCTTCGAATAGGTGGTGCTGAGTTCTTCCATGCTGGCGTTGTGTTGCTCAGTGAAGGCGGCGATTTGGTTGGTGGATAGGGTCATGCGGTCGATTGCTTTGGAAATGATGTCGAGTTGGGCATCGATCTTGGCTGCGCTTTCGTTGCTCGTATCCGCCATTTTTCGGATTTCTTTCGCGACGACCGAGAATCCTAGGCCGTGTTGGCCGGCCCGCGCGGCTTCAATTGACGCATTGATTCCTAAAATATTGGATTGGCGGGAGACATCTTTGACGAACCCTAGAATATCCATGATTGCAGCGATGTCACCCTTGATGGATTCCGTCTGCTCCGATAATTCGAGTAGACGGTGCATGACATCACTGGACGCTTCGGTCATCACTTCCGTCATCGCAGACATCTGTTGGACGGCGGCCGCTAAATCAGTAGCCCCTTCTCTAAGCGTAGCCACCCGTTCATGTGAAACGAGCGCACTCAATACGCCGATCACATCCGATCCATCGAAAATCGGTTGTGTCAATGAAATATAAGGAAACCCGAAAATGCTGGAATCATTCTCTTCGCGCAGTGGCTTTCCCTCCCGCAAGGATCGCATCGTCACCGTGTTTTCTATGATTTTATCCCCGACTTTCACTTTGATGTCAATCTGTGTACCTGGCAAATAGCCAACCAGCGTTCCTTCCTGGTCGCCAAGAACGAGGCAGACATCTTCCGGGTACGTCATTTGGTACGCCTTCATCGAATGTTTTATATTCTCCAAGATCGGGTGCATGCCAACTCCCCCTCTATGACAAAATATTCATTCTTTTCTTCAGTATACATGCTACAGAAACAAGATTGTACAACACTCCGTAGGAATAAAATCTCCTTCGTTCCTACAAAAGGTGGAAAAGCATGCGCCTTTTCAAAATAACCATCTCCCGCCGGAACATCGGCAGAAGATGGTTTCCTTTCAGTTCAACGGTTACCCACATCAAACTTCATATGAACTTCTTTCTTCAAAGGTTGTCCATTTTGATTGCGGACATCGGTCGTAATCGTCAAATAATGGGCACCGGGTTCCCATTTCGTCGCAGGGGTGATCAACAATTGAGCCGGGTTGGCGGGATTGACGACTACCGCGAAGGAAGTGATCGGTTCCGTGCCGTCCGCCCTTCTGTTAATTTTAATGGTGCGCGAAAAATCTTGACCGGCTGCAAGCTTTTGATTAAACGTCACGGTGAACACTTTCGAGCTATTGACCTGCATCGCCGGGAAATCGC
The DNA here is from genome assembly GCF_038003045.1 of Sporosarcina sp. FSL W7-1349. Classification (NCBI taxonomy): domain Bacteria; kingdom Bacillati; phylum Bacillota; class Bacilli; order Caryophanales; family Caryophanaceae; genus Sporosarcina; species Sporosarcina sp. FSL W7-1349. Next base: position 2,028,923 of record NZ_JBBOOK010000001.1, read on the forward strand.
CTCCGAACTGGAGCACGGATTTTTCATACTCCTCCAGTTGCGCATATAACTTTCCGGCGTCCAAAACGCCCATCCCATAATAAGAATCAAAGCCCGGCATCCCTAAATCGGTGGCCGACCTTCTGAACATTTGCTCGATTTCATGGGGCGACAACTCGGGATACAACCCTTTGACCATCGCGACCGTCCCCGACACGATCGGGGCTGCAAACGATGTGCCGTCCCCTTTGCTATATTTCAGATTTGGAGCAGTGGACAGAATCCCCTGTCCGGGCGCCACCAAATCCACCTGTTCGTTATAGGTGGAAAAGTCCGCCTTCACATTCTTGGAATTCACTGCGCCAACCGAAATGACATGATCATACGCAGCAGGATACATGACCGGATTCCCAGCCAATGCGTCATTCCCGGCTGCAGCTACGACTGTAATCCCCGCATCAATAGCTCGCTGGATTGCTTCATTCTCCAATCGGGAAAACTCCTTGCCCCCCAGACTCATATTGATGATATCCACGTCTTGCGCAATAGCGTAATTGATCGCCCGGATCAAATCCGACAGACTCGCTGTGTCCTGATTGAAAATCTTGAGTGGCAGAACCGAAACCCGATATGGTCCAGCTGTTCCCGCCATCCCTTTCCGATTATTCAATTGAGCGGCGATGATGCCCGCGACCATCGTGCCATGCCCTTTCTCATCCGTAACATCCGTCGTGTTGGACCTTATACTTGACGAGCCATTCATTCGACACCTCTGCAGACTCTGCAAATCCGGTGCCACTATTCATAAACAAGGGGGCAAGTACGATAAGCAATGTTACAAGCAAAAGATGTCTACCTTTTTTCACGTCCAACCATCCCTTCTATCAAGTCGTAAAGTCTTCACTTTACTATTTTTATAGAGGGAATGGTAGTGTTTGAGTAGCTAGTTGCCTCCTGCTCGAACTAAATCCAAAATTAAAAACTCAGCCCACAGAAGCAGGCTGAGTTTTATATCAATGAAACACAATCGTTTTATTATTCTCTACAAGAATCCGGTCTTCCAAATGCCACTTCACAGCTTTGGCGAGGACACGACGTTCGATTTGACGGCCGATTTTCTTCAATTCGACTACATCGTCGCGATGGTCCACCCGCTCGATATCTTGCTCGATGATCGGACCTTCATCCAAGTCGTTCGTCACATAGTGGGAAGTTGCGCCGATCAGTTTGACACCCCGGTCAAACGCACGCTCGTATGGGCGGGCGCCGATGAATGCCGGCAGGAAAGAATGGTGAATGTTAATAATTTGATTCGGGAAATGTTCCACGAATTCCGGCGTTAAAATCTGCATATAACGTGCTAAAATCAATAAATCGACATCGTATTCTTCCATCAGGCGAATCTGTTCCTCTTCCACCTGTTTGCGGATATCTTTATTCGCCGGGATATAATGGAACGGAATGCCGAGTGCTTCGACCATTGGACGCGCAACTTCATGGTTGCTGATGACGACGGCGATATCGGTTTCCAAGTCCCCGTTTTGCCATTCCCATAATAACTCCATCAGGCAATATGGCTCTTTCGATACGAATATGGCCGTACGCTTCCGTTCACTGCCGTACGCAAAACGGTATTCCATTGAATATCGGCCCGCAATCGCTTGGAAATCGGCCTCCATTTGCTCACGTTTCTCCGGCAAGTTTTCACAATGGAACTCTAGACGGATGAAGAACGTGCCGCCTTCCGGGTCGCTTGAGTATTGGCTCGATTCCACAATATTGGATTCATGGTCAAATAGAAACTTGGACAATTCAGCCACAATTCCCGGCTGGTCCGGACACTTAACGAGCAAACGTCCGCTATTTTCCGATCTTTTGTTATTCAACTGAAGTGTTTTTGTATCTGTATTTATATGAATTGTCATGTTTGGCACATCTCCTGTAGTCGTTGTACTAACATACTATTATGCAATATTTTGGAGGTCTTCGCAATCATTACACGAAAAAAGTCCAACCCCTTGCACTAGGAGATAAGCCAACATCTTCAGTTCTTCAAATGTAATCCATACTTCCAATCTTTTTGATCCATTTCCTTTACAAAGTTCTCTAACACATCCAACACAATACTTTCGAGTTTCTTGCCTTTTTCAACTGTCGCCACGCTTGGATCACCCGTAGCTCCGGTGTCTGTTAGCTCTTCGAATCTCCATTTAATTTCCACATGTGGCGGGAGGTCAGGAATAACTCCTTTCGCATGCTCCATTTCTATTAATTCACCAAATAGCGCTAGACCCATTGATGTTTCCCCTTCACCCGCATGCCCCAGACCGTCCCACTTCTCAAAGAAGTCTTTAGGGACCATATTTCCTGCGGCAACCCACCAATCATTAAAGCTGGCTATCGTAACATCAGGATGTTCTACTTTTACAGCACGTGCTGCTAATTCAATTGGTGCGATATTACCATCATGTCCATTGATGATAAGTATTTTTTTGATTCCATTCCGTATAACTTCTGTCAATACTTCTTTAATAAGATTGACTATCGTTTCCGGTTGTAAACTGATCGTAAAGGGCATTGCATTGTAGTGTGCACTTAGCCCGTAGTTAATTGGAGGGAGGACCATCATTCCTTCAACCCGTTCTACAAGCTTTTCAGCCAAACGGTTGGAGATTAACGCATCTGTCCCAAATGGCATATGGTATCCATGTGTTTCAAAGGCCCCCACCCCAAAAACAACTTTATCAATTCCCGCCTTTTGAAATTGGTTGAATGTCATTTCTGTCCCAATATTTTTCATCATCATTCTCCCATCTACTATCCATTTACGCTTTTTTCGTCGTAAAGCGGTAAATGATAGGGTATATAATAATTGTGATTACTAATGCTACAAGTCCTGATGGCAATCCGAATGGCGAGGCTATCCCGTATTCAAAAAGTAAGCCTAACACCGCCCCAATCAGAAATGAAATAATGCCAGCCGGCTTATATTTAGGTTGTGAATGAAGTTCCTCCGCTGGATAATGTCCTTTTTTCACAATGAAGTAATCAGCAATCAAAGGCCCCGCAAGTGGCAGGAAGGCCGCCCCTAAAACTGTAATGAAATCCGCGAAGAAGATTTGATAGAACGCAAGTGATCCGATAATCGTTCCTATAACACCCGCAATTAGGACAAGTTTTTGCCGGTTCGCATCTTTCCCATATGATGAAATGACAGGCCCGACATACAATGAATTACAATAGAGTTCCGCATTATTAGTCGTCCAGAGGGATGTCGTCCAAGCAACGACACCAATAAGAGCAAACAGAATTCCTTTTTCAATCATCCATTCAACATAATTGAACTGCCCGACAGAGACGGCTCCAATATACCCGACAATATTTAATAATGGATTGGTTATGATGAAACAGGCTATTGCTCCAGCAATAACAGCTTTAATTGATTTATTGAAACGGAACAAATCAACGCCCATAACCACTCCCGCAATCCAACTTCCCATGACAATGGTGATAGCACTACCAAGCCCCATTCCACCGATTGTATTCGCTTCGCTGAAGAATGTGGCAATTCCGCCTCCCTCATTCAGCATGCCCACTCCTACAATTACGGCAATCGCCAAAATGACAGGAGCAACAGGGATTGCTACTGCTTCAATCGCTTTCATCCCTTTATACGCTGTGTATGTGAATATTAAACCGAATATAGCACAAGCTAAAAAATTCTCTAGAGTGATCGAGGGAATCCCTTCGTACCCAAGTGCCGCAGGATTGAACACAGTAATACCGGTAGGATTTCCGATCAGAGAACTCCATATCTGACCGACCATCCCCGTAATACTGGCGAACCAGCCGAGTGTCAACAACGCCATGACAAGTAGAGGCAAATTACTTCCCTTTGCACCATATGAATAACGACTAATAAGTGCTAAATTTAATCCGGTTCTCTGCGCCATGATTCCAAGCAATATTGTCAATATCGCTAATACGCCCATTCCAATGCCAATTGCCCACAATGCCATAACAGGTGGAACACCGGGTTGATTTCCAAATCCAGCCAGGACTCCACCAACAAAAAGACCGGTAACTACGTAACCGAACCCTACCCAGACCAGCACTTGTTTCCATGTAGGACGACGTGACTCTGCCGGAACAGCCTCAAGCATGAATTCACTGTCTTGCACATCAGGTTCTGATGACTTCTGTAGATCCAGCACTCCCTTTCCACTCCTTTCATTAAATGGCCCTATCAAAATGATATTCGACGAAGGGAGCTATTATGAAAACGGCACTAAACTGTGTACCTGCTTAGCCCCCGATAAGAGCTGACTTCTGCTCCTTCAGGCGTCCGGAACATATCCGATTAAAATGCCTTTATAAGCAACAAAAAACTGACCCAACGCAATCAATCTTGCGTCAGGGTCAGCCTTATAATCTTTCTATTGGTTCCTTATTACCGTTACGTTTAAGAGTGACAATTAGATATTATTTCTCACAATCTTTAATTTCCTCAAATCCTTCACATCCGCCACGCCCGACAAAGCCATGGAAATCCGGAATTCTTCCAGTAAATTGTTTAACACATGAGCAACACCTGCTTGGCCCCCGACAGCAAGTCCATAAATATAGGGCCGCCCGACCAATACCGCATCCGCTCCCAGCGCCATTGCCTTCAAGATATCGGAACCGCGTCGCACCCCGCTGTCGAACAAGACCGGCATTTTGCCATCCACCGCTTGCACGATTTCCGGCAACGCATCGATGCTGGCAATCGCGCCATCCAATTGACGGCCACCGTGATTGGACACAATGATCCCATCAATTCCATTGTCCATCGCCAACTTGGCATCTTCCGGATGCAAAACCCCTTTCAATATGATCGGCAGCTTCGTCCACTTCCGTAACTCCGCCACCTGCTTCCAGCTCAATGACGGGTGCAGAATATTGTCCAAAATCCCTTGAACGATTGCAGATTGATCCCTTGTCGGCAAAGAGTCCATGAAGACAGCATCCGACTCATAGTTCCCTTGGCCGAATCCCGCAGCGAGCGGAGAAAATCGGCTGCGGATGTCCTGCTCCCGCCAACCGATCATCATCGTGTCGATCGTCAGTACAATTGCTTCATATCCGGCATTTTCCGCCCGTTTGACCATGCTGTACGCGATTTCTTCGTTCTGAGACCAATAGAGCTGATACCACTTCGGACTTGTCCCTGTGGCCGCTGCAATCTCTTCGATCGAGCAACTCGACACCGTGCTTTGAATGAAAGGTAGTCCGAGATCAGCCGCAGCTTTCGCTGTCGCCACCTCTCCTTCCTCATGCACCATCTTCTGCACACCAATCGGCGCAATCAGCAACGGAGAAGAATAAGTACGGCCAAACAAAGTGACCGACGTTTCGACGTGTGAAACATCGTTCAAGAAACGTGGCACATAGGAATATTTCGCAAGTGACGCCACATTATCGCGCATCGTCTGCTCCCCGCCCGCCCCAGATTGAATATAGCCGTAAGGTCCTGCATCAAGCAGTTCCCGGGCGGCCGCCTCCAACTCGGCAAACGCAGCCGGATATGCCCCTGCCGCATGGATATTTTTTAGCATCGTTTTTTCGTGGTTGAATACTGTCATCGTATATCCTTCTTCCTTTATGTAATGAATTTTCTTATATTATACTACACCTTTTTAGCAACTTGCCTGTTCTTTTAGAAAACTTCCCCGCACTGACAATGGATACATCTACGTCAAAAAGCCGTCCCCACAGGAACGGCTTTTCTCCATCCAGTTATTCCACCGGGAACACCCTGCCCCGTTCATCTTTATAAACGACGTGATGACGCTCGAACTTCGTCGGTGAATCAAGTCCAGCAGCGGCTGCCATTCGGAATAGTCCCTCACGCATCGTCAATATATAATTGGCGACACGATATTTCTTCTCCTCAATCACGAGACCCTCTTGCAATTTCCTATCTGTCGTCGCTACACCGGCGGGGCAATCGTTCGTATGGCAGCGATGCGCCATGATGCAACCGACGGAAATCATGAAACCGCGGGCAATTTGCACTAAATCCGCTCCCATGGCAAGGGCAATCGCAGCTTTATCAGGTGTCGTGATTTTGCCGGATGCAATAATTTTCACCCGATCCCGCACTTCATATTTACGCAAAGCATCATCCAGCAGGACAAGAGATGAATGCAGCGGCAGCCCGACGCTATCCGCCAAATCTTGATACGTAGCCCCCGAACCTCCCTCCGCTCCGTCCAACGAGATGAAATCCGGTCCTTTGCCCGTCTGCTGCATGAAGGAAGCCAATTCCTCCGCATCCTCCTGGCCGCCGATTACGATCTTAATTCCGACCGGCTTGCCTGCATGCTGGCGAATTTCCTCGATAAATGTAAATAAAGACGGAAAATCATCGAACTGATGAAAACGGTTCGGACTGTTGATCGTCGTATATGGCACGACATTCCGGATGGCTGCAATCTCCTCTGTCACCTTTTCTCCTTCCACATGGCCTCCGCGCATCTTTGCCCCTTGCGCAAGTTTCAACTCGAACGCTTTGACCTGCGGCAACGCAGCCTTTTCCATAAGACGCTCCACGCTGAATTCGCCATCCTCCGTCCGGTATCCAAATAATCCCGAACCGATCTGAGCTATGAGGTCAGCGCCCCCCTCCAAATGGTAAGGCGACAAACCGCCCTCCCCCGTGTTCATCCAGGAGCCGGGCGTCAAGCCGATTCCCTTGGAAAGAGCGGTGATCGCATGGTCCCCGAGCGCCCCGTAACTCATCGCCGATTGCCCAAGGAGCCCACGGACACGAAAAGGATATTCGCAATCTGGTCCGATTACGACAGCATCCTCTTCCGGCAAAAGCCATGGCAATGTCGGAACATTTTCCAAATGCTCCCGGCGGGAAAATAAATTATCTTCATCCATTATATAGCGCTTCGTATTTACCAAATCAGCATTATCGACCCGCATCTCCTCGTTCTGCTTCGTGAACATCGCGTTCCGCATAAAATATCCAGACTCCTGGAAATCCCGCTTCGATCCGAACCCGATAATGCTGTTCAAATATTTCCCAGGCAACACCATTCGCAAATACTCCTCACGGTTAAACGGCTTGCCATCATTATCATCATCAAATAAATACTGGCGCAACTCGGGACCCGTTTTCTCAAAAATATAACGGACCCTCCCCAAAATCGGATAGTTCCGCAAAATGGCATGCTGTTTCTGCATCCGATCATAATAATAAAGAAAAATAGCCGTCAAAATCGGCAAGATGATCAGGAAAATCACCAACAACGCCGATGTCATTGAAATACTCTCAAACCAACTCAACGCTACACCCCGCTTCATCGTTTTACTCCTTGTTTTACCCAACCGCCTGCTAAGTTAACCGTGTCGGTAGGAATTTAGAGGTGGAGGGAGTTTGGGGGGGTACGTTGCGTGGTGGAGAAGATGTGTTTTGGGGTTTGGGGAGAACGTTTGGAAGGGTGGACGAACGTTTCGAGGTTCGAGGAGTACGTTGTGAGGCGAAGGGATTTTGTTGCGAGATTCATTGGAAACGTTGTGAAGCCGGGGATGTTCGTTTAGAAAGTAGACGAATACATTGTGAGGGGGGTCCGAAGCATTTCGAGGTTTGCTGGTATCATCGTGAGCTTGGGAAGGATCGTTAAAAGGTTAATTATGATTTGGGTCATTTCTCATTCTCATTGCTATCTAAACGTCAAAAGGAGCCCTCTCAGTAATAAGGGCCCCGATATGATTTTAGCGTTTTCCCTCTACACAATAGAGAGTGATTGGACTTCCATCTGTCCATTTTCCATCGGTTACAGTCAGCAGCTTGATACCACCTTTAACTGGATAGGATTGGACAACATAATCTCTTCCATTATCCGCATTGACTAAGGTGAAACCGTATGGACGGACTTCCCATGTACCAGTCAAGTTTCCTTTTCGTTCTACAGTATGGGCTAGGGGTGCTTATTCAAGAATATGAGAGAGGTATTTTCCTGTAATCCTTTGAAAATGAACTGTTTATTACCAATAGAGAGAAAAGAATCTTTGCAGTCTTTGTCCTATTTTAGCGAAGTATGCGGCGACTTTTTCATTCAATTATAGCAGGAGTTTTCATTATTTTTATATAGTTAATTCACATTTCCATCAAACGTGCTTTTTCTCTATTACAAAATATCGTTTAGTTACAGGTGGTTTTTTAATTCTTCTAAGGGGAAAATAATAAGAAGAGTATTGACCACTTTAAGAAGGAGGAAATCCATTGAATTTCCCTATCGAATCGTATTCATTTCAAATCACACCAATTTTCCGTCATATCCAACTGTCCGTGGAAGTCGCCGGGGCTTATTTGCATCAAGGTGACACAAAGGAGACATTGCAATTTTACAGCAGCGAAACGGCATTCCGGCAAGGTGAACCGTATTTTGGCGCGATCCAATACGAGGGCAGCAATGACTACGACAAAAAAGAGCCCTCCCTTGTCAGTTGGCGCTTCAAACGCGCCAACCTACCGGGAGAGCTGAAGCAAGAGCTGGAAATAATTGAAGCGTTTCGAAAAGACACGAATTCAGGTCCCCCAGTCGATCCGGAGGCAGAATCGATTGCCTTCAAATTCGATCGCTTCAATCTGGCCGCCAAGGCAACGATCAAAGAAATCCGGAACGCTCTCGAAACTTATCTATTCACCACCCATCTGGAAGAAAACGAAATCTGACAACTTAACGATCCAAGCGAACAATATCAGTCAAATCATTCGGAATGCCTGCCAACAAATCCCGAATGAGCCTTGCGCCGAGCATACTGTACACCGTGCCGTTCCCACCCAGGCCGATCAAGTACAGCAAACGGGGAAATTTCGGATGCCTGCCTATCAGAGGCAGGTTATCCGTCGACTCCCCAAACATGGCTGCCCATATATGATCGATTTCTATCGGCATCTCCGGGAATAGGTCCTCCAGCTTCCTCTTTAGTTGCTCCCCCTTGGAATGAAGGACCGATCGATTATGTAGCAGACTTGATATTTCTTCGTCCAAACCTCCGATGATGATTCGGTCATCTTCTGTCAGACGCGTATAGAGATAGGGCCGTTCCGTCTCCCAAATCATCATTCGCTCTTTCCATGTCGACACGTCTTCCATCGGTTTCGTAGCCATTGCAAATGTTCGGTTCAATTTTTCCTTTCCATGGTCTAAACAGGGGAAGGTAGTATAGCCAGTCGTGAAAACAACTTTTCCCGCACGCATCTCTCCGTTCGTTGTCTCCAACCTCACTTCCTCCTTCGGCGAATGAATCTCTAAGACTCTAGTGTTCTCATAAATATGTACTCCCTGCTCCTCCGCATAACGAACCGCCCCCCGACAGAGCCGCAATGGATTCACCTCGGCATCCCCGTGTGTGATGATCGCTCCCGCCTTCGAAAAAGGAAAGGCTGATTCCACCTCTGCCGGTGTCCAATACTCCGCAGAAAACCCATACTGCCGCAATGCTTGCCATTCTTTCCGCAGGCGAGGGACATCATCCTCCGTACTGGCATAGTAAAGACTACTTCTACTTCGGAATTGCACATCCAACGGCAAGCTTGCCGCCACTATTTCCAATTGCCCAATTGCAGCCTCACACGCTTTATAAAAACGGACAGCCGGGTCGTTCCCGATCTGCTCCATCAATTCGTGCAGCATGATGTCATTCGAATATTGCAGGAGTCCCGTGTTAGCAGATGTGCTTCCGTGTCCGATCTCCTTTTCTTCGATCAGAGCGACTTGTAAACCCTCTTGGGAAAGTATGTATGCACAAAGCGCCCCAGATATCCCACCTCCGACTATGGCTATATCATAATATGCAGCTGGTACAGGTTGACGGAAAGGAGGCAATCCCTTCTCAACAGTTGTCCGCCAATATAAAGAACCCATATGAAAATCCATCCTACTCACTCCTTTGTTGAAAAATACCCGAAGTGAACAAAGAAGAAACGGGAGCGATGCAGTGGATTTTCATTGGGTTGACTCCTGTTCAATGGAAACGATTCATTGCTCTTTCTTCAACTTCTCGATCCTTTCAAGATAGTCATCAATCTTTTGGTTGATTCTATTTACTTCATCATCGATCAATTGGCGTTTCTCCACCTTTTTCTCTTCCAGCATCTCATTGTAGAATTCCTTCTGCTCGTCTATAAGGCGGTTCAGTTCTTCCGCGGTCTGACCATCAATCAATTCCTCTTGGCTCAGCAATTTGACCGCACCCAAGAAACGGACATGTTCGACTCTCACGGCATCCCTTGCCTTCTCTGCATAATCCGAAACTGTCTGGATCGCCATCGTTTTAGGCCAGGCGTCCGCCTTTTCATACATCAGGCCAACAAGATCGAGATTGGTCGGGAGCCATAATTTAGTAATCTGTGTTGTCATTTCTTCCAGATTATCCGCCGCCATGTACGCGCCGTTCCCCGCTTCTGCTACGGCCTTTAGCTGCGATTCCGCTTTGCTGTCCACTTGGAACCCGATGACATTGATATGTCGGTCAGGATTTCCCTCCGCCATCTTCCGAGCTTCTTCGACCGGGTCACCCCCGCAAGTTTCCTCTCCATCACTGACAATGTAGACCGTCAAGTCTTCGGATGTCTTTTCATGGTCCAGGCCCACTTGTTTGATGGCCCCGGCAAGCGGCGTCCAGCCTCGGGCCTGCACTTCCTTCACCGCCGCATTGAAGGCCTTCTGATCGTATTCACCAAGCAAATACACTTCATCGATCGTGCTGCAGGAGAGCTGCTCATCCGAGCGGTTTTGGGAACCCGCATGGCCATAAATGTACAAGGAAACTTTACTTTCCTGCCCCATCGTCTTGGCGAAGCTGCGGACCGCCGCCTTCGCCGTATCCATCTTCAACCGACCATCCGCCTGAAGCAACATGCTCGAACTTGCATCCAACAAAATAATGGCATTGGCAGGCGGCTTCTCCGGCTGCCTCATCCCATTCTCCGTAATCTCATAAGGTTCCGGCAGCAACGGCTCATCGAACTCCGGATAAAAAGTATTGAGCCGTCCCACTAACGGACCGTATTGGGAACTTCCGAGCAAGTATCGGAATCGGTCTAAAACGTCTTCGGAATTTTTCTCTTCTATTTTCCATGCCTTCATATCATCCAAGAAGTCTTCCCGAATCTCCGACGGCACCTCCTGGCTAGCCCACATGGAAGTCTCCTTGTCGACCGTGAAATCCGCTGTCAATAGACCCGGAGGAAGATCCGCCAACTCCTCCGCTGTCTCAGCCATTGCAATAGACGATTCCTTCGTCAAGGTACCCTCTTCAACTTCCACCTTCTCTTCCGGCTCCGCCGCTTGGTCCGCTTCTCCCCCTCCAGCGTCTTCCACAGGCGGCTGCACTTCCTGCCCCACTTCCTCTTTCGTGCATCCTGCGAGCAAAGCTGCCACGATAAGGAATGCCATCATTCTATTTTTCATCGAATCAAATCCCCTTCCGATTGTTCTTAACATAGCAAGTCGCAGTTCTTCCACTATACTTGATACGACTATACGGCCAGCCCACGGCAAGGTTTCAAAACACCAAAAAACCAGCCCTTCGGACGAGGAAGGACTGGTGCTATCGTATGAGAAAATTATGGAAGTCTATCTCTTATAAACTAAGAACTTTTTCCAAATGCTTAATAGTCGGCGTTAAATTTGCAAAAAAGTAGGCTTCACGCAATCGTCTCGCTGGGGCACTCGCTTGAAGATAAGCGGCACTTCCGTTGTGAAGCATGGCAGCCTGCACTGCTTCCAACGTCAAATAGGCCGCGGCGAGACGAACTTTAGCAATTTCCTTCCAATTGAGGGGTTCCTCCAAGATAAGGGAAAGTAGCTTCTGGCGCAATTCCTCCTCCCTCAATTGCAATTCCGGTGATTGGACACGCAAATGCTGATTGCAGCCGTTTTGCCGATTGGCCATTTTCTCGATCGAATGGACAGACGCATTTGTCACGCCGAACCCAAGCGGAATTTGATAGGCGATGAACGTCGGGCGAACTTCCGCCACAAACGCATTGGCATCTTCCGATAACACCCGATCGTCCGGAATGAACACCTCTTTAAATGTACAGCTGGACGTCGCACTGCCGTTCAACCCCAAGTAATCCATTTTTTCCTTGAACTTCAAACCGGGTGAATTGCAGGAGACGAATACCATGATCTGCTCGGTTTCATTCAGCCCGGCGATCGCTCCGAAAAAATGGTCCTTACCGAGATTGGATACGGAAGGAAGTACGCCGGATACCAAATAGCCGCCATCCTTGCGTTTCGCGGTCAGATGAAGGGATTCCAATCCCGCGTAGTGTTTCATCGGATTCGACAACCCGGTGGCCCCGAGCAAAGTTCCATCTTCCAGACTCGTCAACAGATCGGCTTTCAGCTTTTCATTGTCTGTCGTCCGGACATAGGTTAAAGCAGCGAGGTGGCACCACAGGCAAAATGCAGTCGTCATGCATGTTTTGGCAGTCTCGCCGACAAAGAACAATCCGTCCGCAAGCACTTCCGCTTGGGGACGGCCCCCAGATGACAACAGACCCGATTCGCCCAGCTTGCGAAGAAAGCTCTCCGCGTAAAAAGCATCTTGATCAATCTTTTTCACATATGGCTTCAGTTCCTGCGCAATCAATTCAGCAAGCACTTCCTGTTTTTCCATTACCATGGGCATGGTGCCACCTCCGCTTTATTTCCTAACTTGTTACTCGTTTTCTGTCAAGATTTCCGTTATGGAGTCGATCGGCGTTTGGACTGCTTCCCGTGCACGTTTGACAGCCGCTTCGTCCGGCGCATCATAGAAGCATAGACATTTCGACATATCCTCACAGACGTACGTTCTAGCAAATGATACTTCCGGCACTTCTTCGTAGTGGACGGAATTTTTCTTTTTCCGCGCTAAGTATTGATCCATTGTCAAGTCTTCCGGCAAGTTCCATTCGACCAAATAATTGACGAGATCTTTGTTTTGCTTCACGTTTTCCAAGTCATCTCCGACTAGACGGACATCTTTGACCAGTTCAACCGGAATCCCTGCTTCCTTCACGACGCTTGTAGCCGTTTCTTGGTCAGCCGACTCAACAATGAAGAACGAACGGGAGAAATCTTTAGACACTTGAATTTCAATCAGCGCTGATTGTTGAGCCCCAAGATTTTCTTGCAATTGTGCCGCTTTTTGATCCAAAGCCGCTTTCGAGTCCACAATCCCTTTTAAAGACGATTCGATTAAAAATAAGCCCATTTGAAAAACCTCTCTTTTCCTATCATTATTGTATGTTATACTAATCATATTAATCTAGTAGGTTAATAAAAGCAACCCACAAATACTGAAAGGACGAAATTAGAATGAAGCCACGATACAATCTACCTTGCAACATTGCTCAATCGCTCAATATTATTGGGGATCGCTGGACGCTGTTGATTGTCCATGAAATCTTAGTCGGTCGAACGACATTCAATGAAATCAAACAGGCCTTGAATGGACTGTCCGCCAACATGCTGTCCGAGCGGCTCAAAATGCTGGAAGCGGAAGGCCTTGTGCAATCCGAACTTTATTCGACCCACCCGCCACGTTATCACTATACGCTGACGACTAGCGGAGAAGCGCTTGAACATGTCTTTAACGCCCTGCTTCTATGGGGACGCGACCATTTGGAAACTTGTTATAAGAAACTCATCCATTCCGGGACGGGAGACGAAGTCGAAATCGGCTATTACTCCAAACGGACCGGGAAGCGCGTGGACGACCTGCGCGCCATCAGCATCGAAGACCCGTTGCTGCAAGAATCTTGATAGGGAGACCGCCAGCAATCGGCGGTCTTTTTACGTTGCCGGCGGCGTGCCGAAATGGCGGCCGACCCAATGCTCCAAAAACGTGATGAACCGATCCAGCACAAAACCGCTTAACCCGATGATGACAATTCCCGCCAATACATGATCGAGCTTTAATGTATTCCGGGCATCAATAATCAAATATCCAAGTCCTGATTGAGCTCCAACCATTTCTCCGGCAACGAGGAACACCCAAGCCGTCCCGAGCGCCAAGTGCAGGCCATTCATAATGGAAGGAAAGGCTGCCGGGAAAATGATTTTATACATGAGCGGCCATTTGCGAATCTCCATATTTTCGGCGATTTTCAAATAATCCTGATCGATTTTCCGGACGCCCGACACTGTCGTCAACAAAACCGGGAAAAAGGCGGCGATGAAAATGATCGCAATAGCTGGCATATTCCCGATTCCAAACCAAAGAACAATGAAGGGCGACCAAGCGACCGGGGACACCGGGCGCAGCACTTGGACGACTGGATCAACAATCTGCCAAGCCCGCGGCATCCTCCCGAGGAGCATACCAAGCAGGATGGCGGGGACTATGGCGAGCAAATACCCCGCCGCAAACCGTCCTAGGCTGACCCGCAAATGTTCGAACAATGTGCCGTCCACGAATAATGTCGATATTGCGTGTGCGACAGTGAGAGGAGACGGAAACAGCGCCTCCTCATATCCCCCAATCCAGATGATCCCCTGCCACACGATGACAAGCAAGACCATGCCGATGATGAAATTTGACGTCTTCCTCAACCAACCCATTGCGTTCACTTCACTTTATCGATAAATGTATTGTCCACGAACTCTTCATATGCCGGCGGATTTTCCGTCAAGCCCATTTCCACCATGAACCCGGACAATTTGTCATACTCGCTTTCTTCAATCCGCAGGTCATCATAGGAGATCCATTCGAGAGATAATTCAAGAACTTCTTTATCCACTTTCATGAACTCTCCGAAGGATTCATAGACCGCATCGTCTTTTTGATTCGCCAGCTCTCCGCCTTTAACATATTGATCTACAAACGCTTGGACTGTCTCCCCATCCTTTTGGATTGTGTCATTGCGTAAGACTAGAACACAGCAGTACGACTCTGGCCAAATCTCCTCAGAATGGTAATGGACTTTCCCTTTGTCCAGCACGACAGCCTGCGCTCCGAACGGCTCCGCTACGACATAGCCCGCAATCCGATTTTCCGAGAGGGCGGCCGGCATTTCGGCAGGTGCCATTTCGACGACGTTGACGTCTTCATAGGTCATTCCGTCTTTTTTCAGCATTTCATTCAATAAAATATTATGGGATGAAAATTTATGCGGGATGGCATAGGTGGCTCCTTCCAAATCCGCGGTTTCCTGAATATCATTGGAAGTGACAAGGACGTTTCCGTCTTTATGGCCGAGCGCGACCGCTTTTAGATCGATCCCTTGTTCTTTAGCCATCATGGCGAGCTCTACAAGGACAGAAGCCCCATCAATCCGCCCCGTATTAAGTGCATCCATCAAATCCGGCCAAGAACCGAATTTGACCATTTCAACATCCTGGCCCTCGAACTGTTCGTCATGAACATGCGCTTCCATATAAAGCGGGCCAGCGTGGGTGATTGGCAAATACCCGATCTTCAAGGTTGTCTTCCCGCCTTCGCTGGCCGATTCTTCTTTCGTCTGGCCGCATGCCGTTGTGAATGCCAATAGCAAGACTAGCAGCAATAAGGATAGTTTTCTCATTTCGTTTCCTCCACTTAAATCGAATATTCAGGGACTGTTGGTGCCCCGCTCAATTCGAACTCCTCTAATATTTTTTTACGGTAATAATGGAAATCGCCATGCGTACGATCCCGCGGTTTTCCTTGATTGATCGTCAATTCGTTATAAATTTTGCCGGGGTGCGAACTCATGATCAGCACCCGGTCGGATAAATAGACCGCTTCATCAATATCATGCGTCACTAGTAAAATCGTAGTCTTCTTCTGCGTCTGGATGCGAATCAACTCATCTTGCAAATTATAGCGGTTGAATGTATCCAGTGCCGCAAACGGTTCATCCATCAAAATGACATCCGGCTGAATTGCAAATGCCCGGGCAATCGCGACCCGCTGCTGCATTCCCCCGGACAATTCATGAGGGAATTGGTGTTGATGCTGATCCAGTCCGACTAATTTCAGTGCTTCCAAGACTCGCTCTTTCTTCTCAGCGGACGGAATCGCTTCCCCTTCCAACCCAAGCTCCACATTCTTCAAAACAGACCGCCACGGTAGGAGATTTCGTTGTTGAAATAACATCACACAACGTTTCGTTGGGCGGACTACTTCTGCTCCATCCAACAGGACCGAGCCCGTATCAGGCTTTAAAAATCCGCCCACCATATTGAGAAGCGTACTTTTTCCACAACCACTCTTCCCGAGCAACGTGACAATTTCCCCTTTATTCACATGAAAAGAGACATCATCCAAAATATGAGCCGACTTCCCCTTCGTGTGAAACGTCTTATCCACCCCGGCTACCGTAATCATCCCTCTTCCCCTTTCATCAGAAGTAAATTCATAATTCCTATTAGTTTAGTTTGTATTAAAGTTAGTTTATACCACTTCGTTAGAAAATACAACTCTATTAGTGAAAGAATTTTTTGATTAAGGACATCGCAATTTTTTCATAGAACTACTTTGACTATTTGAGAAGTTAACCTAAATTCACCATCTCCTGAAAGAGCCTAAATTTCTGCAAAGAGAACAGATATTCAACATATCAAACCCTTACCAGTTCGATTAGATAACCGTTGACTAACTCGTATCATGCGAGCCTCCGGACCCGGCATCCATGCTCGAGCTATGATGAATATCCCCAAGGTCTTGGATTCTATAAATTCCTTTGAAACAAAAAAATTGAGCACTCACATGTGGGTGAATGCTCAAAGACGTAGATAGTCATAGATTTTACAAGCCAATTGAATATCGAACCATTGGGCGGGATCTGCTAAAGAGATTTCTAGAATCTCTTCGATGCGCTTCAGTCGATAATATAGGGTGTTTTGGTGTATTACCAATGACTCCGTAACGTTTTTCAAGTTTTTATTATGCTGCACATAAGCAAGCAACGTCTCTATTAAATCGACGTTTTGATTGTCAACCAACGGACCTAAGTGGTCAGACAAAAACACTTCCAATTCGCTGCTTTCCAAGTCGAGCAAAATTCGGTCTATGCCCCCATTCGAAAACTGATGGACCTGACCCTTTTTTCGTTTCATTAACAAAGTTATGCTTTTTTCAGCATCCCTATAAGATTTGCGAATCTCATGAAAGCCCTCATACACGTTTCCTAAACCGATATATACAGGCCATGTAACCTCATTCATGTGCTTAGTCAATTGTGTCACCTGTTGGCGAGCTTTCACTTTTCCTCCATCTTTAGGGAAGGAGAGAAAGGCGATGACTTGGTTTCCCCGTTGTGTCACAATACCTTTTATATGATAAAAGATAAGCATTTCTTCAATCCACTTCATCCACTTCTCTCTCTCAAATCGAGAATCCCGATAAGGAGCACTTTCCATTTCGCTGCAAATTAAAGCAACATAATAATCTTTCGGATGTAGACCCAAGTTGTTCGCTTGTTCTTCTAACTGCCCATCATGTATCCCTAGTAATATCTTTTCAAATATTTCACCGTAAATCATTTGTTGGGCTTCTCGAATGGATTGCTGCTTCATCATTTCCAATGACAACAAAGATGAGCCGTATTCCAACAACATACGATTTACATGGTGAAATTTCTCTTTTTCTATGTACGTTAATAAAAAACCTATAACCGAGTTGGATCCTACTATCGGAATAATGATGATTGAGGTTCCGTCTTTCTTATCATAGACTTGCCACTTTTTCATAGTGATTACATATTGTACTTCCCTAGTGGATATCATGCCGGATGGAAGATCAGTCGGCACCATTTCAACATCCGCTATCAGATTAAAAAGATCATCATAGAGGGCAATGGGCGCTTCTATGTATTGCTGAAGCGCCTGTACCATTTTTTGAATCCCTTTATTTTGATTGCTTAACATCGTTAATTCATTATACAAATCCGCCGTTTTCTGTTGTTGATCATGCTCTTTACGTAAGGCGGTAGTTGCGAGCACTAGCTCATTTTCCAAATGTGCCTCTCTGTTTGACAACATATGGTGCCGATATGCCAAGGTGATGACAGGAGTGAATGAATGTAGGATTTTCATGAAACTAGATGGATACCGGCTCTTCTCATCATGCCCACTCATAGTCAGAACCCCTACAGAACCACGTTCATCCAGTAATGGAATGGCAATGGTTTGATGAGGATACTCCGCTTGAATCGTAGACTTGATATAATGTGATAAATTGGCAGGACTCATTGTACGCATGGTACTCATAACGGACTCCCGGGACGTTAAAAAAAGCGGATGCCCTGTAGCAAACACCTGACCGGAAATTCCTTCACCCGGAATCAGCTGCGTCTTCCGATAATTTTCTTCGACATATCCGACGGCATGCTTGACGATGAGCTTCTGTGTCTTTTCACTGTAAATTAATAGAAATCCCGAATCCAATTGAGGAATGGCATCGATCATTTGTTGCAGAATGCTCTCAACAAATTCAGCCTGCCCCACCGCCTTCATAATTTTCGTGGTAGCTGAGGTAAGAATTTCGTATAAATTCGTATCCATCGTATGTGTCATTCCAATCCTCCGCTCTTACAAAATTAAGTCAGGCGAATGCCCGCTTCAATTGTTTCAATCCATTCATCATAGCGATCAATCAGCACATGCTTGTTTTTTCTATAAATCTTCTCCAATTCCAAAACTGGTTCTTCCGCATCATCCACTCGAAAGTCAACATAGGGATACCCTTCAATCGCCTCGACTTTAAGAATGGCTGATTGTTTCCCTCGCCGATCGCCACCTAATCTATCCCCTTCAAGCAAGGCCGCCAATAATTTCTCTTCCAATCTCCCTGCGGTCGACTCGAAAGCGTGTTCCATTCCTTCTAGTACTTCCCTACTTTCTAATAGGTTACCTAAAATGGCGTATTGCTTTCCAATAATATGTCCCTTTACTTCATCGTTTTCGATTCCAGTATAGACTGCGCTGTTTCCAAAACGATCTAATATGGCCAATTGTCTCAACTCTCTGCCTGCATCGCCATGCAGTAAAGTATTCAATGTTTCATTGGCCGTTTGTCCTTCACGTAAATGGCGCATTCCTTTTATACCAAGGGATGGGTTGACCCAACCTTGTGTTGCAATAATCCCGACATTCGCTTGAATTGCAGGGGAATGGGCCCCGACTGCTGGAAAATAAGATGCGATGGCAGCTCCGAAGTTTCCGGTATTCGGACATCTAGCAATAATTGAATATGTCATTCTACATTCTCCTCTACTACGTGACATGCCACAAAATGATCCGGTTCAACCTCTTTTAATCGGGGGACCGCTTGTTTACAAATGTCTTTTGCTAATGGACAGCGTGTATGAAACTTACAGCCCACGGGTGGATTCATGGGGCTTGGAATGTCCCCGCTCAATCTAATATTCTTCCTCTTTACAGTGGGATCTGGAACCGGGATAGCCGATATTAACGCTTGCGTGTATGGATGCAACGGCTTCTCATACAACGTTTCGCTAGCTGCCAACTCAACAATGCTTCCCAAATACATGACAGCGATACGATCGCTAATATATTCGACCACGCTTAAATCATGCGCGATGAATAAATAGGTTAGCTTGTACTCATCCTGTAAATCTTTCATCAAGTTAATAATTTGGGCCTGGATAGAGACATCCAAGGCCGCGACAGGTTCATCCGCAATAATAAATTTAGGATTTAAGGCTAACGAACGTGCAATCCCAATCCGTTGCCGCTGACCTCCAGAAAATTCATGAGGATAGCGGGTTAAATAATCTTTTGAAATGCCTACCGCATCAATGAGTTCTAACACCCGTTTTTTTCTGTTTGGAACTCTATAGGTCACCAAGGGTTCGCTAATCAATTCTTCCACCGTCATCCTAGGATTTAAGGAAGCATAAGGATCTTGAAATATCATTTGAAAGTCTTTTCGTTTTGTACGGAGTTGCTCCTTTGTAAAACTCGTCAGGTCCTCTCCTTCAAAGTAAATAGAACCGGCCGTCGCTTCCATGAGCCGCAAGAGGAGTCGGCCCGTCGTGGACTTTCCACATCCTGACTCTCCTACAACCCCAAACGTCTCCCCCTTCTGAATGGAAAAAGAAAGATTATCGACCGCTCGAATGATTTGCTTTTTCTTACTCGAAAAAGTACTTCCCAATGAAAAGTGTTTCGATAGGTTGTCCACACGAACTAGCTCTTGATTAGGTGTTTGCATGTTCTACCTCCTTTTCATATAGGTAACATGCGACTTGATGTTCCTGTTCATCTTCCCGTAATTCTGGACGTACCATTCGGCATGTCTCCATAACATATGGACAACGATCGGCAAATGAACAACCACTCGGCAAATTATGTAGATTGGGAGGTTGTCCGTGTATCGGCTTCAACCGTGCTCGATCACCGAGTTTCGGCAACGATGCGAGTAGTCCTTTTGTATAGGGGTGTTTTGGATTTGCAAATAACTCTGCAACCGATGCTTTCTCTACAATTTTTCCCGCATACATCACCGCAACTTCATCGCAAACTTCCGCCACCACACCTAAATCATGGGTGATCAAAATAACCCCTGCTCCGGTTTCATCCCGCAAATCCCGAATCAGTTCTAACACTTGTGCTTGAATCGTGACGTCCAGAGCCGTCGTTGGTTCATCCGCAATCAATAGTTTCGGATTTCCTGCCAAGGCCATGGCGATGACACCCCGTTGCCTCATTCCACCGCTGAATTGGTGAGGGTATTGAGCGGCCCTAATTCCTGGGGAAGGGATTCCGACGCGTGCAATCATCTCTACCGCCTTTTTCCAAGCACTTTTTTTAGACATCTTTTCATGAATAAAAGGAACTTCCGCAATTTGATTACCCACAGTATAAACGGGATTCAGAGAAGTCATCGGATCCTGGGCGATCAAACTTATCTCCTTCCCACGGATTTGCTGCATTTGCCTTTCTTTTAACTGTAACAAGTCTTGCCCTTCGAATAGAACTTGCCCTGTGACACTTTCACTTTTTCGATTTCCGACTAAACGCAAGATCGATTGGGAGGTAATACTTTTCCCAGAGCCAGACTCCCCGACAATGCCAAGAATTTGCCCTCGCTGGATCGTAAAAGAAATATCATCTACAGCCTTTACCACTCCTCTATCTGTCCGAAATGTAGTGGTCAACGATCTCACTTCCAGTAATGGATCCTTCATCGCTCCCGGAACACCTCCTTCTTATCGTTCATTTCGCAACCTTGGATCAAGCGCATCACGCAAGCCGTCTCCCATAATATTAAAACTGAGAACTGCCAACGTAATTGCGATTCCCGGGAAAATAGCCGTCCACCATGAGATTTCCATCCAATCTTTCGCCTCACTCAACATAATTCCCCAAGAGGGGGTATCTGGAGAAACGCCCAACCCTAAAAAACTCAGAGCCGCCTCTGCCAATATGGCAAATGCGAAAGAGAGGGTCACTTGAACGATTAAAGGAGCAAGCGAGTTGGGAAGAATATGACGAATCATAATTTGAAATGAGCTAACTCCCATTGACCGGGCAGCCTCGATGTATAAAGAATCTCGGATATTCAACACGGCACCTCGCGCAATTCGAGCAAAAATAGGAGTGTAGACAATTCCAATGGCAATCATCAGGTTGGTTAAACTCGGTCCCAATATTGCCATGATAACAAGTGCCAGAAGTATATCTGGAAAAGCAAATAATACGTCGGTAATCCGGGAAAGAATTTGATCGATCTTCCCTCCAAAATAGCCTGCTACAATTCCAATCATTGTGCCGAAAAACAAAGAAAATCCCACCGCAATGATGCCCACTTTCAATGAAATCTGAGCTCCATATAATATCCGGCTAAAAATATCGCGTCCGAATTGATCTGTCCCAAACCAATGTTGCGCATTCGGCGAAGCGAGTGAACTTGTAGAATTCATGGCATAAGGATCATAGGGGACAATCCATTTTGCGAACACCGCGACGACCAGAATTAGAGCAATGAACAAGAATCCTACAAAGGCAAATCTATTTTGCTTAAACCTTTTCCATGTTTCTCTCATACAACATCCCTCACTTATACCTAACTGTACCGAATTCTAGGATTGATCATGGCATAGATGATATCCACCGCTAAATTGATTAGCACAAATGCGCTTGCGATAAATAATATCGTGCCTTGCAGCAGGCTATAATCCCGGTTGGAAATGGCTTGCAAGGCCAATTGCCCGATTCCTGGCAAAGAAAATATCTGCTCTATGATGATTGAACCTCCCAGAAGATAGCCCGCTTGGATTCCTAAAACGGTGATGACGGGAACCAATGCGTTACGCAATCCATGTTTCCAAATTAGCCGGGAACGGTTGACTCCTTTGGCTTTTGCCATTTTCATATATTCCTCACCCAACACTTCCAACATAGAGGACCGGGTCATTCTCATTGTCACCGCCCCTACCGAAGTACCTAACGCGATTCCTGGCATCAACATGGTTTTCAGATTCGTCCACACTCCATCCGAAATTGGTACAAATCCACTGGACGGCAACCAGCTTAGATGGAGAGAAAACAAAAGTATCATCAACGTCCCCAGCCAAAAATTAGGTACAGAAATGCCAAACATTCCAAAAAAACTAGCGCCGTAATCAACCGGTGTATTTCTTTTGAGTGCGGCGAATGTCCCCAAAGGAATGGCAATAAGCAAAGCAAAGAGAATACTGATGATGGTCAATTCCAATGTCACCGGCAGCCTACCGATGATAAGATCCATAACCGGCTCATTTGTGAAGGAAGAAATCCCCAGGTCTCCTTTAAACAGACTCATGATCCAAATGCCATATTGAATAAAAATGGATTGATCCAAACCGTATTTCTGTCTTAAAATTTCCGCTTGTGCCTCATTGTAATTTGTTCCCAGCATCGCCGTCACCGTGTCGCCCGGAACAAGCCGTACCATGAAAAAGGCAATGATGGATATACCGAATAGTACAGGAATGGCAATAAGCAAGCGGCGTAAAATATATGAAAGCAAGATGACACCTCCCATAAGCGAAAAAGGGGATGAAACCAAATCATCCCCTTTCTAGTTGTTTATCGGTCAATCCACGTGCTTTCCAATGATTTCGTGGTAACCGTCGGATTCACATCGAATCCATTCACCCCGTCCCGAATAGCAGAAGCATGCTGGTTTGCATATAAGAAGACCATGGGTGCCTCATCTACAATGATGGATTGAGCTTCCTTGTAAATTTCGAAACGCTCCGCTTGATCAGCTGTCGCTCTTCCCTCTTCCAGCAATTGATCCACTTCCGGATTGGAATAGCCTTGCTGATTCCAAACTTCATCCGTGTGGAATATGTTGTATAAGAATTCATCTGGATCTACGAAACCGACCCATCCGACAATGGACATTTCAAAATCTTTCTTACCTAAAGCGTCAAAGAATATGCTATCTTCTTGTTGAAGAATCTCGACATTGATGCCCAATGGCTGCAATTGTTGTTTCACCACTTGAGCCGCATCAACCTGGGCCTTGTTCTGACCCACTTTCAATGTAATATCAAAACCATTTTCATAACCGGCTTCTTTTAATAAAGACTTCGCTTTTTCAATATCCTGTTTCGGATATGCGTCCAATTCACCATATGCCCAGTGGCCCGGAGGAATCGGTCCACCTGTCAAAATGGTAGCCTGACCAAATTTTACAGTTGCGTTCATAGCTTCCCTGTCAATCGCCGTAGCAATAGCTTGTCGTACTTCCTTCTCTTTCAGAGGACCTTCTGCTACATTCAGACCGATGTATTCCCAGTATGTTCCCGTTACAGGTTCTACAGTTAGCCCATCCGCTTTAGATAAAAGTTGAATGTCTTTAGGTGACAATTGAAGGATAATGTCGATCTCTTTATTTCGGATCGCAGTCGTTCTGGATGTTTCATCTGGCACCGATTTCCATACGACTTTATCTAAATATGGAAAGCCTTCCTTGAAATAATCCTCAAATCTTTCCAACACCATCTCTTGATCTTTTTTCCAATGCACTAATTTAAACGGACCGCTTCCCGCATCCGCATTATCCAAACTACCACCGTTTTCCTCTACCACAGTCTTATTAACAATAGCATTCATTGGATACGCCAAAAATGTTAAGAATGGAGCTACCGGTTTTTCCAGGTGGATAACAACCGTATATTCATCCGGCATTTCAATCGATTCGACCGCTTCAAATTGAGGTGCCCGTACGAGCTGTTCCACGATACGTTCAATGGAATATTTAACATCCTCTGAAGTCAGGTCATCTCCATTGTGGAATTTCACACCCTTATGCAGCTTAAGTGTATATAATTTTCCATCTTCGGATATCTCATAGTCTTCTACTAAATCCCCTTCAATCTCTCCGTACGTACCTTCTTTGTATTTAAAGAGAGTATTGTACATGTTTTCAATGTAGTGCATCGATTGGGCATTTGTCTCACTATGCGGATCCAACCCTTGCGCGTCATTTAAATCGACAATCGTCAACTCCCCACCGGCTATCGGTTCACCCATTGATTTTGGTTCACCTTCCACCCCGGTTTTCACATTTTCATCTTGCGACGGAGAGGTCTCCTTGCTGCCGGAACATCCGGCAAGCACTACTAAAAAAACTAAACCGAGAATACTAGCAAGCTTTTTCATCACATAACACCCCTTCTTGTAGTAGTCCAACTAATTTCATTGTAGGAAAACGGTCTACTCATTTGTATGGAAGTTCCCCTGAAAGTAAGCGTTCACATTTTGGAACTTCTCCCAAATCGGAAGTCCTTGTTCTTTTATATAATGAGAAATAAAGCTGTCATTAGGAGGAATTCCGTCAAAATGTTGTTCATTCAAAATGCCTTGTTTTATATAGGAACGGGAAAAAAACTAGTAGGACATATGGAAGTTATTGATGGGAAAATCAGCCGGATTGGAAAAGAGATTTCCCCCACTTCAACTGCGAAAATACTAGATGCAAAAGGAAAAATCATTACACCCGGACTGATTGATGTACATACCCATCTTGGTATCAATCAAGAAGGCGTCGGACAGGCTGGACATGATTTTAATGAAGCCAGTTCTGAAGTGACTCCCCAAGTAAATGTGATAGATGCCATAAATATGAAGGACCAAGGCATTGAAGACGCCCGCCGTTCGGG
The DNA here is from genome assembly GCF_038003045.1 of Sporosarcina sp. FSL W7-1349. Classification (NCBI taxonomy): domain Bacteria; kingdom Bacillati; phylum Bacillota; class Bacilli; order Caryophanales; family Caryophanaceae; genus Sporosarcina; species Sporosarcina sp. FSL W7-1349. The sequence goes on from NZ_JBBOOK010000001.1 coordinate 2,054,058, forward strand.
AGTGACAACAGTCCAAATCATGCCCGGGAGTGCAAATGTGATAGGAGGCGAAATGGTCGTCATTAAAACAGCAGGGTCGATTGTCGATGATTGCATCGTACGAAACCCTTCGGGATTAAAAGCAGCAGTGGGCGAAAACCCAAAAAAGCATCATAACAATCGAGTGCAAACGAGGATGGGCATTGCCGCAAGAATACGGGAAAAATTAGTGGAAGCCCAATATTATATGGAACAACGGCAAAAGGGAAAGTGTAGACCTGATTTGGGATTGGAGAATATTGCAAAGGTCCTTCGTAAGGAAATCCCTCTCCGTGTCCACGCACACCGGGCCGATGACATATCTACCGTACTCCGAATACAGAAAGAATTTGATATAGAGATTACAATCGAACATTGCACGGAAGGACATCATATTGCAGATTTACTAGCCAAACGGAACATACAGGTCTCGGTAGGACCTACAATGTCCACACGACCAAAGTTAGAACTCGCGGAACAAGGATGGAATACACTTACCGCATTAGAAAAAGCGGGCGTATCAATATCCTTGACAACAGACCACCCCGTAATCAGCATTGAACATTTGATGACTAGTGCAATTTTAGCGAATAAAAATGGGTTAACTGAACAACAGGCCCTCCAAGCCATCACCTTAAACGCAGCCCATCATTTAAATCTTGCCTACCGCATCGGCTCACTTGAACAAGGCAAAGATGCGGATTTTGTCATATGGAATGGAGATCCCTTTGACCTTCGCACTTCCGTAGCGGCAACTTTTATTGACGGCAAGCCGGTGTATGAAAAGAATGATTGATCCTATTTGCTGAGTTATAAGTTCCTGGGAAGGCTTACGATCGTTCTCGGAATTTATGAGAGATTCGTGAGGAGATTCGTGAAAACTTAGGGACGCGCTAACACCAAACTATTGCGATTCGCAAGAATTGGAGTCTTGACGGATGGTTACGATGGCTACGCACTTGGGTGCCTCTTTCGAAAGTTTAAAAGTGATCTTCCATGATTTTGCTCAATAAAAAAACCCCGGATCGTTCTGATCCAAAGGGTTCCCTTCATCAATCATTCCCATATTCCAATTGTTCTTTAATCCGGCCATCGTCTCCATGCAGGTAGGCGATAGTGCCAGCATCTTTCGCGAGGCGTTTGGCTTCTTCTATGGCTTCGTCTCGCGAACCGCTCGTACAGACTGGAGTGGTTTCGCCTTCGCGTTTGACTGCCCACCCTTCCTCGTCGTGCGAAACGACATGGAATCGGGCATCCGCCGTGCCAGCACGGTCTTCAAAATAATCTTCTTGATCGCGCTTCTTGTTGTCTGCCATGCTAGATTCTCCTCTCCAAATCATCTTTTCTTTCATTACCCGCTTGGGAGTGTTTGAAACGAACTTGAGGAAATCCACTGGGGCTTCATAACATTTTTAATAGACCTCGCAACATTCTCAATCAACCTTATAACGTTCTCTCTCCACCTCGAAACATTTCCATCCAACCTCAAAACATTCTCCCACAAGTCTAGTACTTGATGATTGGGGATACACTGGAAATAAACGTGAAAAAGCTTTTCCACTATACAAATCGCTCGCTCAATAACTAGCCAAAACGGACGATATGAACTGTAGAGAAAGGGGGGAGTGCGGATGTTTTGCACGCATTGTGGACACCCGAATGGGAAAGGGGCCCGTTACTGTGGCGGCTGCGGTCAATCAATGGCGCAGACAGGACGAAAAGGCTGGATGATTACCATCTCCATCGCCTGTCTGCTTATGCTCGGCGGGGTCGGATATGGATTTATCCAAGTGCTTGGAGAAGGTGATGTGAAATCCGTTACCCACATCGAACCGGCGAAAGTACCAGAATCGCCGATCAAAGAGCCTATAGCCGACAATAAAGATGCCACGCCAAAAAGCGAAATGGCTCCTAAAGAAAAGGAGAAGACCCAAGTCATCCGGGAGACGCTGCCGCGCGTGTTCACAATTTTCACGGAGGATGGCCTTGGCTCAGGTTTTCTCTATGCGAAAGGCGGCCTGATCGTGACGAATGCCCATGTCGTAGCGGGTTACACGGATGTCGTTGTGCGGAATTCGGATGGAAAGGATGCCGCCGGGAAAGTCATCGGCATTTCGGATAAGTATGATGTGGCGCTGATTCGGTCAGAGGCATACCGGAACTTACAGCCGCTCCATGCGGAATCTGTCGAAACGCCGATCGGAACCGAAGTTATTGCGCTCGGCAGTCCGACCGGCTTGGAAAACACCGCCTCCATCGGCTATTTGACCGGGTTGAACCGGGATATCGAACTGGGTTTCATTTATGAAAAAGCGTATCAAATTGATGCCCAAATCGATAACGGCAGCAGCGGCGGGCCGCTGCTCGATGCCAAGACGGGCAAAGTGATCGGCATCAATTCTTTGATTCGAACCGATAATAGACGATTCGGCTTTTCCATTCCGTTGTATACCGTTACGCCGCTCATCGATTCCTGGGTAAAGAATCCGATGACGGAACGGCAAGTCGCATCGCTTTTCGGCGTGTACGAAAATTACACCGTCGCCGACTCCTATGATGAGGACAGCTATTACGACGATTACCAGGACTTCTATGAAAATGAAGAAGATTATGTTCCAGAGTGCACCGGCTTTTTCGACCCGGACCATCTGGAGGATTTCATTCTAGAATTCCGATCCACATATGAAACGGCTTTGTTATATGAGGAATTTCATTTCATTGAAGACTTCTTACTCCCCGGCAGCTCCGCCTACAAGGAATACCGTGACTATTTCAATGAAATCGCCAACCAGGGCATGCACTTTGAATTTTACGAAAACGTCGTTACCAATCTTGCCATCCAGCACGACACTGCTCTCCTATCCACCTATGAAACCTTCAATTTCATCAACGCCTCTGGAGATGAACGGTTTTATGAAAAAGAAAAGATTTATGAAGTATTGTTAGATGAAGAAGGATATTATCGGATCAAACAAGTGAAGAATAAGTAGCTCCTGTAAAAAACGCCGACAAGTAGGGAATTCCTCCATAGCTTGTGGCGTTTTTTATTTCTTACGCAAAAGTTTTTAGCTTGCTACCGTCGAAGGCATGTTTCCAGTTATTTCGGGTATACTCTAAACAGATTCCGAACAGCCTCCTGCCCTTTTGGACAAGGGGAATATTTTACATAAGACAAGGAGGGGGGAGCTATGAAAAAAATATCGAATGTCTTCTATATAACAATCGGTCTGATTGTGTTGGCGGTCGGATACGGCGTCATCTTGCCAAAACAATTCGAATCCGTCACAGAAACAGTCAAAGGTGTGGTATCCTCCGTTTTTGGATGGTATTATATGCTACTTATCACTTTGTTGCTTGTCATTAGCATCTTTCTGATTTTCAGTCCATTCGGCAGAATTCGACTCGGAAAGGATACGGATCGCCCACAATTCAACACAATCACTTGGATTGCGATGCTGTTTTCCGCCGGAATGGGCATCGGTTTGGTATTCTATGGAGCTGCTGAACCACTCTCCCATTATGCCATCAATCCCGCAACCGAAGAGCCGAATACGAATGCGGCCTACAAGGAGGCTTTTCGGCAAACGTTTTTCCATTACGGTATCCATGTTTGGGCTTTGTATGGAATTGTCGCTCTTGCACTAGCCTATTTCCAGTTCCGCAAAGAGGAACCTGGTTTAGTTTCCGCAACACTTAAACCAATCTTCGGAGATAAAATGAACGGAATTTGGGGTACGGTCATCGATGTTCTCGCCGTATTTGCAACAGCATTCGGTGTAGCCACTTCCCTTGGCTTCGGCGCCTTGCAAATCAATGCGGGACTCCACTACTTATTCGATATCGAAATAGGGATCCGTGCTCAATTCATTATCGTCTCCATTGTGACGGTGTTGTTCATTTATTCAGCATGGTCGGGATTAAGCAAAGGTATCCGGTATCTGTCCAATACGAACCTTGTGCTAACCCTCGCCCTTTTAGGGTTCGTTTTAATTTTGGGGCCTACCTTACTCATATTTAATATGTTCACCGATTCAATCGGCGGATATCTGTCCCATTTGGTCGATATGAGTTTGAGAACATCTCCATTGAATAAAACGGATCGGGCATGGCTCGAAAATTGGACTATTTTCTATTGGGCTTGGTGGATTTCCTGGGCACCTTTCGTCAGCATGTTCATTGCACGGGTTTCAAAAGGGCGGACAATCCGTGAATTCATGGTCGGTGTGTTAGTAGCGCCCGTTTTTCTAAGTTTCATTTGGTTTTCAGCTTTTGGAACGACAGCCATTGAGATACAACGCGCCGGCGTGATCGATTTGGCAGCTAGCGACACCTCGCTTATTGTGTTTCAGATGTTCAGCTCCCTTCCTTGGTCGTCAATTACATCCGGTTTCACCATTTTGCTGATCGCATCGTTTTTCATCACGTCCGCAGACTCGGCAACATTTGTATTGGGAATGCAATCCACTTACGGATCGCTGACGCCGACGAACCCGGTAAAATTCGTTTGGGGCTTAATCCAGTCTACGATCGCTTTGATCCTATTATCGGTCGGCGGACTTTCCGCCTTGCAAAACACCATAATCATCGCTGCGTTACCGTTTTCGTTCGTCATCCTGATGATGGTATTCTCCCTGTTTAAATCCTTAAAAGAGGAAGTGCGAGTACCAAAGGGAACGCAGGCGTTTAATCCGCCCGGTTTGAGGAAAACTAAAAAACAAGGCGGAGAGGAGTGATTTTATGGGTGAAAAGAAAGAGCCGCATGTGCAATTGACCGAGAAAAACAATGGTTCGTCATCGACACAAGAAGTTTTGTATGCGGACGAATACAAAAAAGCAGACAAAGCAGCAAAACAGAAAGCGGCTGAACAGAATAATCAAAACTGAATATAGGCTATGGAAAGCTATAGGAAATATTGTTGATTCCTATAGCTTTTTGACATTTTTATCATTTTCCCTATATGACATTTCCCGGGAAATAGCGGCGAAATATGATAATCTGCAATCTTTCGTTCCCCTACACGGGTGGCTGGCAACTTTACAACTGGTTTTTCTCCGCATCTTCGCTAATGGGATAAGATGAATCAAAGGAGTGGAACATCATGAAAGAATTCAAAATTACGTATTTCTTTGATCAAGAGCATTATATCCGTCGGTTTGTATATCTAGATTCCTTCGAGCAGGCAAAAGAACTGGTTACCGCTGAACGGGACCAGTATATTTCATTCATCGACAGTCGCGGCATCTACCATGAACTCCACACAGGCCAAGTGCGCGTCGTCCAAATTTCGGAATATTTCAGAGAGAAGAAGCCGTCCTAAATCAGGCTCCGAATCCCAAACTTGATCAGGCAAAGAGACTGCGCGCGGCATGTAGTCTCTTTTATCGCGTCTTGAATTGGGGTGAAGACATCAAAACGTTTCGACATAACTTCACCATGTTTCGCGTGTTTTTCGGCCCCCCAGCAAACCTCGAAACAATTCTTCCCTGCCTCATAACACTTCCTTCAAACTTCGAAACGCTCCTGCCCCACCTCACAATATCTCCACCAAACTTCTAAACGTTTCCCCCACTTCACAACGTTTTCATCTAAGCTCGAAACATTCCCCTAAAACCTCGAAACGCTCCCAACCCGCTTCACAATTGCGCAGATGACTGTCCCCTTTACAATTGAAAAAAGGGACTGCAACCAAATCGGCAGTCCCTTCACTTGCTCAGCTCATGTATATCCTGACAAATCAACGATCCCCGCCATACGCAATATCCGCAATCAATGTCGGATAAGTCCCAAGGTGGCGGAGGCTGCAGCCTAGATTGCGAATGTCTTGGCAGAGTTGTTGGTAGGCATCCGATTTCCCGGTCGTATCAAGATCGATGAAAAATACATAATGCCCGAGTTCTGTTTTCATTGGAGCTGATTCAATTTTTGTCGGCTTGATGTCATATCTGTCGACAAGACCCAAAACTTGATGAAGTGTCATGAGTTCATTTTCAGGAAATGAAACAATCATCGACGATTTTTGAAAATCCGCCCGTAAGTCCAGTTCTTCATAGCCAAGCGCGATGAAACGGGTCATGTTCATCCCATTGTTTTCAATATTGCTTTGAATCGCTTCTAGCTCATAGATTTCCTTGGCGATGAAATTGGAGATGGAGAGCCAAGGCTTGTCCGGATTGTTGGCGACAAGCCAAGCCGCTTCCGCCGAGCTATTCATCGGCCTTTGCTCAATTTCCGGATAATGTGTCCGCAAGTATTGATCACATTGCTTCAACGCTTGCGGATGGGCATAGACGGTTTCGAACTCCGTCTGCTCCGCTTGCGCCGGATGCGCCAATAGTTCATGATGGACAGGCAGCCGGACCTCCGCTTGGATTGGCACTTCCACCTCATGAATTAGCCAATCAAGTGTCATGCTGACTGATCCCCCGATGGAATTTTCAATCGGCACAACCGTCACATCGGTTGTGCGTTGATGTGCTGCCAACAGACAGTTTTCAATCGTAGGAAACGCATGAAGATTGGTCATTTCCTCATCTGGAAATAAAGCATGGACGGCCAGCCCTGTGAACGTGCCAACGGGACCAAGATAGCCAATCCTCCGTTCTGATTTTTTCATCGAATCCGGTTCACCTTTCCCTCGCGGAAGAATCAACTCCTTAATCAAGGAGACCCGCCTCCTGATAGTAACGTTCCGCACCCGGGTGAAGCGGGATGTCTGCCAATTCGGTTACCGCATTTTCGATATCCATTTGCTTCACGATCGCATGTGCAGATTCCAAGGATTCGATGTTTTCCCAGAACGATTTCGAAAGTTCATAAATCACGTCATCCCCGACAGAGGCATCCGTGATCAGCATCATCTTAATTGCCAGAGTATCTATATCTTCGTCTTGATTATCATAGGTTCCCTTTGGAATGGTCATTTCCGAATACCATGGATACTCGTCCATTAACGCTTTTCGAATTTCCGGCTCCATGCCGATCAGTTTTCCGTCGGCTGTCGAAGTCATCTCCGTTACCGCAGCACTCGGCAATCCCGCTTGAATCAAAGCCCCATCCAGTTGCTTATTTCGCATTAAGTCGATTGCTTCTGTAAATCCAACGAAATTCTCTTTAATATCGTCCGGATAGTTCAATCCGTATGCCGGTAAAATGATGCTGGACTCCACTTCAGGCGTACTTCCGACAGAGCCAGGCGCGAAACGCTTCCCTTTCAAATCAGTAACCGACTCGATGCCCGCGTCTTTGCGAACAACAAATTGGTTCGGGTTGTAATAAAGACCCGCGATAATCCGAACGTCTTCATACTTGCGATCTTTAAAACTCCGTTCGCCATTATACGCTTCCCAAATAATACCCGTAGTCGCAAACGAAATATGCGCTTCGCCATCTTTCAGCAGATTCAAGTTATCAACGCCGCCATTGGAAGCTTGGGCATTAACTCTTATTCCGTCCACCTTCTGATCCCACAAGTTGGCCATTGCTGCACCCAACGGATAAATGGTCCCTGTAGTGGAAGCCGTCGGGAAATTCAAGATGGTCGGCTTCTTACTGGACGAAGTGCCTTCCGCGCCCGCTTCCTCCGCATCGTTTCCACATGCACTTACAAGCGCAGCGAGTGCAGTCATTGCACCAATCAACAACATTCTTTTCCATATCTTGTTCACAAATATATTCCCCCTCTTTTAATCAGCCTCGGTTGCCATACTAACAGACGGCTTCTCTAGTTTTTGCCAGATGAATAGAAGAATTAACAATGTTATTCCAATGGCATCCGTAATAATTCCAGGTACCATCATCAAGATTCCAATTGTTAACAATATACTCCTTTGCATCCAATTCGCCCGCTTCATGAACCATCCTTGCAAACCTGCCGCCAAAGAGATGGTTCCAACCACAGCTGTTATGGTCGGGATCAAGCTGTTAATAAATGGTTCTTCCCCTAGCAATAACGCCGGTTCATAGAGGAAGAAAAATGGTAGGATGAACCCGGTGATCCCCAACTTCATAGCCGTCATGGACACCTTATGCTGATTCGCATCCGCAATCCCTGCCGCCACGTAGGAAGCTAATGCAACCGGCGGAGTGATATTAGACAAGCACGCATAAATTAGCACAAACATATGCGCAGATAATGGTGGAACACCAAGATTTTCGAGAACTGGCGCTCCGATTGTTGCCACGATGACATAGGCAGCCACTCCCGGCACACCCATACCTAAGATGATACTCATTAACATGACGAGCAAACTCGCAACGAGCAAGCTTTCATTCGTATACGTCATGATTGTATAACCAAATGTCAATCCAAGCCCTGTCAAGGATACGGTTCCAATAATAATGCCGATCGTCGCACAAGCGACCGCGACGCCAAGCGCCCCTTTCGCCCCTTCTTCCAAGGCTTGTAGGATTTTCTTCGGTCCCATAAACGTCTCTTTCCGAAGCCAGCTTGCGACGACACAAGCGAGGATTGAAAAGACCGCCGCAAATACCGGCGTATATCCGGTAAACAATAGAACAAGCAAGACGATAAGCGGTATGGAAAGATGCCCTTGTTTTTTAAGGACATCCATTACTTTTGGAATATTGTCACGCGACAACCCTTTCAGTCCAAGGCGTCGTGCCTCAAAATGAACAACCATGATCAGCGTCAAATAATAAAGGAAAGCTGGAATGATTGCAGCAACCAGTACAGTTGTATACGGAACACCCAAATATTCCGCCATGACAAATCCGACGGCGCCCATAATAGGTGGGGCGAACTGGCCACCTGTCGAGGCAACCGCTTCCACCGCGGCCGCAAAGCGAGCTTTATATCCATTCTTTTTCATAAGCGGAATCGTAATCGTTCCCGTCGTAGCGACGTTGGCAAGCGCACTTCCGTTGATCATTCCCATCAAGCTGCTGGCGAGGACGGCCACTTTCGCAGGACCGCCCGGAGAGCCGCCCGCAATCGTTAATGATAAATCATTGATGAACTGGCTGAATCCACTGATTTTCAAGAAGGCACCGAACAAGATAAACAGGAAAACGAACGTCGCCGAAACACCGATCGCAATTCCGAAAATCCCTTCACTGCCGTAGAACATATAATCGATGACACGTTTGAAACTAAAGCCGCTATGCCCAAACATTCCCGGCACCCAGGAGCCAAGAAACGTGTACAGCAGGAAAATTAGTGCCAAAATGGCGAGGTTTCCGACAACCCGGCGGGATGCCTCAAATACGAGCAAAATACCAAGCGCTCCAAAAATATAATCAGTGGCTACCAAATAGCCACCCCGAAGTACTATCGTTTTATAATTTAATAATAAATATCCAAGCGCCGCGATACTGAGTGCAATAAAAAGTAAATCGAGCACAGTCGGAACCGTTCGTCCCGCCTTCTCTTTCTTCCGTGCCGGATATAGCAAGAATACCATGACTAAGACGAAAAGCAGATGCCATCCTCGGAGTGTAATCGCATCAAGGACGCCCGTTCCCGCGGCATACAGTTGAAAAATCGACCAGATGACCGCAATTGCAGATACCACCACCGCCGTCTTCCCAACATACTTCCGAAAACGCATCTCGCTGTCCACTTTCTCAATCAGTTCCTCGCCTGTTTCAGCAGTTTGTCCCATTAACCCCACCTTCTCTCATGTTGTTTTCCCTATTAATCCAGGAGGCTGAAGTGTGCCAGCTGTATAATTGTCTCTATCAGGTAAAATATTCCGACTATACACCTCTATCAGAATGTTAACAACCAAGCAAAGTCGCGTCAACACAACGAGGGAAAGATAGGGAATTATACGTAGTATTTCCAATTACAAAAAGAGGAAAGAGACAGATAAATAGAGAAAATTGTCAAATATCCTAGAGGAAGTACAGGGGAAAATATGCAGGGAACACCGGTGTCCATTAAGCTTGTACGACAGTACCAACGTGTTGTTTAATCCATTAATGCCATCGGAATAAAAAGAGAACCTCAAGTGTAAATTGGCACAACCATTTACAAAACGAAGTGCTTTCACCAACAAGAATTTCAATGTCGATTTTACTTTCTTTATTACAAGTGAATACTTCGCAGAATGCAAAAAAGGGAATTGGGTTGCCCCCCTTCCCCTTTTAACATTGCCTCAATGACAAATATCCCCTCGTGCAAGCCTAGAGGCACTATCTCAAAATCCCCTCGACATAGATCTGGTCGATATCCTCATAATCCAAATAGCTGAGAATCCGGTATAAATTGAGTGCCGCTACCGAATGACTGAACGAATAGCCTAATTTCAGCTTACCCTCTGCAACCGAAAATTGCTTATAACGCCCTTCCGCCTTTGACCATTCACTCTCTGGAAGCAAAGGAAAATATAAGGTCCGTGCCACTTTCAATTCTTTTAACTTCTCCACATCTTTCAACAGTTCAACGGATTTCGGATTCGCTTCCGTTGCTTCCCTGATCAGTTGTTCCACGGCTGCCCTTGAGCTTGGAAAAGACTCATATGCCGAGGTTCCGTCTGAACTTGCCTTCCGCTTGATACCACTGATTGTGAATTGCTTAGAATCTTTGGCAAACGTACTCAGTGGGTACATTTTCGGTTTGGCTGCCGGTTGCATAGAGGAGGAAGAACTGGTCATATCGGAGCGCACCAATATTTTGTTGAACACCGCAATATCCTCTTCTTCTAGCAACTCATCGGATGTTTTGCCGGCCGCCAGCAACAGCACTTGGCGCAGGATGTCCAGAAAGCTGATAATCTCGTCAAGGATTAACTCAATATCCCCCTGATCAAAAACCTTCAAAGACTCATACCGTTTGATGGTGTCAGCAAGGTCTTCAGCAAACGGGTGGGTCGACTCTGCAAATCTTCCATTCAGGATATCCAGTTTGTCTGTTTCGTGGTATAACGTAATATACAGCGGCTGGTAAGATAACTGCATGCAAATGATAGCGAGCAGGACACTTTGTTCCTCTTCTATAATCTCTTTTCCATCAATGATCATATTCACTTGGCTGTTCAAATAATAGGAATTGATGAGCCGCTTCATGGCACGTGGGTTACTTCCGATACTTTGCATGATGAGATCATGGAGCCGTTCGCGCTGCTGCCCTTTCCCTAGAATATCACCTAAATTCTCTTCGATGAATTTTTCATAATTATAAATTTCCACCGGAATCTTGAAAGGAACTTGAATCATCTTGTCTAAGAAACTTTTCGTTTTTTCACGGGAGATATTCACCATCTTATCCGTAATGCCCTCTTCCACAACCCGATTATCGACCGCCAGGACAAAGACACAGTTCTCGATGTCCAAGAACAATTTGATAACTTCCAATAAACCCACAGCAATCGGAGGACTCAGCCGATCCAAGTCATCGATGAAAATGACGAGACGGTTGTATTTATTCTTTTCCAAATGTTCACCGACCAATTGGGTTAACGACTCTTTTAATATCTCAATCGCTTTCGCAGGATCTTGATCAAAAGCGTTCTCCCTTTCGCTTTCGGGAACTTCCAATCCGATTTGATGGGCACCCATCTTCATACCGAATTTCAGGAGCCCTTTAAGAGCCGCGTTAGCAGTCGAGAACCATTCATTTTTATGATCCAGATCAGCTGATAATTTTTCCACCATATAGCTTAAAAAGGAGATACCCAAGTTGTCACCAAGTTGGAACTGGGAGTATTGCCACGTATTGAAATGGACAGTCGCGATGCGGACCGCCTCATTCTTATTTTGACTGAAATCCCGGTTCACCCCCAACTGCTTCACCGGTTTCAAATTATCGTTAATCAAATTGATAAACGAAGTCTTCCCAGTCCCCCATCCACCTTGGAGAGCAATTGTGATCGGCGTATCGCACTGCTTGATGAAATTGGTCAACGCCTGTATGTATGGTTTCACTTCAAATAAATCCAATGAATCCTCAAAAATCGGCAAGTCCCGGATCCCTTTGATCTCTTTTGTCCCAGCCATCCTTTTCAACCCCTTAATTCATTTCCACCTATCTGTTCATTATGTGCCAAAAGGGTATATTTGGCTATACCTCTCTGTTCTCCTGTGAACTCGACTCCCCGAATGCAGCCACCTCGAATTGTGTGAGTGCCTGGCACTAAAAAACACCAGCCATCCGCCCGGCCGGTGTTTCATCAACTTATATTATCTTGTAATTCTTCATAAATGGCGCGGGCTTGTTCTTCCGCTCGTTTTCGATCTTTATCGAAGACCGTGATCAACTTGTTGTCGAAAATGAAATTCCACTGTTTCGCCATGTCACTCACCTCCTTTGTTCTCGATGTCACATCCTTTGTATTCCCTAGATAGAAGCTTGGTAAACATAGTAAGTAGTTGGCGGCATCCCGTCCCTGTTAAAAGGGAGATTTTCTTCAGTCAGTTTGCTATATAAGTTGAAATAAATAACTTCTTCTAACCGTTGATTTCCGTTCCGAGCGGACGCTTTCCGCGGGCACGGCTTCAATCTCCTCGTCGCTACGCTCCTGCGGGGCTTTCAGCTCGTGCTGTTCCCGCTGGAGTCGCCGCTCTGCACTCCAATCAACTAAGTTAATAGGTAAAATAATAAATTCGACTACACGCAACCTATTTGTCTGAATAATAATATTTGTACAGAAAAAACCGTACGAACGTTCAATATTGATTTAACTGTTGTTTTACAAAATTATTACAACTATAATGAACGTATGCCTGAGACTCATAGGGGCAAAATCTAGTGCTGCAGGAGATGCTGAAAGATTAAGCCTGCTGCAGTCAAAAAACTAGGAGGATATCTATCGTGTCATTGAAGAAGAAGCTTTTCGGAATCAGTACGGTCGCCTTATTGGCAGTCGGTCTTGCTGCCTGTGGCGGAGACAAAAACGAGGATACTACGTCGAGTGAAGGGGAGCCGGCAAGTTCTTCCGAATCAGTCGGGAAAGCCGTCGGTTATAAGATCACCGGCATTGATCCGGGTGCCGGAATTATGGAAGCAACGGACAGAGCCATTGAAGATTACGGACTCGATCAGTGGAGTGTGACGTCAGGTTCGGGCGCAGCCATGACGGCCGCCTTGAAAAAAGCGTATGACAAAGAAGAGCCGATTATCGTCACAGGCTGGTCCCCACACTGGAAATTTGCGAAATATGATTTGAAATACTTGGATGATCCAAAAGGGTCTTACGGCGGTGCCGAAGAAATCCATACTTTCGGACGACTTGGACTCAAAGAAGACCTCCCTGAAGCATATGCAGTCCTGCAAAATTTCCATTGGACAGAAGAAGATATGGCAGAAGTGATGGTTGAAATTATTGACGGCGAAAAGCCAAACGTCGCGGCACAAAACTGGATTGACGCCAATGAAGACAAAGTATCTGCTTGGACAGAAGGCGTCGAGAAAGTCGACGGCGATAAAATCAAGTTTGTGTATGTCGCTTGGGACAGCACCGTAGCAAGCACCAATGTCATGGCCAATGTGCTAGGGGAATTGGGTTATGAAGTGGAAATGTCTCAAGTGGAAGCGGGACCAATGTATACAGCAGTCGCAGACGGAAGTGCGGATGTCCTGTTGGCAGGCTGGCTGCCCGTAACACATAAAACATATATCGAGAAATTTGACGGGAAACTGGACGATATTGGCGTCAGCATGGAAAATGTGAAGATTGGGCTAGTCGTTCCAACTTATATGGATATTGATTCTATTGAGGATTTGCAGGAGTAAGTGTTTGCTATTGATCCGGCGCCGTCAGCGTGGCTGTCCGGTGCCGGGTTTATTTTATTAGTGCATTTGATAGCACAATTTTAACTTCGAACATCATCTTCAACTTTTTTCAAGAAGTGAAACAAATAGCTGGATGAAGCCAACGTAACTCTCCAACAGGAGCAATCCCCCTGCTGCACTACATTCGATTCTTTACAGGCCGCACAATACATCATGCGTTCTCTCATGTATTGAAGGATTATTAGGGAGAATTATACTTAAGATTTCGGTAAAGAAGAACACTACAAGGTCTACTCCGATCTGAAAAGGCAACATATCGTTCAATTTTGAACGACATGTTGCCTTTCTACCAGTCGGATAGACTCATATCAAATAATTTTTTAAGTGGCCGTATAACCGCCGTCCACAGGAATCATAGCCCCTGAAATGAAGGATGCTTCATCTGATGCTAGAAAGGCAATTGTGTTTGCGATTTCTTCTGGCTTTCCTAATCTTCCTAACGGGTACGCATTCTCATACAAATTACGGATTTCTTCTCCGCCTCCATCCCCATCGATCAGTTGTTGCGCCATATTTGTGTCGGTCAAGCCCGGGCAGACGGCATTGACTCGAACACCGAACTCGGCCAACTCTACTGCCGAACTTCTCGTGATTCCTACAACGGCATGTTTGGTCATGATGTATAAATTATGATTTTTTGTTCCTATTAACCCCGAAATGGAAGCCAGATTCACAATCGAGGCGCCCTCCGTCTTTTTTAAATAAGGCGCAGCGTATTTTGTACTAAGCATGACAGACTTAATATTTACGTTGGAGATTTTTTCAAAATCATCGACTTGCATTGTTTCTACCGTATTATTGAGGAAAATACCAGCATTGTTGACAACCGTTGTGATTCCTCCAAACCTTTCAATTGCCTTCTCATAAAGCGAGGCAATTTCTTGTTCACTCGTCACATCGCAAACTACGGCCTCAACCTCTATATCCGACTCTTCTAATTCTTGTTTCGTTAACTTTAATTTTTCTTCATTTGCATCAGAAATAACTAATTTTGCCCCTTCTTTTCCGCATTTTAGAGCTGCGAACTTTCCAATGCCTTGTGCGGCGCCTGTAATTACTACTACTTTATTCTGAAGTCTAAGCATTTTTTACCTCCTCGTCACATTGTTAAATAGCCCGCATCCACTGCAATATAATTTCCAGATATATTTTTCGCTTTATCAGAAGCTAAATATAATGCTGTATTTACGACATCTTCCGGGTTAATAAAGTCTTGATCCGGAAATACATGATGTGTGCCGAACGCAGGAGTTGCCTCCCCCCTAGTAGCTCCTTTTTTATTGGCAAGTCTATCATAGGTGGCTTGATTATTCGCCATGGTTGTATCAACAGCTGTCGGGCAAATCGCATTTACATGGATTCCATATTCTCCGACCTCCATAGCCATTGATTTCACTAACCCTAACACACCATGCTTTGCTGCAACATAATGTCCTACCTGCTTTCCTCCACGAAGACCATTAACAGAAGAGATACAAATGATTTTTCCTTGTTGTTGGTCAATCATATGAGGGATTACATGCTTACAAGCTAAAAACGTTCCTTTTAAGCAAATTTCAATCATTTCATCCCATTGTTGTTCTGGCATTTCCCATATCTTGTTGTAAGTCAAAATACCGGCATTCGTTATGAGAATATCAATTTTTTGGAATGATTCAATGGTCTTCTCGACAGCTCGCTGAACCTGTTCTTCATTTCGCACGTCAGCGATAATCCCAATTGCTTTAACACCCTTTTCCCGTATCTCTTCCAGTGTCTCATCCATAACAGATTTATTGGACAGTTCATATGGAACCGTTTCAACGGCGCTATTGATATCGGTAATAACGATATCGGCTCCTTCTTCAGCAAATTTCAAAGCATATAGCTTGCCCATTCCTCTTGCTCCACCCGTGATCAATGCAACTTTTCCATTTAATTCTCCCAATTTACATTCCCACCTTTAATCTTCAATTCCACACCATTCCATTGCCACCAGGGCATAGGTTTTTGCAGCTGTAATCAATTCTTCTACCTCCACATATTCATCTACCGCGTGTGCAACTAAAATACTTCCCGGCCCATAGATAATACTTGGAATGCCCCGCTCATTTAAAAATGAGGCATCAGCCACAGCAGCAAATCCAAGAACTTTTGCCGGTTGGCCAGTCACTTCTTCATGGGCTTCGACTGTCGCTTGAGTGATTGGGTGATCTTTCGGAACATTGAAGGCTGGCCAGTTTAATAAAAACTCTAATTTTGGAGGGTTTTCTCTTAGCCAAAGATCATTTTGTGCGGCTCTCATTACATGTTCTGTAATTTCTTTTTGAACTTCTTCAAAACTTTCATCCGGGTGGTACCAAACCGCATACTGAATCGTACAATAATCGGACACAACGAATGGTAAGTCAACATCATGTGACTTTCCATGAATGATTCCGGGGTGAATCGTAAAATGTCCTGGCTCGAACAGTTCATGTCTCTTCGTGAAACCCCATTCGTCTTCTAATTGTTTTAGTGATTCGATGATATACATTGCTTTATCAACTGCATTAATCCCTACTTCACTGTGCTTGCCACCGGCACGAACAAATTCTCTTCGAACCGATGCATGTGTCGTTTTTCCTTTTACCGTAACATGCAGGCGAATCAAACCTGGACTTGCGGGTACGATTGCCAAGTTTTCTGGTGGTCCCGAAGGTTCGGATACAATCGCCGCATCTGCGGTATATCCACGATCTACGGTTGCGGAGGTTCCCAATTCATGTTCCATTGTTTCTTCCCCTACCACTGTTTCAAGTAGTAAATCCCCCTTTAACTGGATTCCTAATTTTTTCAAGGCTTTAGCAGCTATATATTGTGCTGCTATGCCGCCTTTCATATCACAAGCACCTCGACCGTATAATTTGCCATCTTCAATTTTCCCTGAAAAAGGATCTTTGAACTTCCATTCTTCCGCCGGCCCTGGAGGAACAACGTCAATATGACCGTTAAATATTAGTGATTTTCCATTTCCTGTTCCTTTTATTGTCCCAACTAAATTCGGCCTTTCTTTTTCTACTTCCCACATATCTACTTCATCGCAGATTTCTTTAAATTTGGGATATAAATACTCTTGGACTTTTTTTTCTCCACCAAGAACCGCCACTTTGTCGACACCATCGTAACTAGGGTTAATACTTGGAATCTGTACCATTTCACTCGTCAATGTAAGTAGTTCTTCTCGCATGGCTTCAATTTGATTAATTACTTCTTCCTTCGTATTCACTAACGCTTTCTTTGTCATATTCATTTTCCTCCCAGTTATTTAATTTTTTCTGATAAGATGACGGTTTCTGCTTCTGGATTTTTTGCTGCAAAAATCTTCTTTCTTTTCGTTGTTCTGGCATCCTCAACATCCGTCCATAATTGTTCAACATGTTGCTCAACTGGCTTTGCTGCACCGTAGATAATCATAATGACAAAGACGGTAATCAAACCATATACCCCCGGCGTCCACCCTAAACTCCCAATAAAAGAAGGATTCATAACCGTTAGAGACATAGAGATGATGGTTCCTACAATCATGCCAACCAAAGCCCCTTCTTTATTAGCTCTCTTCCAATAGAGACCAAGTAAAACTACTGGAAAAATCATGATTATCCCCTGATAAGTTAACAGGGCAATATTGATGAGGGCCCCTACATCAACCGTTGCCATAAAGGCGCAGATTGTTCCTATGGCCACTACAGAAATTCGGGCAATTGTAATGGCACTCTTTTCTGAAATGTCTCTTTTGATTACTCCAGCTACATCACGCGAAATGGAGGTCGACATCGCTTGAATGATGCCGCTAACCGTAGCAATACTGGTAGCCATTACGACTGTAGACAAGACCGCCATGACCAAAGGCCCCGCCTCTGCCGCTGCCCATAAAAATGCTTCTTCCGGGTTCATTCTCGCTGTTTCGAAAATATATAAGAAGTTCCCCAAGAATTGGAATACTACATAGAATACCGCCCCAATAATCGGAGCAATTAGGGCCGATTGTTTAATAGACCGAATACTATCCGATGCAAATATTTTATTAAACACCCATGGCCACATAAAACCGCCTAAACCACTGGTGATGATGATGGATGTCCAGAAAGCTGTAGGCATTTCCCATCCCGGCCCTGGAAAAGTAAGGGTTTCCGGATATTTTTGAACTAGGGTCGCCATCCCTTCATTGAATCCACCAAAAAATTTAAAGATCATATAAAACATGACTGTAATTCCAACAAAGAACATGAAAGCACCTTGGAAAATATTAGCCGTAATTACTGATTTCATGCCTCCGAAAGAGACGTACGCCAAAACTACAACAATACCAATGAGCATCCCGATGACTGGACTGATAGTTCCTCCAGTCGCATAACTAAAGACAAACCCTTGGGTAATCCATTCCATCAACAGCCAAGGAGCCGTAAAAGCAACCCCGGCCACTCCTACAATGACACGGACAGCTTTGCTTTTATAACGCAAATCCATCAATTCGGCTTGCGTACTGATATGATACTTTTTGCCCCAAATATAGCTTTTCTCTGCAACTAAATACAAGGAAAGCATAGTTAAAGTAGCGTAGGACAACACATACATCCCCATAAAACCATAACCAACCGAATACCCTGCAAACGCTGTAAAGGTTGCCCCTACATACCAAGTAGAAAATACAGCTAGAGATATGGCAATCACACCAAAGCTACCTCGCGCAGTAGCATATTCATCAAAACTCTTAACACCAAAGTTTTTGGCATTAATCAGGAAAATGATGATAAAAAATATGCTGATAAAAATGATGGAAAGCATGGTTTACCCCCTCCTTGCCTTTAGTTCTTCATCTGTCAGCGGCTCAACCTCTAAATCTAAATCACCGTGATATGAATCGACCAAATACCAGACAATTAACGTAGCAAAAATGAAGAAATTCATTAGTATTTGCCAAAAATAAGAGAAGGGGAACCCAATAACGAAGGGCTCGATCCGATTACTCCAATCAAAGACTCCCGGGAAACAAGCCAAAAAGATGAACAACAGAAACAAGCTGGAAAAGAAGATATTCCTGAAGCGTACATCTCTCAATACAAAACCTCCTCAAATGGTATTAGCTATAATGAAGGTTACTCAATGCTTTCCGGTAAAATCTGTCCTCCGTCAACTACCAAAGTTTGACCCGTGACGAATCCTGCCTCTTTGGAAGCAAAAAAAGCAGCGGCATGTCCAATATCTTCGACTGTTCCCAAGCGTTTAAATGGTATTGCAGCTGCCATGGAGTTTAGATAGTCTTGGCCAAGTCCATCCAATCCTTCTGTAAACACATTGCCTGGAGAAACTGCATTAATAGTGATATTGTCTTTGGCCAATTCAAGCGCGGCTGTCCGCATAAACCCAAGCTGTGCTGCTTTACTTGCCCCATAATGCGACCAACCGGCGTATCCCGTAATCGGCCCTGTAATAGAGGATGTGACAATGAATCGTCCAAAATCTGCTTTTTTGACGTAAGGCAAAAAAGCTTTTACTGTGAAAAAAGTTCCTTTTGCATTTACATTTTGTACACGATTCCACTGATCCTCCGTCATTTCCTCAATGCTAGCCGATGGAAAAATTCCCGCATTAGCGCACACAATATCGATGGCACCCAAATCATTCGCAATTGCTTGTGCTACTTGCTCTAATGAAAAATTTGAGGTGACATCTGCATTGTAAGCGTTCACAGAATTGTGCTCACCTTGTAATTCTTTCGCTGTTTTCGTAGCCTCTTCCAAATTCCTCGCAATGATCGCCACATTCGCTCCTTTTTCGGAAAACACTTTTGCAATCCCTCTTCCAATCCCCTTACTACCGCCCGTCACTACAACTGTCTTACCTTCAAATTGTTTACTCATGTCAGTACTCCTCCTAAACTAGTAAGTTTATAAGTTTAAACAGAATACCTAGATTATCACCTCTCATTTTATATCTACTCATAAAACAATCCTCGCACTTCCTCACGATGTCACAAAATACTTGTTGTATTGTGTGGATTTCACTCATGTTAACATGGTGCTATTTATGAGTCAACAGTAAATTCAAATTATTTTAAATAATATATATAATCAATTGTTACCGAAGTAGTTTGCTAGTACCTTTCCAAGAATTTCAAATGGAGATTGAATAAATAAATAATATTTTATTGATAATAAGCATGTCTTAAATGGAGAAATGGATATGAGAATAAAAGTCTCCGATTAAGAATAGCTGCAGGAGACCAATTATGGAAAGCTATTTTGAGCGGTTCTACCAACTATGAAGAAAATTAATCAACTGTCTCCGGGCAGGCCACCAATAAACCTTTGCCAAACCAATTTAGTCCTGATAGGCAACAAGGTCCTGGAATTTTGGTCAATACATGCTTGGAGAATCCGTGGCACAAAATGAAACGGCCGCTTATACGATTAAAAATCATAATAAGCGGCTCTTCATGTTACGTTAAATTTATCCAAATACACGTAACGCCCTATTAATTTCATCAAGTTTATCGAATCATAAATCCGATCTATTGATCCATAAAAACTATTCTAATCAGTTTTTATACGTATCCGTTATCCCATCCGAATCTATTTCCTCTTCAGCATCAAGTTCTACCAAATCATCTTCAAAATCTTCGTATTCGAAGTTGTCATAAAGGTCATGGTCCTCGTCGCTATCATCCATGTCGTCTGGAGTAGAGTGGAATTCTTCTTCGTCTTCCTCGAATTCACGTGGTGCAAGAAGTTCGTCAATCGATTTTTCCACATGGATCACTGTGTCATCTGGTACAGCGTCCTGTTCCCCCTTTATTGCGGCCATCAGCTTTGAAGGTTCAGCTGGAATCGGATCTTCTTTTGAAGCAGCCAATACAGCAATGGAACAATCGTCGTCGGTGTTGTCGACGAGCGCCGCGAGCAATTCGGTTAAGTCATGCTTGAAAGTGTTGGCGGTCGATTTCTGGAAATGGTCGATGATGACACCTAGGTTTTGCGTGTCCAATCCTTGTGATTTGCTGAGAAATGAAGCTGTCGAACCATCGGACATGATGATGAAACCCAGATCTTCCGTTACGCTTCCCCGGTAAATTCGGAAATGCTCATCCAACGTCTCCATGCTTACAAAATACGTTTCATTTTCATATAAACCATTTTCAGGAGCTGACAGTATTTCAACATCTCCACTTTCACATTTCACAATCATACCGTCTCCAACATGCCCCGCAATGTAATCTTGCCCCTTTGTCACGACGAAAAGCAAAGTCGATGAAAAATCTTCTTTATTTCTATCATGTTCCAGCACAAGTGCGTTAAGTTCTTGGTGTATGTAAAAATGGAGTTCCTCCGCAAGCTTCTGTGATTCCAAACTACTCAATCTATCAAATTTCTCGCATAAGTAATATGCTAATTTCGTTACAATCAATTCTGCGCCCAGATGAGAAGATTCATATGAGCCCGCCCCATCCGCCAGGACAATGGCATGGGCGCCGTCCCATTCATAATGGACGGCGCGGTCTTGGCATGGGGTTCCCCATTCGGTATGGCTTGCTCCACGCGCATATGCACTTGAAGATCTCCAGTTGTGCATGTATCTCAACTCCTCAGTGTATTCCAAGTTCCAAAATCAGCCTGTCGATAGGTTCCCCTCTTTAAAGCCATCAAATACATCAAAAACTTGAAAGGGATTCGGATTATCGGGGTTCGAATCGTAGGCTGCCGGAAGGGATCTTACGGATACTGTCAAATGCTTGAAGAATGACAGGATATCGGTGTCTTCCAAACGTTTTACGCTATTTCTTCCGGTTGAAAATTGTTTCAGGAAATACAAGTCTTCCACTTGATTGCCCAATGCGACAATATGTACTTCCATATCGGTCATTTTTCGGAATCGATCAAACTTGGATTTGGCTTCCAAAAACTCTTTATCTGTTTTTTGCAAAGGATCGGCAACCAGGTACTCTTCCCCATTTTCGACCAGTTCCGTATATTCATAACGGGACGGTTCGCCATCTGTCATGATGAGCATGATTGGTTTTGTATTGGATATGCCGATGGATTGATACGCATCAATCTGGTCTTCAATATTATCCAACGCCATGAGAATCGCCGGACAAAGAGGCGTATTTCCGTATGCTTCAAAAACCGGAACTGTCTGTTTGCGGATATCATTAAAATCCACAGCCAACTGTACCCGCTCTTCCCCTCCAAACGTAACGATAGACAAATCGAGACTATCACAAATTTTCGGATCTTCGAGCAATACATCATAGAAAGCTTGCAGCCCCCGATTGACTTTGGATATATTCTCATTCAATTCCATTGAACCGCTGATGTCAATGACCATGACGAACGGAATTTTTTTGCTGCGCCGATTTTCAAGACTGGCTAATTTCATCTTCTTCCGGTTGATACGTTCCATTAAACTTGACAATTCTATTCCTCCCATCGTGGAAATAAAGAGGATGCCGTTTGCAGACATCCTCTTATCGCTTCATGAACGAATTTGGTTCCAAGGCGATACGACGCCTTTACTGTCGTCATTTACAAGATCCAATCTACTTTCGGGATTTGGAATGGCACGCGTTAAAACAGATGTACTTCGGCTTAGCAGCTTGAAGAACTCGACGATATTGTCTTGGTCTGCCATTTTCAGGACATTTTGAGGGACAGACGCAAATTGCTCAAGGAAAAATGAATTTTGGATGCCATCTCCCACGCCAATGGAAATGGAAACCAATCCTTGTTCGGCTTTGAATTCATTGAACTTTTCCAGCGTATCTAAAAATTCTTTGTCTGTTTTTTGCAGAGGAATCCCATATCCATCCTCATCCACACGATTACTTAAAGTAGGTTCCCCATCCGTCATAATGATCAGATGCGGTGGGTGAGAAACGATCCCTTGGCTTGAATAAATCCCCATTTGTTCTTCCAAGGCCGAAATCCCTTTTTTTATCGCCTCACAGAGCGGCGTAATCCCTGCTGCGGAAAAGACAGGGAATCGCTGTTCCCGTAAATCTTCAAAATCAACAGCCAACCGGGTACCGCCGTTGCCGAACTCAACAATGGCCACTTCAATATGGTCGCAAGTCTTCGGATCTTCCAGCAACTGTTGGCGATAGATCGTCAGTCCTTCATTCAATCTCGTGATATTTTCATTGGTGTTCATGGAAGAACTCGTGTCCACCAAGATGCAAATCGGCAATTTCGTCCCTTTCCGCGAAGAAAGGCTTTCACTTTTCTTTTTGATTCTTTCAATCGTTTTCATCAGTTCTGACATTCGTAAACACTCCTTCTATTAATTGTTCCATAGTTTCTTCAGGAAACCAAACAATCCTTGCGGCTGCTGTGAGTTTCGGGAAGAGGCCGGACTTTTGCCGGATTGTTGGCTATTAGTTTTAGAAGCTTGGGTTCGCGAACCGGCACCCGCATTGCCAGTACTCTTATGAGCTTGCGGACGATTCTGCGATACAGGTCTTGCTCGATGGATTGTTTGTTGCGGTCGCGCTGCATGTCCGCTATTGGAAGCGGAATAGGTTTTGCGCTTGGCCATTAAGATCATCTCAAACTTTTCTTTGCCGCTCTGATCTTTCTTCGGATTGCTGAAAAATTCATGAAGCAATTGCTCTAGATTTTGCGGATTCAAACTCGCTTCCCATTCCGCCCTGATCGCCTGACGCTCCGCTTCAGGCAAGCTTTCGTCATTCAGCCATTTTTTGATTTGCGTATCGTAAATATTGATGCATTCATTGCAATATAAATACGTTTCATTTACGCGGAAACTGTTCAGCACTTTATTATAATGGTAGTAATAGTCCTTTTGACAGTTTTTAGACGAGCAGTTGAAGTGAATCGTATACGGCTCCGCTATGGCGAAATTATCATAGATCATTTTATCGCTGGCCGGATTTTTCTTGATATGGAAAATGTAACGATCAATGCCTTTCATCATTTGTTCCGTAGACGGCCTGAAATCCTTGCCCTGGCTCGCAAAAGTGGCATAGAACATGCACTTCAAGTATCTCGGCAAATGGGAGTGCGTGTAATTGGCCAAGGTCGGTGCCTTCTTTTCATTGCGGTTCGGGTCAGGATCCACTTCGACTCCGAACTCCTCTTTGATAAATTCGGCGTCTTTTTCTTGGATTTTATATGGATATAAGCGTTTCCGCGTATTATCTTGCAAGTTTCTTCCGGTCGGATGCTGGTAAGGATGGACATTGTTGAAGATTATGTTAAATAGCAAAATTGCTATAGTAAAGCATTCATTTTCAATCGTTCTTGGAATAAAACCATGTGCTTCACGTTCTTGTAGCCATACAGGATCGGTAAATTCAGGTGTTTCAAACATGGATGGGAAGCCATCAATTTGGCAGCTATCCAAATCAATGATATAAATTTTAATATCTTCCGGGCTTTTTGCATCGACTAAGATATTTTCCAAGTTCACATCGCCCATAATGATGCCATGCGTATGCAATTTCTTTAATTTAATAATGATTTTCTTTGCAATGGTCAGTAGATCGGATCTTTTGAATCCTTCGAATGGATAAATGTTTTTCGTAATAATATCCACTAACAAGATGCCTTCCGCCTGGTCCATGACGATGCCTACCAAATTCCCGTTGGCATCGGTCAATTTGTATTGAGGCAAAATGATGTAGCGGTCGTTCACCTGATAGCGGGGATCATTCAGCAGCACATCCAGCCGCTCGTTCCGACGACGGATTTCCTGTTGGAACTTGAAGCAGTTTGGCAAATGCGTTTGCAAATCTGGCACAGTTTTATAGATTTTTGCGAGTTTACCGGGAACGAGTTCGAATATATCGGCTTCCCCGCCTCCGCCAATGCGACGTTGCAGCGAAATCGGATTGCCCCCAAGATAAACGGTATCCCCTTCCTCTGGCGCAACCACCTTGTATTCCATAAATCCGAATTCCGGAGAAAAGCTGATCACTTTGGACAATCCCGTATCGATGAGACGGTCGGCAAGCCTTTCAGCATTTGGGTGGCTTGTCAGCAAAACGGCACGCTGCTCACTTCCGGACGCTTTCATCTGCCTTACAAAATTGCGATAAAACTCCAATTCGCAGCTGGCAATATCATCGGGTTCCGGATCACTTTCTGAGCTGAAAAACGACTTCGTCTCGAAAAAATCCATATACCCGTTCAAGTACGCATTGACGACCCGCTTGAACGAATTGTCCTGTTCCAGCTGAAGAGCATTGATCGCATATTTACCGATGAACAATTTGTATCTTTCATTAACAGAACGGACATCGGCAATCAGCTGAGGAACGTAGTTTTTAATAGCTTGTTCGATCTGTTTCCGTTCATCGGCTGAATAATTCGGATTCAGCATATCATAAAAGAAATAATGATCGACGAGCAATAACTCCTGCCCATTTTCGGCTTCAATAGAAAAGGTTACATTCATTGCAGTTCCTACTTTCTTAAGATTTCAGATTCAAAGCGCTTGGCCTCCCGCTTGTCCGGGTCCAGCTGCCATTCATACAGCTGCTCGTTTTTCAAATTAACGAACAGTGCTTTCATGACGAATTTTGACTTAACCGATTGCAATAGGTTGAGGTTCAACACATCGGTAGCTAGATTCCGGTCATTGGTCAGAAGCGCCACATGCGTATGGCGCCGCAACTCCATGAAAATGCTTAACAGCGAGACATCATTGAATCCGCCAATTGTCCCTGTATAATCAGAGCGCATGATTTCCACATAATTTGCATGGATCAGCCGTTTGGCCAACTCGAACCCGTCCATCGCGTCGGTACGGGTCTGCAAATTTTCAGAACCGGGACGCTGGCTTAAATTTTCCAGCTCAATAAAAACCGCCTCTGGAATGAAGATTCGGAAATCCTTTACCTTCTTTTTTTGCAACGTCTCATTATAGCTTTCAACAAGCGTCGAGCGGAGAAAACGCTGGAACTCTTTGTGCATCAACCCA
The DNA here is from genome assembly GCF_038003045.1 of Sporosarcina sp. FSL W7-1349. NCBI lineage: Bacteria > Bacillati > Bacillota > Bacilli > Caryophanales > Caryophanaceae > Sporosarcina > Sporosarcina sp. FSL W7-1349. The sequence goes on from NZ_JBBOOK010000001.1 coordinate 2,079,785, forward strand.
TTGGAATCTAAGATGATAAAATGATTGGACAAATCAATTCCGTTGATTTCCATAAAATCACTCCTCCTGTTCACCCGCTAGAAGTTCCAATGAATACCGGGCCATTTGTATTTGGATCTGCAAATCTTCCACCGCATGTAGTTGCAAGGAAAGAAGCTGACGCTGGAATTGAAGGACCATTTCCGCGAAGTCCTCACCGGATTCGGAAGCGACTTCCAATTCAAACAATTCACCGCGCAATTGTTTGATCAACGAACGGTTTTCAAGATCCGAGTATTTATATAGCTCGATAATCAGTTCATTCAACTGTTCCAGCGGGGATTCCGTCTCGACCTCTTCATCTTCAAAAACTCCATCCCAATCGAAATCGGACTCGATCAAATCTTCCTCTGTCAGTCTTTCGTAATTGCTTGGCTCCATTTCGTCATCCTCCTCATCGAAAACATCATCAAGTTCAAGCTCTACCTCGGATGATTCTTCCACATCTTGCTCAATCTCTTGTTCGTAACTATTTTCTTCCGCGAGTTTTTCCCCAAAAAGAGCAGATTCATTTCGTACGTTCATTTGTTCCTCATCCTTTTCTTCTTGATTTTCATAGTACTCTTCTAACAAGTGATCGAATTCTTCCATGTTGATGGCGTTTGCAGCCGCTGCTTTGAATTTGGCAAGCACGTCGATCAAATCCTCCATTGCCTGCACATTTTCCAATAAAGACTTTGCAGACAATTCCTCGGATGGTTTGAAAAAATTCTCTCCTAGCAGTACGGTCCTATTTTCATAGTTATGTTGAATGGATAAATAGTACACAGGCGTCGAGCGAGCATCGGGCTGCTTGGAATACAATTCGTATGTCAAGTCTATTAGCCAAGTTTCATCCGACAAGGAATAACGCAACGCATCGAGAAAACGGGACTGAGATCCATTCATATTTTTTGTAATGACTTCCAGCTTTTCTTCCTCTGGGCAGCTGAGATCATCCAACGCGTCTTCGGATGTAAAGACTTGAATAAATGCACTGGTGAACTTTTTAAAGCTTCGACGGTATGTATCATAAGCATGGTCTTTCAAAAGCATATTTGAGTAAGCCTCCTTCTTAGAAATTCAACCTGTAATAAATATAACTAAAGGTGATAATATTGTAAAGTGTTTTTAAAAATATATTTTAGACGAGATTTTTTTCACTCAATCGGTTATACTCTATATAAATATTACAGGAGGAATTAAAATGAGTGATATTTCAGACCGGTATATACTATTAGGGCAGAAAATCAAAGAACGGCGAAAAGAACTGAAACTGACGATGACCGAGCTGGCAAACCGAACGGACTTGTCCCAAAGCGCCATCTCAATGATAGAAAATGGACTGCGCCAATCAACACTGCCAACCCTAAATCGGATTTCAGAAGTGCTCGGATATGACTTTTCGCAAATCTTAGTATCGAATGATCCCGTTACCTTGGATAACAAACAAGAGATGCCCTCACAAAACGGGAATCCCGAACTGACAATCAAAGCACTGCAGTTCAACTTCACTATGCAATTAATACGCAACGAACCAGTGTTGCCCGATCATGACTTAAACGAACTAATCACAGCCACCGTACTAGAAGAAGTACAATCCATCCTAAACGATGAACAAGCACGGAAACGACTAGAACAACGCCTTTCCAACGAAATCAAAGAAGAAGTAGAACGCAAAAAACGCAAGCTAGATCAGACGCTGAGCATATTGGATATGTTGTAAAGGTGACAGTCCCCTTTGCAATTTGTACTTTATTACAGTAAGTGATAAACGGTATCGCTATATAGTCTACTATTCTTCTAACAGGACTATTATACTTGTATATGGAGTATTATCATAGATGAAACGTGACCAATGTGGCATGAAAAAACTACCTTTTCCAAGTGACTCGGATGAGGTAGTTGGAGAGGCTAATAAGACTAAATAAACACCTCACGCATCGCCTCGGAGATCGACGATGTGTGCGGTGTTTACTTGTTTCGAAGACTTTAAAGTCATTCGTGCTTCTTTGCCAAAACTATGAATAACTAATCCGATCCCTTCCCTGTTCTTTCGCTTGATATAACTGCTTGTCCGCGAGGTGGATGGCCTCTTGCAAGGATGAGCCGGACACGATCCGAGCCAATCCAATGGAAACGAAAACTGACAAGGACTGCTTTTCATTGATTGGAACCGGTGTCGTTCGGATGGCGTTCCGAATGTCTTCCATTACACGAATCGCATGCTCCTGACGATCCGCCCGCATATATATTATAAATTCCTCTCCCCCATACCGCGCGACAATCAAGTCTTCACTTTCAAACCGTTCGAAGATGGAGGAAACCGCGATGAGCGCTTGATCGCCGGCCAGATGACCGTAACTATCATTCAAGTTCTTGAAATGATCGATGTCCACCATGGCGATATAGTGTTCAGTTTGGTCGTCCTGCATCCTTTCTTCCACCAGCCCGATAAATGACTGCTTGTTCAACAGTTTCGTCAATGAATCATGCGATGCTAGAAAGACCAGTTCGTCCCGCAGCGCTTCCTTCTTATACTCCAGTTGAATAAATGCATAATAGACAAATGTCGCACCCAAAAAGGAGAGATACCGCAACGGGGAAATTTCTTTGAGAATGTCTACGCCATTCGGCACAATCCAAACAATCGGAACATCGGAGACGAACCAGCAAATGGAGACAATCAAGGCACTTTCCAGTATTGAAACCCGTTTTTTCCTAAACGCCAAATAAAGTAAAGTGAGTAGAGTCGGTAGCGCCATTCCATAAAGTACACCCGGCACTGCACCCAGCCCCCCCATGCCTAACCGCCATGCAGAGGAGATGACAAGAACGGGAAGGGTGATTTTCCATCCCCGGAATATGGCCAGCAATAAAAGTGGAATCAAGCGGAGATCCACCTGGTAATTCGCATCAAAGCGGATCGGCAAATAAAACATCGCAATGACTACGGTTGAAAACAGGAGCACAATACTACAATTCAAAGTAACTTTTGTGAAACGGCCCCGATAGTTCATGAGGGTACTCATCAAGAGATGCCCCAGCAAAATGATGGCCAAATTAGATAAGATTGATTGAACCATGCAAAGGCCTCCTTGACTGATGAATTAATCTATCCACAACCTAGTTATTCCCATTGTATATCAAAGACCGTGCTCACCATATTACTTTGTTTATATATTGTAAGTCGTTTGACGGCTATCTTTGACTAGCTTTGATTGACAATACTATATTAAACATATATAGAATTAAATCCAAGTATAGCAGCGCCTGGTAATTATTGCATCTAAAGTCATATTAGAAGAGCAAAAAGCTCTACAGAGAATCTGCAGAGCTTTGCCACTATAGAACTTGTACGCACAACTTTTCCATTTAAGATGAAATCAAAATCATACGGAAAAACATGACTGACTTGTTAAAAATTAACCCTCTGCTTTCTCCCATACGGATTGGCCGGCAGATACGCCTCCGTCTAGGACAAATTCTGATCCTGTAATATATGATGATTCGGCGGAGGCCAAGTATAGTACCAGATTGGCAACTTCGATTGGATCTCCTAATCGCTTAAGTGGAACGGTGACGGCTTGGTCTTCGGGTTGTTTGTTCGCTACTCGGGCTCCATATTCAATCATTTGGGTCCGAATATAGCCGGGATGAATGGAATTCACCCGAACAAATGGAGCAAATTCCATTGCAGCATCTTTGGTCATAATCCGCACCGCCCCTTTACTTGCTCCATACGCGGCCATCCCGGACACCCCGAATAACCCGGCGTTCGAGGAAGCATTGATCACGGAACCGCCTTTGTTTCGGATCATATGCGGAACGATGTGTTTCATTCCCAAAAAGGCACCCGTAACATTAATGCTCATCATTTGATTCCATTCTTCCAGCGTTGTTTCGGCAATGGGCTTGATAAAAAAGATTCCCGCATTGTTAAAGAGAATATCAATTTTCCCAAAATGTCCGATCGCTTCCTCGGCAACTTGCATCCAATCCTGTTCATTTCTGACGTCATGTTGAACAAAAATCGCTGTCCCGCCATGTTGACGAATTTCCTCCACCGTTTGTAAGCCACTTTCTTTCTCAATATCCGTCACAACGACAGAGGCCCCTTCTTTCGCAAATTGCAAGGCTGTCGTTTTTCCGATTCCTGTACCGCCGCCTGTAATCAGAGCTACTTTATTTTCAAGTCTCATCGGACATCTCCCCCTCATTACGTCGCAATCCATCCACCATCAATGACAATTTCAGAACCCGTTATGAAAGATGACTCATCAGAGGCTAAAAATAATGCTCCATATGCCACATCTTCCGGTTTTCCTAGCCGTGGCCAAGGTGTGACTTCTTTCATCCACTTGACAATGTCCGGGTCTGTAAACAAATCCGCAGTCATGGCCGTTTCAATCATTCCCGGATGGATTGAATTCACGCGAATATAATCTTCCGCAAAATCCATGGCAGCTGTCTTAGTTAACGTTCGCACAGCTCCTTTGGAAGCATGGTAGGCGGCATAGCCTTTCACACCAATGATTCCATACACGGAAGATATATTAATGATAGAGCCTCCTCCCGCTTTTCGGATTTCAGGTGCTGTATATTTCATCCCAAGGAATACGCTACGAGAATTAATTGCTTGTACTCTTTCCCAACCTTCCAGCGTTTCCTCCTCGACATTTAATCTTGAAGGGATTCCTGCATTATTTACCAGGATGTCAACCTTTCCGAACGTCTCCACTGCCGTTTGCACAACTCTTTTCCAATCCTCTTCTATGGAAACATCATGAACGAGAGCAATCGCTGTGCCTCCAGCATGGTTGATTTGAGAAGCCACTTCCTTCACTTCATCTTCTAAGATATCTGTTATAACAACATGGGCTCCTTCTTCGGCAAAAATCTTAGCTTCCGCGACGCCTTGTCCTCTCGCCGCTCCCGTAATAATTGCCACTCGGCCTTCTATACGTTTCATATGACCTCTCCTTTCTATTTATTTACTTTTGAACGGGCATAGAAATCGAACATTACAGCGCCGATGACAATAATCCCTTTAAATACGGACTGCCAATAGGGACTCAGTGAGAGGCTATCGAAGACATTGGATATCATGATAAGGATTGCGCCACCAATTGCTGTTCTCCAAATGGCACCTTGCCCCCCACTCAACGAAGTCCCCCCGATTACGACTGCCGCAATAACGTCAAGTACAATTAAATCACCGATGTTTGCCTGTCCTTGTCCTAGTCTTGATGCAATGATTAAACCACTGATTGAGGCACAGAGACCACATAGCATATATGCACTAGAAGTGATCCAGTTTACCCGTAACCCGGATAATCGACTTGCCTCTTGATTGCCTCCTACTGAATAAATGGATTTGCCATACGTCGTAAATGACAAAATGACAGAGAAAAGAATGTAACCGATAAACAGAAAGATAACCGAAATGGGAACATTTCCAAGATACCCAGATCCCAGCCAACGAAAATTATCCTTTTCAACGAAAAACGGCTGCGCGTTGGAATAAATTAAAGCAAATCCCGTGAAAATGGAGCCTGTTCCTAACGTCGCGACAAAAGGAGGAACTTTAAATTTTGTTACCAATAACCCGTTTAGCAATCCCGCACCGATTCCAATGCTCATCGTTATGACGACTGCTAAAGGAATGGTCAGGCTATCCGCTAAACTTGCAACGACGACTGCACTAAGCGCGTAAATTCCGCCAATCGACATATCAAGACCGCCCGTAATAATGACAAAGGTCATGCCAATACTCATCATGCCGATAATGGATAATTGACTCATCATATTCAATATGTTTTCAGAACGAAGAAAGCCCGGATATAGAATACTTGCTATAACTACAAGAAATACAAATGCTGCAAGTACCCCATATTTAAAGAACAAATTACTGATATTCTGTCCGCCGCTTAATGGGAATTTTTTTGTACCAAGACCGGTTTCCAAATTATTCATACGGAACCTCCTTTGAATGTGGATTGGAGAATATTTGCTACACTAATCTCCTCTTTTTCAGTTAGTTCCCCGACGAGTCGACCTTTGGACAATACATAAACCCGGTCACTAACAGCTGCGACTTCCTCCAGTTCGGAAGAAATCACAATAATACTCATGCCTTCACTCGCTAATTGCTTTAAGATTTTCAGCACTTCAATTTTGACTCCCAGATCAATTCCCCGCGTCGGTTCATCTATAATTAATACTTTCGGTTTAATACTCGTTACTTTTGCTAACAGTACTTTCTGTTGATTTCCTCCCGATAGATTGCGGCACAGCGTATCAATAGGTCGATTCAGTCCGAAACGGCTGGCCAGTTCCGAAGCTTTTCGATTAGCGGATTTGGCATGGTACAGCCCCCACTTGCGGACACTTTTAAAATTAACGATATTAATATTCACTTCACAGGATTGGTCCAATACGAGACCTTGCTGCTTGCGATCCTCAGGAGCTAGGACAATTCCTTGATTCATAGAATGTCTGGGAGAATTAGGCCATTTCACTTTTTCGCCATGCATCCAGAGTTCTCCAATAGAAGCCCGCTCCAATCCAGCCAAAGCTCGGGCTAATGTACTTCTTCCCGATCCGACCAAGCCGCCGATTCCTACAATTTCACCTTCCCTGATTGAAATATCAACATTCTCAATCGCTCCCTTGACAGTCACGCCAATTGCACGCAAAACTTCCGGGCCTCGTATAGTCGAGTGGGGAAAAGATTCCTGAATGACCTCCGATAAATCATTTCCAATCTCTTCTCCTAGCATTTCAGCGACCAATAAGTCTTTATTCCAATAATCTCTCGGTTCCGTTCTCACCTTTTCACCATTTCGTAAAATGGATATCTGATCACTGATTTCCAGTATCTCGTCCAAATGATGACTAACGTAAATTATCGTGATTCCTCGGACGCGAAGAGACTTGATAGTCTTCAGCAAAGACTTTCTTTCTGGTGGAGCAAGGGATGCGGTCGGCTCATCCAATATGAGTATATTTGCGTTGCATTGCAGACCGCGCATAATTTCAATCATTTGTTGATCGGCAATCGAGAGGTTTCCTGCGGATTGCGTCATCGATATGTTGACGTCTAATATGTCACATAACTCTTTAAATCGAGCTTTCATCTTAGTGGAGGATAAAAAACCTTTTTTACTCTCCAACTGCCCTAAAAATACGTTATCCACAGCCGTCAGTTCCGGAATAATCGTGAGTTCCTGATAGATCGTGGCTACGCCCAACTTCCTGGAAGAACGCGGATCCCCATAATTCAGCTCTTCACCAAAAACATGGATACTCCCCTCGGAAGGGGCAATCCGGCCGGATAAAAGGCCTAGCAAAGTAGATTTCCCGGATCCGTTTTGCCCGACGAGAGAATGAATTTCTCCTTCTGCTATCGCAAGATCAATATTTGAATTTGCATAGAAGTTTCCATATTTCTTTCCCAAACCAGTGATTTTGACTGCTTCCCGTTGGAGGGTATCGTTACGTTCTAGGACTGCTTTCATCCCTACTTCACCTCCAAAATATTAGTACTCTGGTAAACCTTTATCTTTGAACTCCTGGATGTTATCCAAGTTCACATAAGGAGAGCCAGGCAAAATCTCTTCTTTCGTCAAATCATAAAACTCAGGAACTTCCTGTCCTTCCCAATGATTTCGAAGCGCTTCAAGTCCGCGTTGGATCTCTTCTTTTGGTAGCATAATGACGGTTTGTTGAATGTCGCCTTTTTCCACCGCGTTAAACGCCCATTTATCTCCGCCAAAGTCATAAATCTTTACACTATCTCTTTTAGCGGCTTTCTTCGCTTCTACTACACCAGATGTCATTCCTGAATAATTTGAGAAAATGACATCTAAATCAGAGTTCGATTGGAGAACGTTTTGTGCGACTTGGAATGCTTCATTTGCTGTATAGTCTGTGGAAAACGGACCAATGAGCTCCCAATTTGTGTTCTTCGGCATTTCGATATCTAAGGCAGCCTTCATATTTAAATAAGGCGTTCCAGTGGCAGGCCCACCAATTACCGCAATTTTTCCGCCGTCTGGATTATCTTCAAAAATTTGATGCAAGATGTCTTGATATACATTGATACCTTGTCCGCCAACGAATGTTAATGTTCCTTCTGCAGCGCTGTCCTGCTCACCACACAGTTCAATATTGATAGCAGATACAGCGATTCCTTTTTTCACTGCGTCTTCCGTAATCACTTTACAAATTTGATTGCCGTCCACTGCTTCAACAACGAAACCGTCATATTTATTTTGAGCAATCGCATTTTGCACTTGGTTCAACTGTGCAAGTGGGTCAAACTTTCCATCGTAAACATCAAGTTTCCAGCCAAATTCCTCCGCCACTTTTTCTGCATGCTCAATACCAGTTTGCAAATAGTTATTACTAGCTCCCGCCGAAAAGAATGCGACTCGCTTTGCTGTATCAGAAGTTGCCACATTGTTGGTTGCCTCCGCTTTATTAGATGACTCATTCGAATTCCCACAAGCGGCTAACAGGAAAATGAATGCTACTGTAAGTAAAGCCTTTAATTTTTTCATAATGACCCTCCCCCAATTTTTATTGAACCGTGTACGGTTCGTATTTCGAATACATTTCTTTTCTTCTTTTCCGATCAAAATGCGTCGTAGCCGCACCTGTTTTGCGATTTTCATGGAGCTCATCCAAGTCAACAATGCCTGTAATGACCATATTTTTGTTCGTCTCTGCTTCGGCAATAACACCATTTGCCGGCCAAGGGCTATCGCATGGACTTAAAATAGAGGCTCTTCCGTACCCTTCACTAATTGGTGCCCCCGGATTTCCTACCGTTGGACAATGAACAAAGTACACTTGGTTTTCAATACTTCTTGCTTGTGCACAGTGACGGACTCGCCAAAATCCGTGCTCTGTGAAGGTATAAGAAGGGCAGAAAATAATTTCCGCTCCCTTTTCGGCTAATATGTGGGAAACCTCTGGAATTTCAGATTCATAACATATTGCCAACCCAATTTTGGCAGGCCCAATCTCATAGACCTCCAACTCATCTCCTTCTTGCGTTTTCCAATTGCCTTCTGCGGGGAATATATGGGTTTTTTTATGTTCGACATACGTGCCGTCTGAACTGAAAATATAGCCAATGTTAAAGTATTGTTCGCCTCGCTTTTCTAGATGAGATCCCGCAATAATTGTTTGGCTTCTCTCCTTAGCCAACCGGCTAAACAGATTTCGATATTCTGCTGAAAATTGATCAAGACGAATGGTTTCTGTGACATCTGTTTGATCAAAATCGGAAAAAGTGGTCAATAATCCGATTGTAAATAGCTCCGGAAAGATGACGTAATCCGCGTCCACAGGAACATCCTGCAATAGCACGCTCACTTGTTCTTCAAACTCTTGAAAACTATTGATTTTTTCTACACGGAATTGACAAGCTGAAATGGTAACGTTTTTCAATCGATTTCCTCTCCTTTAGGTGTATTCTCGTATTATTACTTTGCATTATTTTCTTCATAGGCATCATAAATCGAACCAAGGCTGGTAAACCAAGCCCCCTTGGAATCCATGTACTGAATCAACTTCTCCAACATTTGAATATTGTGAGCACGTCCAATTGTTTGTGGATGTACCGTTAAAATAAAGCAAGCCCCTTCCTCATAATCGACTGCATAATCAAAGATGGATTTCCATCTTCCGAATACTTCCTCGGTAGAGCGCATTCCTTCTGCACCGCCGATGACATACTCCTGCGTCGGAAAATCATCAAGGAACCAAGAAACCGGAATTTCTATAATTTCACTAGGAGGCCCAAAAATATTTGCCTTGTCAAAATTCACTTCAACCGGACGAGGACGGTACGGGTATAAATCATTGCCCATTAAGCTGCTGTCATAGCTAAATCCGTATTTCTCCAAAATGCTTAACGTGTTTGGGCTATAATCCCATGCCGGAGAGCGATACCCCCTTGGTTTCACCCCGATTCGTTGAAGCGCTTCCAAGCCTTTCCGCATAATGGCTTCCTCTTCTTCAAACGTTAAATTTGTTGGATCTTCATGGACATAGCCATGATGCACCACTTCATGACCCAGCTCTACAATCTCTTTACAAACATCGGTGTGCGTATCAACGGTATGGCCCGGAATACAAAAAGTGGTCGTAATATCGTACTTCTTAAAAAGATTCAACACACGTCTAACTCCAACTTCCGCTCCGAATTCGCCACGAGCTAAGTAGGATGGTGAGGTTTTACCAAAAGTCCCCATCCAAACCGAAGCTGCATCAAAATCGACTCCTATATTCACCGCAACACTTTTTCCTTTAGGAAGTTTAACTTTTCCTGTAATCTGCATAACTGAATCCCTCCATCATTTGAATTACATTCATTGTATTTTGCTAGAATAGGTTTGAAAATTCTACTTTTTTGAGGAAGTGGACTTTTTTAAGTTTTCTGTCTCCACGACAAAATAAAAATCAAGAATGTTAACGACAACATTCTTGATTACGCTGTTCTTACTAATTATCTTTTAGGGATGATCCGTTCGCTTTGTGATTCTCTGAAGCGCTTCGGAGTCAGTCCCGTCTGTTTTTTAAAAACTCGATTAAAATATTTAGAATCATTAAAGCCCACCTTTTCACTAATAATGTAAATCGGCAGATGGGTGTGAGCCAATTCTTCCTGCGCTGTATATACTCGTTTCTCAGTCACATACGATGAAAAATTGACCTTTAACTCTTCTTTAAATATATGGCTTAAGTACGAAGGTGAGACATTTAACTGTTCAGCCACAAGTGAAAGCGAAAGGGATGGGTTCTTATAATGGCCATCAATATATTCTTTGGCAAGCTGACCGATTTTAGACGGCGACTGATCCCACTCGTTCACGATCTGCTCTATAATTGGATAGAGAATATGCACGGTGATGTCTTGTACGTCCTCTTGCGAATGAGCTAATTTGAACTTCTGCAAAAAACGGTAATCCTCCAATGATGTTTGGGCCTTATCTAGATAACGCTCTAGAAAAGCATACAGTTGGAACTGGAGAATGAGTTTTTCTTCTAGAGAGATACAATGCTCTAGTAGTCCTTGGACTAATTGATGCGCCGCGTTTTGATCCCCTTGCTGCAATGTTGCTAATAACTCTTTCTCTTGATCGCTCACAAAATAATATTTCTTCAAAGACCGCATTTTCGCATTTGGGCCATTTCTAAGATTTTGCTGAAGTGAGAGCTGTGCTTCTTGATACGCTACTTTCATTTCTCGTATGTTATGCAAATCACTCCATCCGATAGGTTGAAAATCAGAAAGAATTGTATTCAACATCATATCGGAGGCTTTGTCGTCAGCATAACAAAGCGTATATACAATAGACTGGCCAATTTGGAATGAAAAGCAATCGCGAATCGTTTCGTCAGCATCGAACCTTTCAGTCGGAATCGGTTGAGTTGTAAGGAGAAAACGGAAATATGGGTAAGGTAAATCAAAGTCCGGCTCAACAGTGTCGGAAGGGTTCAACAACTGCTCATACAAAAATTGTGCCATTTGCATGCGGCAATTATCTAAGACGGCTGCTCTTTCCTGCTGAATGACAGTAACTAATTTTGTAACGGTTTCAATTAATTCTTCTGGATCAATCGGCTTTAAAATATAATCGACGACCCCGTATTTAATCGCATCTTTCGCATACGCAAAATCATTATAGCCCGTGAGGATAATAACTTTTGGAGTATTTCGATCCATTCCTTGTAACCTTTCGATAAATTGCAGACCATCCATGATAGGCATTTTGATATCAGTTAAAATAATGTCAGGTTGATGCGTCTCCAATAATTCTAGTCCCTCTGCTCCGTTGCTCGCTGAACCCATATGAGCAATCCCAAGCTTCACCCATGGAAGCATATGTTCAATTCCTTTGCGAATCCACGGCTCGTCTTCTACTATCATCATCTTGATCATAGTTCACCACTTCTTTCAAGAATTCTGTATGAATGGCATTGTGATCCTGATTGCAGTTCCCGGAAGCTCTATCTCTTCAACAAATACTCCATATTCATTTCCAAACGCAAGCTTAATACGGTTATTGACATTAAGAATTCCAACACTCGTTCCCTCTCCAGCCGATCCATTGTTTGGCAGAGAGGCAGCTTTTTCTTGAAGAGACCAGTTTAATCGGTTTCTATCGTCTTCTGCAATCCCGCTTCCATTATCATACACGCGCAAAACGATATGTTCGTCCTCCCGATAGGCTTGTATGTGGATAATGCCGCCACCAGTCACATCTTTGAAAGCGTGTTCAAAACAATTTTCTATGATTGGCTGAAGTACAAACTTGATGACTCTACAATCGAGCACTTCTTCTGACACATCAATTTCTTTTTCAATCAATTCATCAAATCGAATCAGTTGCACTGTCAAATAATTCTCCACATGCTCAATTTCCTCGCGTAACATGACATAATTCCCATCACTTACGGTGTTGTAACGAAACATTTTGGATAAAGATCGACTGATTTCAGAAATTAGCGGAACCCGATGAATGATTGCGATCGAGTTGATGGTTTCCAAGGCATTATGTAAAAAATGAGGATTGATTTGCGCTTGCAAAGCCAGCAGCTTTGCTTCATTAAAATTGACTCGGTTTTCATATGCCATTTTGGAATACCGCTTCACCATTTTATTGAAACTTAACTCAATCTCCCATAATTCGTCCTTGAAAAATACTTTTCGTTCTTCTCCCAGTATCAAGTCTTGTTCTTCCATTTCTTTTAACCTTTTTTTCAAGTCATTCGTAGAACGATAGAGTCGACTTGACACATAATACACCAACAACAATAAAAAAATCGTACTCGTTATTGCGATAGTTGTCATGAAAGTTTTAATGTAAGAAATGTTTCGATAGACTTCTTCCGTGGGTGTTAAGACAATCAAATACCACTCGGTAATGGGGTGGAAGGAAAAACTGAGGAGTCGTTCTACATTTAAATAATCGACTATGTAATAACCGTCCTGCTGTTCATCATCAAAAATTGGGTAGTTTTGAACCTTGGTGACTAGATGCGGATTGGTAGCAAATACAGCGTTCTGCTTCTCATCTAGGATGACCACTTCGCTATGTTCTCCGAATATCGAACTGGCCAAGCCATAGTAAATCATCTTTTCTCGATCCTCCACATCAGTGACGGAAGCATCGGAGTCTCGTAAGAGGTATAGAAAATTATTCGTTTGACGCAATATCTCTTGATTTTTTTCCACAATATCCTGTTGTAGATGATGATTTAATACTTTATACGTAATCGCACTGATCAAAACAATTGGAATCACTGTTAAAACAACATAGAACAAGATGTATTTATATTTTTTGGATAGATACATGACACACCAGCCATATTTTCTAATATAGTTTTTTCTCTGAGTAGTAATTACTATTGTAGGCTATCTCGCTTTAATATTCAATGTATACTGAATATTGAGGAGACATCACTAATTTTCTGTACTTAGGCTAAATAAGTATAGGCATAAAGATTGAGTAACTGGGATTGCTCGTTTCAGATGATGCCTGCTGGTTGCAATAAGTCACCGTGACGGCTCGATAGTCTCAAATACAAAATGCACCTCACACAGGGACTAATTGTGTGAGGTGCTTTCTTGATTATTTGTAAGTACATTTAACCTAATTACTTCACTACAATCTCCCGATTGAACAACGCATAATTCCCTTGCATGTCCTGCACTGGAGATACAGTATCTTGGACCAGCCTGACCTTTAAGCCATACACGTAATTGGAATGCAGATTCACATTGACATAATTGCTCAAATCACGGTTATAGGAAGAGGAATCCACCAATTCCAGCGTCAAATCCCCATTATCATATCGACCATTTCCGTTCGTGTCCAGATAAATTACGTCATTTGTTCTTCCATTCAGCCAAACATTGTCTGCCACGGAAGCTCGGATATTTGCCACAAAAGCGTTCGCTTCTGTGTTGGAGGAGGCAACCGCGACGGAACTTGTGTGTACCACTTGCCCATTCAACGTAATTTCAAAATCATACGGATCCAATGGCTGGACCGCTTTATTGAAACCGAGCAGAAGTGAAGTGCCATTCGATGCGATGGCAGCATGGTTGAGTTCCGGTTGGATTCCGCTGACAAATGTCACATCGCCGTACCCCGGTGACGCAATGGTGTTTCCGGCATTATCGCGAATATTATTGACTGTCATCGTCGCCGTTTTAGTTGTCGGAATTCCCGCGGATGGCACATGGACCGTGACGACAACCGATGTAGCCCGGTCGGCGGATCCTGTGATGGCGGTGGTGACATAGGAACCGTTCGGTAATGCTTTGCCATCCCATGTATAATTATTGATGTCCTGAACCGTCGCCAAATTCACTCCACTGTCGGCGTCGATGGCCGTATAAGTTGCCGTTTGTTCGGCACCCGGAGCGTTTCCAGGTCTTGCCGAAACATTGGTGACCGGACTCACGACTGGCCGGGTATTATCATAAGTGGCTGTATTTTCCACCAAGAATGTCTGGGCCGCAATTGCGTTGGAATTCGGGATGCTCGCTTTATCAACGACCGTATTCGCCGGAAGCCGTAATTGATACGTACCATTTGGCAAGGAATGATGGATGGTCAAGGTACGGTTGGCAATGACCGCATTTTGCGAGCGGTTATAGTTCAGGGTGATCGGTGTAGCGACTCCAGTCCTCTGATCAATAACTGTCACGGCATTGTTTCCACCGGCCGCAATATCTTTCGTAAAGTTTGCGATAATCTTGCCGTCTTTATATTCAACCATAGTGAATGCAGGTGGCATTGTATCCTTTTCAAGCGTTACGTTCGTTGAATACAAGGCTGCACTATTTCCGACTGTATCCTTAACGTCCGCATCAACAAATAGAATGGCATGATACGAACTGCCGTAAGTTAGAACGGGACCTGTCAACACAACGGTTTTAGCATCCTTTCCGGCTGTAGCGACCAGATTCGTCACCGTTCCATTCGAATGGACGAGACGGGCTTTCCCTTGGAATGAAGCGATGTTCATCGCTTTATCGTATATCAGCTCCAACTGATTTTCCCCGACCACCTTTAGGTCGGTTACAGTCGGCGCCACGGTATCCGTTTCAATCGTCACGGAAGTTTCCACCGGATTCGGGGAGACGAAGTTCTGATTATAGTCTTTGACATTCAACAACTTGATCTTGGCCGTCGTGCCTGCCGGAACCGCTTTCCCCGACGTAACCTGTAAAAGATTCGGATTTTGAGGATCATTGGCCACCGTCGCAGCGGTATCATTGACATGCGCAATTACACCAGATGCACTGACCGGCTCATCAAATAAGATTGCAAACGAATTTGTCGAGGTTTTCGCTGTAGCGGATCCGGAAACGAGTTTAGGAGCCACATCATCTTTTGCTTTAACAATCGTCGTGTATTCTTCGAACTTCCCGCCAGATACGGCTTGTACTGCGTCTGTCGATTTGAAAGCATATTCGCCATCAAAAATCCAATTTGCTGTGATGGTCAATGTCTTGCCATCTTCCGATAGGGAACCAGTAAGCTGTCCAGGGTTCACTGTCGCACCGGTCACCATAGTGAATACAAGATTTCGAACCGTATTGGAGGAATCCAAAACCGTTGATTTCACGACAGGTGTGGAAAACTTCACTTCCACTTGCTTAGCGTTAATAGCTTTGACATCCGTTACGAAACGATCATCTGTGCTAAATTCAAATGTGATCGAAAGCGTTTTTTCAATTTTTGCTTCCCCTTTTGTCAAGGTCACCAAATAAGTGCCCGCAGTTTTCCCTTCCGATACTTCAGCAGCAACCCCTTTTTCGGTAATCAAGGAAGAAGCATATTGTCGAACAGCCGCCAATTTGGTTTCATCCGTAGCGAAAGATCCCTTTGAAACATTTACGGAACCGTCCTTCAATTGTCCGGCTGCCGCTTCGACCGCGACTTGATCTTCATCCACTTTCGGTGTCAAGAACGCTTCACTACGGAAGACAAAAGAAGCCATCTGTCCGCGTGTGACAAGCGCATTCGGCGAGAATGTCGTCGGTGTCGTCCCCGTTGTGATTTCATTAGCATACAGCGCCCGGACAAATTCCATATGCCATTGCTTATTATTGATATCTTTAAATGGAAGAGAAGTCGTTTTTGGATCGTCCAATTCAAATCCAAGCACAATGATCTTCGCCATTTGCGCACGCGTTAGACTAGCAGCCGGGCGGAATGTATTGTCCTCATATCCCGAAATGATGCCCGCTTCCACAAGTGCGGCAATATAGCCGTAGTAAGGGCTCGTTTTCCGAACATCGGTGAACCCAGGATCCTTGACATTCACCGTATCCAACTCCAACACTAACGCCAACAATTTGGCAGCATCCTGACGGGTGATGTTCTGGCCTGGCTTGAACGTCCCATCCGGATATCCGCTCATCATCTCAGCCGCTGTGTATTTCATCACCGCTTCATAAAAATGGTGACTTGGAATGTCCCGCACATCGGTAAATGTCGGACTTTCCGCCTTCGTATGTACAGGTGCAACCGTAACGACCGCAGCGGCCGCAGTTGCCAACGTCGCCTTGAACACTTTTGGATAGCTTCCTTTTCTCATCATTATGACCCCCTGTAGTTTCATAATCGTACTTCCATTAATACCCCACTCAAATGCGTCCACCTATTCTTCTATCCCTCATGGACTGCGGGACTGACTCTATTAATAGAATACTATAAATGTAGATGGATTGGAATTTTTGGGTAATGTCTAACGTACCCGACGCACTTCCCTGGTCCCAAGATAAAATATAGAGCAGAAAAAAGCCTATGATTGCTTCCTCAATCATAGGCCTCTATACAAATTCTTCGGTATGTTAATACACAGCAGGTTTTCGGTTTTTCAAACAAGGTAATTGCTGTCTTAGTCTCTTGATATAGTCTTGTTGCACTTCCGCAACGATAAACCCTTCCATATCAGATGCCCGTGCAATCACCATCCCCCACGGATCGATAATCATGGAACTACCAAACGTAGGATTTCCTTCATACGATCCGATTTGTCCAGGAGCTATGACATAGCACTGATTTTCAATAGCTCTTGCCTTTAAAAGCGTTTCCCAATGGTGAATTCCCGTGCTTTGATTAAATGCGGCCGGAATCGTTATAATTTCCGCCCCTTGGAGCATTAACTTTCTGTAAAGTTCAGGGAACCGGACATCATAGCAAATACTTAAACCAATGTTACCAATAGGAGTTTCTGCCATGACAACTTCTTCGCCGCCTTGGATTAAGTCAGACTCCTTATAAGTAGCCACGCCTTCCACGTCAATATCAAATAGGTGGATTTTACGATACTTTGCAACAATTTCCCCTTGATCATTGATCAGGACACTAGTATTATAGGCCTTTTCAGAATCCAAGTATTCCAACATACTTCCACAATGGATGAACACCTGGAGTTCCTTTGCTTTCTCCATCAACAACTGAGTGGACGGGCCAGGAATAGGCTCCGCAGCTGCAAGCGCTTCCCTTTTACTGCTAATATAATTGGCATACTCAGGTAAAACGATAAGTTTAGCCCCAGCTTCTGCCGCTTGTTCAATGTAATGAATTGCTTTCTCTAAGTTTTCTTGTTTATTTTGATTCGAATTTAATTGAATGGCTGACACTAACATGTAAGAAGCCCCCTATGTCAATTTATTTTGAGTTCCCTAGAGCCTTCATTTCTTCATACAACTCCGCACCGAAAATTTCTGTAGCAAGTTTAGCTGTTGTTTCTTCTGATGCTTTTTTAAAACTCTCGATATCAGAATCAACAAACTTCATGCCTGCTTCTTCTAATTTTGTAATATATTCCGCTTCTTGTTCGCTGTAAAGCTTGTCAATTTCCTCTGAAACCTCAGCCCATTTTTCTTCTAACAGACTTTTTTCATCTGCAGAAAGTGAGTCGTATCTTTTCTTGTTCATAATCAATGTACGAACAGGGAAGTTGTGGTACGTTTTATTGATCGTATCTTGTACTTCATAAAAACTGTTATTGTAAATAATTTCATAAGGGTTTTCTTGACCATCTACAACGCCTGTTTGCAATGATGTAAATAATTCACCAAAGGAAATTGGCGTTGGGTTCGCCCCTAGGTCCTTCCATCCTGTCACCACAGCTGGAGTTTCCGGAACACGAATTTTCAATCCTTTTAAATCTTCTGGAGTATTTACTTCTACTCCTTTTGTAGTTAACATTCTTGTGGCAAATGGAACAAACCCTATTACTTTAACTCCCGTCTCTGCTTCAATTAATGCTTTAATCTTTTCAGCCGGCTCGCCTTGAATAACGGCTTTTAAATGATCCGCATCTTCGAATAAATAAGGGATATAAAATGCTCCCGCAACCTCACTTCCGGGAATGGCGCCTTGCAAAGCAATATCAATACTTCCTTGCTTAACCGAGTCAAAGATCTCTGCATCAGAGCCTAATTGACCCGAATGAAAATGCTCAATTGTGATTTTACCATCAGTAGCATTACTGACGTCTTCCGCAAGTTGCATCATCCCAATCGTATAAGGGCTGTTTTGATCGACGACATCCGCAGATCTCATTTTAATCGTATCTTTTGACGCTGAACCGCCGGAAGTCGAATTGGAATCAGAACCGGCATTGGATTGAGAACATCCCGCCAACACACCAATCAAAAGAACAGTCGCAAAAAATTTATGGAAAAGCTTCATAACGTTCACTCCTCGTAATATGCTGTTAGTTATCTAACTATTGTAGTAAAAGAACATTGCACTCTTTCTTTATTTCATTAAGTAGTTAGGCAAGAACATAGAAATGCCTGGAACAAATGTGACAAGCGCTAATACTATTAAAAGGACCAACATAAATGGAGTAGATTCTCGAATGACTGATGTTATTGGAACTTTTGCTATCGATGCCGTGATAAATAAATGCAGGCCAACCGGCGGAGTGACGAGACCTATCATCAGGTTTACAACAATAATCATGGATGCATGGATCGGATCAAGACCTAAATCGGTCAATATCGGTAATAAAACAGGCACTGATAGTAAAATGATCGGAATGGCTTCCAACACCATGCCTAAAATTAAAAGCATGATATTGACTACAATAAGAACGACGAACATATTGTCGCTTAATGAAAACAGCAGGTTATGAACAGTTTGTCCTAAATTGTAATACGTAGCAAGCCAACCAAAAAGTACACCTGCTGCTGAAACGACCATGATCACGCCTGCGGAAACAGAAGCTGCGATCAGCGTTTGGTAAAAACTTTTTAATGTTAAAGTACGGTACACGAATATTGTAATAAACAACGCGTAAAGAACACCTAGTACTGCCGATTCGGTAGGACTCGCAATCCCAAAAATAATACTCCCGATTATGATGATCGGTAACAGTAGAGCCAAAATGGCATTTTTGGTGGCAATCCATTTCTCCCGCATCGTCGATTTTCGTTTAATTTCCATTCCCGCTTTTTTAGCATGGAAATAAATATAAATCATCAATGCAATACCCATTAATAGGCCTGGTACAATACCAGCGATAAACAGCTTACCAACCGAAAGCCCAGCGATAGAACCGATTATAATCATTGGTATACTCGGAGGAAATACAGGCCCAATGGTGGAAGCATTAGCTATGATGGCCGCAGCTCGCTCAGGTTTATAACCCTCTTTTTCCATTGCTGGGATGAGTATACTTCCAGTCGCAGCACAATCGGCAACCGCTGATCCGGACATTCCTGCCATGACCACATTCAGTCCCACTCCTGTTTGGCCTAATCCCCCCGGAACATGTCCCAGAAAAGCTTGTGAAAAATTCACCAATTTATCCGTAATCATTCCTCTATTCATAATCTCTCCAGCTAAAATAAATAGAGGGATTGCGGTAAAACTAAACTTGTCGATTCCGCTGAAAATGTGCTGGGAAATGGTTTGGATAAACAGAGGGAAGTCACTGAACTGACTTAAATAAACGACAATTGCTGCACTGCCTAGCATGACCAGGGAAATATCCATTCCCAAAAGCAATAACACAAAAAGCGAGATAAAAAGAGCAACTAACATTTCATCACCTCTGCATTCCCTTTGGTTTAAACATACTCACTAAATTTTGAGATAGCTTTAAAAAGATAAGAAGGAAACTAATCGGTATGGCCAAGAAAAATATCCCTTTATTCCAACGTAATGCAACCGTTGGAGTACCCCAAATATCTTTCAAAAACAGCATTCCACTATATAACACAATTAATGAAACGATCACGGAAAGAATAGCGATGATGAGATCATTCCACTTTCTTAATGTTTTCGGAAACAGGTCAATTAACATTGTAATTTTAAGCTCGCCGCCTTTATAGTAGGCTAGTGCCCCGCCCAAGAATGAGAAGGCGATCAATACTTGTCTTGCTAACTCTTCCGACCAAGGAAGTGAAAGGGAAGCAGCCCTTGCAAATATTTGAATCGTTACAATGGCAGTCAATATGATGAGTAAAAGGGCGGAGATCCCTTCAAGTGTTTTATTAATCTTCTGCACTGTACCCCCAACTTTCTTCTAAAAATTGGACAATCCTTTCCACAGAGCGATCAACTAGTTGTTTTCCTTTCTCCGGTGTTCCGGCAGTTGCATGGCCGATGGTTCCAGATACACTTAAATCACCGTACTTAGGATACTGAATAATTTCCGGGAACTCATTCGTATAGGTAGGAGCCTCGTCAAGTACTAATGCCATATCACAGTGTTCAGGGTATAGATATTGCAAGATGGAAGTTCCTGCTTCACTTGCATGACCATGAGGGAATTCCGTCTCCACAATACCCTTGTCCAATGTTTGTACAAATCGCCAATAGTCGATTTGAGCACAACGCATCTCTTCATCTCTTTGCAAATCACGGGATAATTGATCGATAACCGGAACATTGCCGACATGATTATTGACAAAGAGGAAGTCTTTGAATCCCCATTTTTTCAAGCTCACAATAATATCCCATAAATAACTTTTAAAACTTTCCGGACGGATCGTAATTGTTCCTGGGAAGTCGTCGAGCATGGAAGAATCTCCAACCTCCATCAAAGGTCCCACAATCGCGCCTGTTTTTTGAGCAACCAACTCTGAGATTTTAACAGCCACCAAAGAATCCGAACCGAGTGGCAAATGTGGGCCATACACTTCAAACGCTCCTGTTGGAATGATTACAAGGTCTGTTTTCTCTTTAGCTTTCACAAAGTTTTTCCAGCTCATATTTTTTAATAATACCGTCATAATAAATCTCTCCTTTAAAATATCGGGACTTTCCCTTTTGTAATATGTTCCTCGAGCAGTTTCGCGCTAATTGATTGAGAATCTTTATTGAGAGCTTCTACAATCCTCATATGGTCCTCAATCAATTCTTTAATAGAATCAATCTGAGATTTTAATAAGTGCTTCGCCGTTCTAACCGTCATAAGTCTTTCTCGACAATTCCTATAATTCCTTAAAAATTGTGAGTTTCCATTCACCTCAAGCAAATATTGGTGAAAGTCCATATCCAATTCATTAAAGAACGAATAATCCTCATTTATAATCGCCAAATGTTGATTTTCAACATTCTTCTTAAGATAGTCGATATGTTCTTCAGTAAACTCCGGTACCTGGCGGATGGAATATGTTTCTATCGCAATCCTCAAATCAAATAACTCATTTTTTTCGATAGGAGTAGGATTCCAAAAATAAATTCCTTGATTGGAGTAGATTTTTAAAAACCCCTCCGTTTCTAATCGATGCAACGCATCGCGAATCGGCGTCCTGCTCATATTTAATAAAGCAACCAAGCTACTCTCTGATGTGAATTCTTCTTCCCCTTCCATGATGATGTCCTTAATTTTTTTATACGCAATGTCTTTCAATGAAGTCTTTGCATTGGATTTTCGGATAGTATCACCTCCCCAATACAGGATGAACACAACTTGTATACAACCTGTATTTATACAATACAAGCGCTATTGAAAATTGTCAATACATTTCGATAAACATTTAATTATAATTTCACACTACGGATACTTTTACTCGCATGCCAAGCATTTATCGCAGTATCATGAAGTCCTTGGAATGGAGCGTAAACACGAAAAAGCCCTGTGGAGAAAAAATCTCCGCAAGGCTTTGACTGTGTATTCAATTGGTACCTCCACAAATCTGAAAAAGAGTAGTGCTAAAATTGCATCGGCAACCAACTAAGCCATCCTTAACGAATCAACAAAACTCCCATCTCCGCCAACAACCATTTCGGCACAACGAATCTCGCTGTCATCAACGGATCGACGATTTGACAAATCTCGGACTGACCTGCAGCGCTCATCAACATCGTCACTTCTTCCAGTGGCATTCCGGACTTTTGGACAATCAGTTCGATCATTTCGGATGTCGCAAGTTTCGCGGCTTCGTCCAAGGTTTCGGCGGAGACGATCTGGGTGAACACTTCGTCGTTTTCGAGCATTGGGTGACGGAGGGACTGTCCTTTAATGACTTCCAAGGTAACGGTTACTTCGCCCGGTACTTCCACGCCCGATACACTTACTTCGCCATCGCCCATTGCGCCGTGCAAATCGCCCAAACCAAACAGCGCACCTTCTGCAAATACCGGGAAGTAGAGAGTGGCGCCCTCTGTCACCATTTTGTTGTCCATATTCCCCCCGTGTGCTCCAGGGGTTCCGCAGTTGACCCCTTCCCCTTCAGGAGCCACGCCGATGACACCAATCATTTTATTCACAGGCAACGCGATATTATTGAAGTGAACTTTGCCGTCTTTGATTGGCAAAATCTTAGATGTCATCTTTTCAATGCTGTGCCCCATCACCCCTAAATCAGGGCCGACCACCATGACGCCTTGGTCACCGATTTCAATCTTCTCGATTTTCACTTTCAAAATGTCCCCTGGCATCGCATCCTTCACGTAAATCGGGCCCGTGGCTGGATTGATCTTATTCCAATCGATAGCCGTCACTTCAGTTTCCGGTGTCTGGATTTGATTCTGAAAACAATCATATGTCTGGATTGTCAATGTCGTGCCGGAATCCACCTCTTGAATCGGCGGGTTATCCTTATTGAATTCATAAATGATTCCTGTTGAGCAACTTACTGTTACCATTTATACTCCCCCTTTAGAAGATAAATAATAAATGCTGTTCATCAATAACACATAATTCGGATTATCCGCCATGGCATGTTCCGTCCCACATGTTCCAAATTCAGCATGCGGGGACAATAAAACCATATGCCCTTTCCCATAAGAAGCTTCCACGATGGCGGGGTATCCTTTTAAATGATGTTCGAACCGTTCCTGCGTCAATGGATTGGACCACTCCATCGCATCTTTTGCAATTTGATTATTTTCCAGTGACCAGGATGGCCGGGAAGTGCCGGATGCCAAGAAGTTCTTGTAGCGTGCAATCACATTGACATTCGAATCATCCAGAAGGGAAAAAGCCGGTCCCTCCCAATAAATGACGTCCATCGTACTCGGCTCACCCAATGCCAGACTCCTGGCAACCGGATGGTCCACGTCTTCAAATTCGATCCGAACAAAGCCGGTTCCTGTTCTCCAATAGTCTAGCCCAAACTCATCCGTCGCTTCAATCATATTCAACCAAACGTCACTTTGGGTTGTACCTCGCTCTGCCGACAGAGGAAAATAACTTCCCGCGCAAGAACCTAAATACATGCCGCCCCGCTGAACAAAATGGCGGATTTCCTCATAGCCTTTCTCGCCCAATCCCTCATAATAAGACTCGCCAGCGTCCGGACCGCCCGGAACGATGAGCAGATCATAGTTTTCCAGCTTTCCGAGCCGGACATCCTCATCCGTCAACCAGTCGACAGGCACCCCGTAAGCATCGAAGTAGAGGCGGAATGGGTCGGAACAGAAAGTGGCACAGTTTTGCCCATCCAGAAACGCGATTTTTTTCGCCAACTTCAAGGGTGCTAAATTATCAGACGGCACTGATTCCGCCCGGTCCATCCGAGCATCTTTCATTTCAACTTCACTAGCCAATAGGAAGGACCCGGGAAAGAATAAATGACCTTCCGGAAACCGTTCAGTGGCGAAGCGTGTCTTCTTTTTGACTTGCTGGACTTCTTTACCTTCCAACAGGATCTGATTCAACTGCTTATAAATGGATGACCGCCTCGGCTGGTACGATTCCTGCCCAAGCCGGGTCATCGGTATCACTTGATACAATGGATATTCCCCCCTTACGCTGTGACGGTGCCAGGCACTCAAACAATTCAGAATCGTTTGAGTGCCTGGCACCCTAATACAAATGGCATGCAACAAAATGGCCGGGATTCACTTCTTTCAACGACGGGTTCTGTTCTTGGCAAACCGCCATGGCGGAAGGGCATCGGCCGGCAAATCGGCAACCGGCCGGTAAGTCGATCGGACTCGGCAAATCCCCTTCTATTACTTCATACTCCTTTTTGACGGTCGGATCGGGAACCGGGATGGCCGCCATTAACGCCAATGTATATGGATGCAATGTGTTTTGATATAAGTTATCCACATCCGCCATCTCCACGATTTGCCCTAAATACATGACGCCTACCCGATCGCTTATATGCTCAACCACGCTTAAATCATGGGCAACGAACAGAATCGTCAATGACAATTCCTCTTTTAATGTCACGAGCAAGTTCAATATTTGCGCTTGAACAGAGACATCCAGTGCTGAAACCGGCTCATCCGCCATGATGAACTGGGGCTCCACTAAAAGGGCACGTGCAATGACGATTCGCTGCAGTTGCCCACCGCTGAATTCATGCGGATGGCGATCCAATGCGTCAGCCGGCAATCCGACGAGCGTCAGGATCTCCTCCATCCGCTCCTGTTCTTTCCCTTTCGCCAAACGGTGCACTTTCAGTATCTCAGAAAAAGTTTGCCGGATGGTCATCCTCGGATTCAACGAGGAATGCGGATTTTGGAACACCATCTGCATTTGCCGCCTTAACTCCTTCAATCGATCCGGACCCGAGTTCGTAATCTCCTCCCCATTAAAGTGGATCGTGCCAGTACTTGGATCGACGATTCTCGTAATACAGCGCCCCAAAGTCGATTTCCCGCATCCGCTCTCCCCGACCAGCCCGAAGATTTCCCCTTCTTTGATTTCAAATGAAACCCCGTCCACTGCTTTGAGCGTTTGTGTATGCTTCCCAAGCAGATTGCGCTTTCCCGTCGGAAAATGCTTATTTAAGTTTTCCACTTTCAAGACGACCTGGCTCATGCGTATTGCCTCCCTTGCTGGAAGATCGACTCCACATGATGACAAGCTACGCTATGTTTCTCTTCCACTTCCCGAAGTTCCGGCGACTCTTCCAGGCATAGATCAGTTTTGTATGCGCATCGTTCCGCAAACGGGCAGCCTTTCAGTTCCCCATGCAGGTCGGGTGGCGCACCCTCAATCGGACTTAGCATTTTTGTCTTGCTGCCTAGTTTCGGGATAGACGCAATCAGACCGAGTGTATACGGATGCATCGGTGCTTGGAAAATCGTTTCGACATCTCCGCTCTCCACGATTTCGCCCGCGTACATGACGGATACCCGATCGCATATTTCCGCAACAACACCCAAATCATGCGTGATCATGAGGATACCCATATCAAACTCTCCTTGCAGACGTTTGAGGAGCCGCAATATTTGCGCCTGGATTGTGACGTCCAATGCGGTCGTCGGCTCGTCGGCTATGAGAAGTTTCGGATTGCAGGCAAGAGCGATTGCAATCATAACCCGTTGCAGCATTCCGCCGCTGAACTCATGGGGAAATTGGCTGTAGCGCTTTTCCGCTGCCGGAATGCCAATCTGCTCCATCAATCGGATTGTCGCTTCTTTTGCAGCCTTCTTGTTCATCTTCTTATGATAACGATACACTTCGGCAATCTGCTCTCCAACCGAGTAGAGCGGATTCAAGGATGACATCGGATCCTGAAAGATCATGGACACACTGTTCCCGCGTATCGACTGCATTGCCTTCTCCTTTTTCAAAAGAAGATTCTCGCCTTCCAGCAAGATTTCACCAGAAATCTGTCCTTTCGATCTGTCGATGAGGCGCATGATCGATTTGGCGGTCACGCTTTTTCCACTACCACTTTCCCCGACGAGTCCCATGATCTCGCCAACATCAATCGAGAAATTCACAAATCGGACAGCGTGTGCAATTCCGCGCTCTGTCTTGAACTTCGTTGATAAATTATGGACTGTCAGTAAATTATTCATCGCTATCCCCCTATGATCAAACCTTTATACTTTCCGCTGTTTCGGATCAAAATGCTGCTGTAGACCGTCGCCAAAAAGGTTGAAGGATATGACTGTGATCATGATGGCGAAACCAGAAAATATCGCTGTATTGGATGAAATCAATAAATACTCGCGCCCTTCTTCCAACATGGCACCCCAGTCGGCAGTCGGCGGCTGGACACCCAAACCGAGGAAGCTCAACGCAGCAAGGTCCAAAATGGCATAAGCCAAGTCAATGGTCGCCTGCACGACAATCGGAGAAATACAGTTCGGCAAGATATGCCGGAACATGATCCGACTATTGGAAAATCCAAGATTCCGCGCCGCCTCCACGTAGGTCTGCTCCCTCTCGACCAATGTGACAGACCGCACCAACCGCGCAATCATCGGTATGTACACGATTCCTAGGGCAATGACAGCATTCTCCAAACCTTTCCCAAAGACCGCAACAATGATAAATGCGAGCAATAAAGCTGGAAATGCAAGAATGACGTCAAATGTCCGAGTGATGAGGCTGTCGATCCTGCCTCCATAATAGCCGGCAATCAAACCCAACGGCACACCGATCAGCGTGGCGATCCCGACCACTCCAAGCGCTCCTAAAAGCGTTGTCCTTGCTCCATATAGAATTCTGCTGAAGATGTCTCGCCCCTGTTGGTCCGTACCAAAGAAATGCTCTTTGGACGCCGGCTCGAGGGACATCAACAAGTCCTGTTCATTCGGATCATACGGCGCAATCGCCGGCGCGAAGATAGCGGCCAGGACGATGAGCAAAATAACAAATCCCGCTGCAACCGCAAGATAATTTTTAAAAAATGATGATTGCAAAAGACCCTTTCTTCTCGTCC
This sequence comes from Sporosarcina sp. FSL W7-1349, assembly GCF_038003045.1. Classification (NCBI taxonomy): domain Bacteria; kingdom Bacillati; phylum Bacillota; class Bacilli; order Caryophanales; family Caryophanaceae; genus Sporosarcina; species Sporosarcina sp. FSL W7-1349. The sequence continues at coordinate 2,106,942 of NZ_JBBOOK010000001.1, forward strand.
GGATCATCGGTTTCCTTCCCACTACACCGGTTTGGCTCATGCTGACTCACACCTCCACCAAGTTAATAACGTATCCTCGGGTCAATGACCGCATACAGGACATCGACAACCAAGTTCATCAAGAGGAAAAAAATGACGAGAAAAATAGTTGTTCCCTGTACGAGAGGATAATCGCTCGACTGCACCGCGTGCACAATCAGACTTCCAATCCCGCCCAAGCCGAATGTATACTCGACAAGGACCGTCCCGACAATGAGGAAGCCAAGCTGCAGCCCAGTCACAGTCAATAAGGGGATGAGGGCGTTCTTGAAAGCATGCTTTAGCACAATGACCCTTTTCGGAATCCCTTTGGCGACCGCCGTTTCAATATAATTGGTCCCCAACGCCTCTATCATCCCGCTTCGGGTGATACGGGAGCTCAGCGCCAGCATATTGATGCCCAACGCCAAGGACGGGAGCAACAGATATTTGAAGTTTTCCATGAAGTTATCGCCTGTCCCGAAGGCGGGTAGGAGATCCAACTTGTATGAAAATAACATGACAGCAAGCACCCCGGTGAAAAACACTGGGGATGAAACGCCCACCAGGGAAATGAGCGAGGCCAAATAATCGACCCATGTATTCTTTTTCACAGCTGCAATGATACCGAGCGGGATTGCCAGCAATATCGTAATAATCGTACTCATGACAACCAATTGAATCGTCAACGGCAACCGCTCCGCAATCATTCCGCTGACGGACTGCTTCATCTTGAAGCTCTCACCGAGGTCCCCTTTGACGGCGTTGCCTGCCCAGATCAGATACTGCTTCCAGACAGGTTCATTCAGATGATATTTCACCCGAATGTTCTCCAGCACTTCCGGCGAAGTCTGCTTTCCGCCTACCATCACCAATGCAGGGTCCGTCTTACTCAAGTGGGACATCCCGAATACGAGGACAGAGGCGAGGAATAATATCGGGATAAGCAACAGCAATCTTCTTAGAATGTAAGAAACCATATCGGCACACCTCCCATAAGAAATGTCAATGTAATCATTCTTACTATCCATTTTACTTTTCTGACGAACAAACTTTTTAAATATTTGACCAATTTATCTTCAATATATGATTCATTTCGATATAAAATAAAAAAAGTAAGGGCGGGTACCCTTACAATTGAAAGTTCTTCTGTTCGACTGGACCGAATAGGATGAGGACAGCGGCTAATAGGAAGGAACTGCAGGCCCCTCCGAGTATGCCCAGCGGAATCGTAAAAACCAGTCCAACCAACAAGCCGATACAGAGACCGAAAATGAAACTGATTCTCGTTTGATAGATAGAGGAAACCGGCACGGCGATCAACCCGCATAGAGGGGACCAGAACAGTCCGAAATAAAGAAAAGCATCCAGCAAAGTGATGTTCGCATAGGGCACAACCAGTCCCGGAATCAGTATACAAATTCCAATCAGCAATAGATTAGACTTGTTGGATCCGCCCTTCACGGACTCCCATAATTTGATGAAAATGAAAAAGATCATAAAAATGGTGATCGACATGAAAAGGATCTGGGCGAACTGTCCGCCGAAGCGATTGATCACCTGGATGCTCACCCGGTCGCTAAGATCCGGCAAAACCGCCTGCGCCCGACCGAGAAATGAAATCGCTCCGAACGAAATCATGACAATGGAGGAAATGATAGCCGCAATCAGGTAGGGGACAAAGCGTGCTTGTTCTTTATGATGGATATCCACCATCCTATATAAATACTGGCGAGCCACCAATAGGATTCCGAGGCTGGCTACGAGCAACCAAGTAGCAGGCCGGTCAAATCTCAACAATTCCGTGTAAAGGAAATGGATTCCCGAATAGACCGTAGGAATACTGACTTTCAAATACACGAGAGTCGGAATCAAAAACGAAATAGCGATGCCGAGCAGAACTGTTGCGACGGCGACCAACTTCGGATTGAATTTATATAGATAAAAGACGAATAGCGGCACGGTCGCCATCAAGATGATATGGATGAGCGTCATATAGATAAAGTCCGTTTCCGTTAAAATGATCTTCAAGACGAGGAAAATGCAAAAGATGACTTCAATAATGTAAACTCCCTTAATCGCACTTCTTAAGATAGGGTCCTGTATTGCGACAGGTTTCCGGTTCTGTGTAAAATAAAAGGCGATGAACGACAATGCCCACATGCTGGAGTAACCCAGCAGCCCCAGTACCCCATGATCATACGTAATCTGCGCAGCAAGGAAAAAAGCAAGAGGCGTCATTAAAGGAAGTAGCAGATAAATGATATTGGAAGCCATTCCGGCTCAGCTCACTTCACTGCGATATTTGCTCGGGGATACACCCGTGAACTTCTTGAAACAGACTGCGAAATAAGCTGCGCTATTAAATCCGACCATATCCGAAACGACTTCCACATTGTAATTTTTCAGAAGAAGCTCTTTCGCTCGTTCAATTCGGATATCCAGTAAGATCTCGGTAAAGGTCTTCCCATATTCCTTCTTCAGCAATCTGTTCAGATGGGAGGAGCTTACATGAACAGTCTTCGCCGCGTCGGTCAAGCTGATATTCTTATCATAATTTTCCCTGATGTAATGCAGGAACAGATGGAAGGTGGAACGATTCCTTTCATGATAGTCCCGGATCGCTTGTGCATAGGCGGCTTTCATTGACCTGCTTTCCCCATAGCCATATAAGATTTGATCCGGGGAGTTTAAGTTATGCAGCAAGATCTGATCGGTAATGTAGGATGAATGGCTTCTCAATGTCAGCAATAACGTAAATTCGTTAATGTCCTGAGGGGATTTGAGCAGTTTGATATCCTTTTGGGTATGAGCGATTTGATTTATCCAATTGCAATTATTATTTTGGATGACGAACATGGCCTCCGGCAGGAAACTTAAGTTGTCCATCGCTTCTTCATCGGACAAATTGCTTTCCGAAAAAAGGCTACGTTCAATGATAGATTGAATGATAAACGCCCGCTTTTCATTCCATTCGGTAAAGAGTGCTTCCATTTTGCCAAAAAGCTTCTTGAATTGATCTTCTGTGAACGGTTTTAGTAAATAGCCGACCGCTCCATGCTCCATTGCTCTTTGGGCATAATTGAAATCATCGAAGGCGGAGATGATGGAAACAATCGTATCGGGCCAATGCCGGTGTATTTCATTCAGAACTTCCAGTCCGTTCATACCAGGCATTTTAATATCCAGAAAAACGATATCCATTTTATTGGACTGAAGTTGGTCAATCGCCTCTAATCCATTTTCGGCTTTGTGGATTTCGTAGTCGCCGATGTCTTTGATCATTTTCTCCAAAGTCTGCAATTCCAATGGTTCGTCATCAACTAGCAAGATCCTCATAAAGTCCTTCCCCCCTTATACTGATGGAACAGACTGTGCCATTCTGCATATTCTTGATCGTCAAATCGCTCTTCTCGCCATAGAAATGTTGGATGCGTTCGTACGTGTTCACAATGCCAATTCCAAGAATGGCCGATTTGACTCGATCTCGTTTCCAGTTGTTGAACTGGCCGATGATTTGTTGAGAAATGCCTACTCCGTTGTCATGGATGCGGATTGTAAAATCCTCCCCCTTCTCAATGGTGATTTTGATGAACCCGCCACGGACATTCGGTTCGATACCATGCTTGCAGGCATTCTCCACCAATGGCTGGATGGAAAGCATTGGGATTTTGACATTGGCGCAATCTTCCGGACACTCTATCTCCCATTCCAAACGCTTCCCGAATCGCATCTTCTGAATCTGCAAATACATTTGGACACTGTTCAGCTCTTCCTCCACACTAACGAGCTGCTGAGAGTCCCGCAGCGTATAGCGGAGCAGAGTGGAAATCGCTTGGATCGAACTGACTGCGTCGTCATTCTTGTCCAATCGGATCAGAGAGGTGATCGTATTCAACGAGTTGAAGAGGAAGTGGGGATGAATTTGCGAGGTGAGATTGCTGATCTGGGCATCCTTCAATAGATATTCCAGATCGTTTTTCCTTTTCTCCATCTTCAAATAGTCATTCTCCTTTTCGACAATCAATAACGAAACAAGCGTCGATAAACTGCCGATTCCCCCGACAATCCCAAGCACAATGAGAAAGGTGAACAATGGTTGCGACAAGATCATTGCACATCATCCTCTCTCACTTTTCTGAATGTTGTAATTATTATAACTGACATGAGGATATATTACTATAGGACTTTAGAAGACAAGCTTTTTCCCAGTAGAAATTTCATTTCAATAAAAAGGACGAAGGTATTAACCCTCGCCCTTTGCCTTATTTGAATTTAACGTCTTTCAAGAACGAATCCCAATACCACATGGCTTTCATCGTGTAACCCTCGACATCCGTGTTCGCGACGAACATTTGCTTCGGATGGTCGATCATGATCCATGGAGTATCTTCAGCGATGATCTTTTCAGCTTTGATCATCAGTTCCGTTCTTTCTTTGTCATCCGTCAAAGCGACTTGCTCGTCCAAGTATTTGTCAACTTCACTATTGCTATATTTGGAGAAGTTGGAGCCGCCGTCAACACTGTTGCTTGAATGGAAGACCGGTTGCAAGTTTCCAACAGCGTCCGGGAAGTCAGCGCCCCACGTCTGCATCATCATATCGTAATCTTTGTTTCCGAACGCACGAGTGTTGGCTTCCTCCGTCGTCACTTTCTCAATCTCCAGATCGATACCCAATGGTTTGACCGCCGCCTGCAATGCAAGGGCTGTATTCAATTTCAAAGTGTCGCTTTCCGTCATGATCGTGGCGCTGAATCCATCCGGCACGGAGGATTTCGCCAAATATTCCTTTGCTTTTTCTATGTCATATTCGTAGCCCGGAAGCTCTTCATAGGCTTCTTCCCATAAATCCGAGTTAAATATCCATAATGCCGGGCCGACTGGAACCGCTTTTGCAGGTGAGCCTGAATCTTTGACGATCTTTTCCATGATTTTCTGTTTGTCCAACGCATAGTTCATAGCTTTTCGAACGTTGACGTCATTGAGCGGCTCCCGCTCGACGTTGATTGCGACAAAGTTGCTCATATAGCTGTCGACGGCATCGATATTCACATTATCCATCGCTTGGACAACTTCGATCAGGTCAAGCGGCAAGTTGATTGTCGCGGTCACTTGGCCCGTTTTCAACCCGGTGACGACCGTATTCCCTTCCGGCAGCATTTTGTAGACGATCTTATCCAAGTAAGGACCAGCCGATTTATCCCAATAATTTTCGTTCTTCTTCAAAGTGATTTCGGATCCCGTTTTCCATTCTACATACTCAAAAGGACCGGTCCCCATCACTCCGCCGTCCGGCTTTCCGAAGTTCGCTTCATTTTCCTCATAATACGCTTTGCTGATGATATGGCCAGCTGTCGTACCGACCGCATAGCGCCATAGGATATCCGGCTGCTTCAATTTCACCGTGACTTCCCAATCCCCTGTCGCCTCTATGGATTCCACATTACTGTACATCCATCCAACATAAGAGGCGGTAGCCGGATCCATCGTGCGTTCCATTGAAAATATGACGTCATCAATAGTCATCGGCGAGCCATCCGAGAAATTGACATCGTCGCGAATCTGATAGACATATGTTGTCGGATCAACCGCTTCCCACGACTTCGCCAGCAATGGCTGCAGTTGCCCGTTCTCATCAAACTGCAACAACCCTTCCGTAATTTGGGTCACGACCGGATTCGTCGCAAAGTCGTACGAAAACGCAGGATCCAGCGCAATGATATCTCCCGGCAATGCAAAAGTCAGAGTTCCTCCTTCCCCGCTGCCTTCGCCTTCCGCATTGCTATCCGCACTCGCATTCTCTTCGTTACTTGTCCCATCCTCTTTCTTTTCAGCGTCAGCCGAGTCATCCGAACATGCCGCTAGAATGGAAGCTAGTGCTAACATCATAAGTAAAAATAAAAATTTTGTTATCCTCATAGCCTTCCCCCCACATGTATAATTTTACGCCTGAGTATATTATTCCAGTTGCCCGCTCCAAAAAGTTTAAGTAATTTGCCATAGTATCTTAAATATTCAATCAATTCTTTAAGCTTTATTGACTTTCCATTTTGCGTACTCTAAATTTAACCTCAACAACTGAAATACCTATTAATAAAGGGGGCCTCATCATATGCACGTGCTTCAAAAAGAGCAATCCGTCTACAAGTTCGACAAGGACAATACGCCTGCTTTGACAATCGAATCCGGGGAAAATGTGCTTTTCAATACATTCGACTGTTTCAGCGATCAAATTCAATCCGAAGATCAGCTCGTCACGTCAATCGACTTTTCGGCGGTTAACCCAGCAACAGGACCCGTCTATGTCAAAGGTGCACAGCCCGGTAATATTTTGAAAGTCGATATCCATGACATCCAAGTACGAGACTGGGGAGTCATCAGCACATTGCCCGACATCGGCATTCTCGTCCACACAGTAGATCCGAAAACGAAGATCGTAAAGGTGGAAGATCACAAAATCGTGCACTTCAACGAAGAGATCAGCTTTGAAGCGAAGCCAATGATCGGTGTCATCGGATGTGCGCCGGCTGGTGAGGGGATCGATAATATGTACCCCGGGGACCATGGAGGGAATCTGGACAACCATGTCATCAAAAAAGGGACGACCGTCTACTTGCCGGTGAACGTCGAAGGAGCCTTATTCGGTCTCGGCGATATTCATGCGTCCATGGGAGATGGTGAGATTTGCGGAACAGGAGTGGAAATCGCCGCTTCAGTCGAAACAACACTCACAACGATCAGCGGACAAACAATTCCTCGGCCGATGGTGGAAACGAAGGACAGTTGGTACACAGTTGCTTCAAACGCGAGCACCGATCGCGCCATCCAGATCGCTTGCGAGGATATGCAGACGTTGCTCGCTAAAAAATGGGGTTTATCATTGGTGGATGCTTATTTGCTCATGTCTGTTGCGGGGGATGTCCAATTATGCCAATGCTGCAAACCCAATCCAGGGTCTGATTTGGAAGTCATTGCACGTTTCCGCATGCCGAAGTTGGCGGGGATGTCACCTTTGATTCAATGAATAACTTGAAAAAGAAGAGGAGGAATTGAAATGACAGGAAGTACAAAGATCATTCCAATCACCGGCGGATACCATGTATGGACGCGAAAAGTAGGAGACAGCCCCATCAAAATCCTACTATTGCACGGCGGACCCGGAAGCACCCATGAGTATTTGGAGTCGTTCCAAGACTATTTGCCGGACGCCGGGATCGAGATCTATTTTTATGACCAGTTAGGTTCCTACCATTCTGATCAGCCTGATGATCCTTCCTTATGGACAATCGAACGTTTCCGTGAGGAGGTGGAAGAGGTTCGGAAAGCACTTGGATTGGAGCAATTTTATCTGTTCGGTTCCTCATGGGGTGGATTTCTGGCAATTGAATATGCACTGAAATATCAACAGCATCTGAAAGGATTAATCATCTCCAACATGACCGCCAGCATCCCGTCCTACGTCAAAAAAATCAATGAGCTCCGGAATGCGTTGCCTGTAGAAATCATCAAACAGCTGGAGAAGTACGAGGAAAAAGAGGATTATCAAAACCCGGAGTATGAAGAGCTGCTCCATGAGCATCTATACTCGAAACATATTTGCCGCTTGGACCCTTGGCCGGACGGCGTTGTACGGGGCCTCTCCAACATCAACCCGCAAGTGTACAACACGATGCAAGGGCCAAATGAATTCGTCGTCATCGGTACGTTCAAAGATTGGGACCGCTGGGATGACCTGCACCAAATCAAAGTACCGACACTTCTGTTAGGAGCGAAATACGACACGATGGCGGTGGAAGATAAAGAAGAAATGGGCAGAAGGATTCCGAATTCCCGCGTCGCCATCTGCCCGAACGGCAGCCATCTTGCCATGTGGGATGATGCGGATGTTTATTTTGGGTTTATCAAAGAGTTTGTGAGGGATGTAGAGGAAAGTGCCTTCGGTCTAGTTCCAATGAGTTCTCTGACTAATCAGTCTTAAAAATAACCACTCATGCAGCAATACATCTTAGATGCAGTTAAGCTTGTTATATTAAGCAACGAGGAACTGTCCGAAAATTAATTTTCCAGCAGCTATATGAACAAAAAGCAAGGGCTTGTGTGGAAACGACTCAACCAAACGAACAGCGAAGGGTTCGATTCACCTTAATTACTGAGAAATTTGCAGAAATTAAGGCATATTCACTATGTGCGCATATAGACTGAAACCCGGAGCAAGATGTGAACAACGCCTAATGCAAAGGTTGTCCACGGGCCTAGATTTTATAATTTCTTAAGCAGCAAAAAAGCAGTTGGAGAAAAACTAGACATTTTTCTCCGACTACTTTTCAAGTGCCTGAACTTTCAGCAGAACTAAGTATTCGGTTTTTTAACGGCCTCGTCTCTATGAAGGTTCCTATAATAAGGACGAGTAATGTGAACGGCAATCCGATTAATACCGGATCGAGCGCCCATACAAATACAACTCCTCCTTCTACCGAATTGGCTGCCTGGTTGCCTATGATGATACCTATTATAGTCCCAACGGCACCAACGATCATGGCTGCAATCGTGGAATAATACGCTCTTCGAACCCGTCTCCAGAATACAACCGCCACAAGAACTGGCGCGAGGGAGGCCGCCATAATTCTTCCGCCTGTTAGCAACAACTCCAAAATATAAGGCAAAGAACGGCCAATTAATGTCCCAACGACAGCAACGGCAACTACAGAAATCCGTGAAACCATTACAACACTCTTTTCAGATGCATCTGGCCTGATCCATTGTTTGTAGAGATCATGCGAAATATTAGAAGCCGTAGTTAGTACAGTAGAACTTAATGTTGAAATACACGAAGCTACTACAATGACAGCGAATATAATACTGCCTATAGAACCGAATAATGTAGTGACGCTCATGAAGGCATCATTCGGACTCACTGTCGGGAAAATGACAACCGCTACTACGCCAACTAGGAATGGAACCATATACCATGCTAGCGCAATGCCCCCACCTAGTAAAAAAGATTTCTTTGCAACTTTATCACTTTCCGCTGATAATCCCCGTTGGATCAAAGTTTGATATCCAACGCAAGTAAGCGCTCCCGAAAGAATCCATGCTAAACTTTGTGATCCTCCTGCGTTCCACACATTAATATGTGTAGTTGGAATCTGATTAATAAAAGATTCCCATCCGCCTATATAAGCGATGCCTAGCGGAATCATAATAGTAGTCCCTACTAGCAAGAGAACCGCTTGTAATGTATCCGTTATCATAACGGCCCACATCCCACCGGTCACTGTAAAAAACAAGGTAACCAGTAAAGTGACAACCAAAGCCATATCCAATGAAATTTCAAAAACCGAGCTTAGGACGACAGCCATACCGATAGACGCACCTGCTGTTACAGCGACATCCCGGCACATCACCAATATGACGGCGACTACTTGATGCTGCCATCCAAATAGCCGATGAAATAGTTCGGGAGTCGTGACAATATTCGCTCTTCTCAATCTTGGGATAAACCAAATCCCCATCCACATTAATATAGCGATAAACCCTAAACTAGCAAAATATGCGGAAATGCCCAACGAAAATCCGCTTCCCCCATAGCCAAGCAATGTAGCGGAGTTGATCAATGTAGCAATAATTCCACCCGTAACGAGCCAGGTCGGTACAGCCCGTCCTGCCAAAATATAGTCATCGGAATCTTTCCGACTCATCTTTTTAGCAGCAAGTGGTCCAATAATGGCCAACAGTAAGAAATAAATGATAAAGATTGTCAATGCCATTTAAAACCCACCTTTCCCTCGCTAATTTTGGTTATCCTCCCAATACGATGGACCATAGATATACGTATGCCATGGCTAAACCAGTGAAGACGAGCAAAGCACCAATCATCTTAACGGGAGGAGACGCGATCTCATCCATTTCGCTCAAAATCGTATCATCGAACTGCCTACTTTTTTTCATTGGAAAGGCCTCCTTTTAGTTTCTTAATGTGGCTGTTTGCACCTCATCAATCGTCAAATTTTCATCGATGGCAACTCCATATTGCTCTTTCGCCTGTTCCCTATTCAAGTTGCCCAGTATAACATCTTGCAGTACTAATTGTGGTTTACGATTAAACGGAGACCCGTACCCGCCTCCTCCAGCAGTCTGTAGTCGGATTGTGCTGTTTTGTTGAACTGGCATTGTCACTTTTGAGCCCAATTCAACGGCTTCTCCTTCGGGGTTGATTAATGTACAAGAAGATGTAGCTCCTCCTTTTCCGCCAAATAGCCCCCATGGTTGGTTGTTTTGTCTATCTGACATTAAAGTTACAGTAAATTCATCTCCCAAGAGCACAAGTTCCCTCATCAGTCCCAGACCTCCACGATGCTTTCCAGGTCCGCCGCTGCCTTCAACAAGGCCATATTGATTGACGATTAGTGGGAAAGACTGCTCAATGACCTCAACTGGGGTATTTAGAGTATTTGTCATATTCGTATGGACCCCGTCTAGTCCGTCCATATCGGATAGTCCACCTTGGCCACCTCCGTAGGTTTCTACATAGGAAAAGTATTTATGGGTGTCATGGTTTAAACCACCAATAGAAAAACCATTCATAGTCCCTGAACATGCCGCCATCGACTGTTCTGGCAAGACGTCTGCCAAGGCGCCGAAAATGGCGTCCGCAATCCGTTGAGATGTATTTGAATTGGCGTTCGACACGGGAGCAGGAAATTCCGGATTGACAATAGACCCTTTCGGAGCAACAATTTGTATGCTCCGGTACGTGCCCGCGTTAGGTGGAACATCCGGTTCGAGCAAAGACTTCACGGCATAAAAGACACAAGCGCTTGTTACTCCATGAGTGGAGTTGACCGGACCTCTCGCTTGCTTATCCGAGCCCGTGAAATCAACGACAATTTCGTCTCCCTTCACTGAAATCTGTACTTTAATCAAGATCGGATCTTCTGTAATTCCGTCTCCTTCCAATATGTCCTCAAATTGATACGTTCCTTCTTTCACTTCTTGGATCGCGGCCCGCATTCGACGATCGGAATAATCCATAATTTCCTGCATACAGAAATAAATATGGTCGGTTGAATACTTTTCAACCAGTTCAATTAGCCGTTTTTCCGCAATACTGTTGGCAGCCAATTGAGCATAAATATCACCCAGTACTTCCTCACCAGTTCTTACATTCTTCTCTAAAAGCCGTATGACTTCCCGATCCAACTGTCCACCTTTCCTTACTCGAATCGCTGGCAAGCGCAAGCCTTCCTGGAAAATCTCCGTAGCTTTGACAGACATGCTTCCCGGCGTCAATCCGCCCACATCAACATGGTGAGCAATATTAGCTGCCAACGCAATTAACTCCCCTTTATAAAAAATAGGGCTAATCATAAAAATGTCGGGCAAATGGGAACCGCTAATATATGGATCATTGATTAAAATCGCATCACCTTCATTTAATTCATCTTCAGGGTACATTTTTAGCACTTCTTGTACTACGGATGGCATAAGTCCCAAATGCAGAGGGACATGTTCAGCCTGCGCTACCAATTCACCATGTTTCGTATAAATTGCAGTAGAACAATCTACTCGGTCTTTTATATTCGTTGATAATGCCGTTCTGATTAGCGCGACGCCCATTTCCTCGGCAATTGAATAGAAAGCATTTTTCATGACCTCTAAAGTGATGCCATCAATATTTGGCTGTTTCACGCTTCATGACCTCCTTCATCCCTTGTGTGCTATTTTGAATCAATAAATTGTTGTATTCATCCACTTGGATTTGCTGATTAGGATGAATAACAATGGTGGAATCCAATTGCTCAATGATGGCTGGCCCATGGAGGACAAATCCGACATGAAGATCCTCTCTTTGATAAACTGCTGTAGGATAAAAATCCCCTTGGAAAAACACATCCCGCTCGGCTATTGGCAACGGGTTTTGATGAACCGATCCAGATAACTCTTGCTGTTTCGGCTTATTAATACGTCCAAATGCAATCAGCCGAATATTAACGACTTCCAAGTCCTCTTCCAAACGATTAAAGCCATATACTTTTTCGTGGGTGATATGGAAGTCTTTGATGGCTTGTTGCAGTGCTCCCTCATTCACAACCATTCCGCTTAAAGGAATATTTAATTCGTACGCCTGATTACGATAGCGCAAGTCCAAGCTGACATTATAATCTATTATTTCGCTATGGAACCCTTCTCTCGTCAAGTCGGTGAAAGCTTGGTTCTTCAATTCCATAATCCTCTTGTTGGCGTCATCAAGCTGAAGTGCCGAAATTACAGAAATCAAGGATTGCACATAATCATGACGGACATCTGCCATCAACATACCTGTCGCGCACATAATGCCGGGGTTTGGTGGGATAATAATATTTTTGCAGCCCAATTCATTGGCAATATCACCGGCATGAAGCGGACCGGCTCCTCCAAATGCCAAAAGAGAGAAGTCCCGCGAATCATGCCCTTTTTCAACGGATATAACTCGAATACCCCTAACCATATTGGCATTCACTACTTTCAAAATACCTTCAGCAGCCTCTTCCACCGTGATGCCCAGGGGATTAGCAATCTTTTCCTGGATTACTTCGCGAGCCCGTTCAATGTCCATCTTCATCCGTCCACCTAAAATGGAATCCGGATTAATCCGGCCAAGAATGACATTCGCATCGCTGACTGTCGGCTCGGTCCCTCCTTTTCCGTAACATACGGGTCCAGGATCTGCCCCGGCGCTGTGAGGCCCTACCCGCAATGCTCCTCCGGAATCAATCCACGCAATGCTTCCGCCTCCTGAACCGATGGTGTGCATTTCAACCATTGGCACATGAATTGGGTAATCTTCTATTTTGCTAGTGGTAGTGTACTGCGGCTTTCCATTCGCTATCAAAGCTGTGTCGAGACTCGTACCTCCCATATCGATGGTAATCAGATTGCCATGTCCGGTCATGTCAGCAACATTTCCTGCTGCAATAACACCACCTGCCGGTCCAGAAAGTACCGTACGAACCGGCATTTCAACAGCCTTATCGGTACTAATCACTCCGCCATTCGATTGCATAATATAGAGATCACTGGATATCTCAAGTGTTTTTAATTCCTTCTCCAGATATTGTAAATAGAATTTCATCTTAGGCATAACATATCCATTGACAGCTACCGTGCTAGTTCTCTCGTATTCTTTGATTTCCGGCAAAACTTCATATGATAAAGTTATCGAAACGTCTGTCAAATGCTTTGAAAGAATCTGCTTCACTAAAATTTCATTTTCAGGATTCAAGAAAGAGTTGATAAAACAGATGACCACCGATTCGGCGCCGACTTTTTTTAGTTCTTCCGCAAGGCCGATAATCTCTTGCTCTTGGATTGGTTTTACAACCTCCCCTTGTGCATTGACTCGCTCCTCTACTTCCCATCTTAAATTCCTTGGAATAAGTGGTTCTGAACGCCGTGCCCGGAAATCATATAGCTTGGGTCTTGTCTGTCGACCAATTTGCAAGACATCTTTAAAACCTTTCGTGGTCAGCAAAACGGTTTTTGCCCCTTTTTTCTCCAGCAATGTATTGGTAGCAACTGTCGAACCATGGATAAAAAAGGACAGATCGTGATATGAATTATTCGTTTCCGCCATAATCTGCTTAACACCATTCAAAACACCAATAGAGCTATTTTCTGGAGTAGAAGGCACTTTCGTAATAAATGTTTCGCCAGTCTCCTCTAAAATTAGAGCTACATCAGTGAAAGTCCCGCCTGTATCGACGCCAATTCTTAAACTCAATCTAATTACCTCCCTTTAAATTTCTCTAATACAAAATAGTATTAATTAAATTATCTCAATTTAATAAATAATATAACATCAGTTTTGGACCAAGTAAACCTTTTTATTTAAAAAATGAAACAAAAAATCCTTTCTGCTATAAAAACTGGTTTTGTCATAATAAAAGCGCAAACCCCTATACTGGTTTGCGCTGCCAACTAAAAATGCTAAGTAGTCATAATCCCTTTTTCTATGAGAAGTTTACCTATTTCCTCCAATGAAAGCATGGAATCCTCTGCAAGGTGCCATCCTAACACAACAGTAATAGTCTCTATTAAAGAAATGGTCGGAACTAACGTAAAATGCCCTTCTTTTCGGATCGTATACAGTGTCACATTTGCTAGCGGTATCAAGGAGTTATTCATATCATCTGTAATAAGCACAATAGGATGACCCAATTCCGCACAATATTTAACGGCTTGATACGTTAACTGAGTAAATGGGGAAAGTGCGATGAAAACCAACAGATCCCCTTTCTTTATATGATAAAGGCGATCCATTATAAAGTGAGGTTCATAGCTAAGTTGGTTTACTTTGTAAGAAAACTGGTTGATTGTATTCTCAAAATATAGAGCAGCTACCCTCGCTGTTCGTAATCCAAATACATGTGTCACATCTGATTGTTGAATCAATTTCGCCGCTTCCTGGATGCTGTTGATCAAACGTTTGTCCAGCGTCACGCTCTGCACCAGATTTATCTCTTTCCATACTTTTTCAATTTTCATCTCTTCACTTGATAATTCTTGCTGAGACTCTTCAAAATCCCACCATTTTGGAATCTTTGACTCCATTGCAATTTTGTGAATATCCTTTTTAAATTCACCTAGACTGTCATAGCCTAAATTTTGAATGGTTCGCAATACAGTTGTCGTCCCAACAGCCGCCTTTTTCGCTATTTCAGCTACTGAATCTAAGCCAAGATCCCGATAATTTTCAAGTACATATTCACAGAATACCTTTTGTTTTTTAGGAAGATTGTTTTTCATTTTAATGATTTTGCTTAGTACATTTTCCTCTCCCATTTTCAAGCCTCCCCCGACATCTCCACATAGTCTCTTTATTCATTATAAGGCAAATTCTCTTGTAATTGTAAGTATCGATAGTGATACTGTTGACCATCTACTAAAGAGAAAATTCACTTTGAAATACCCAAGGAATTTTTAATCCTTTTTTGAATAAAAAAGGTTTACTAACTCCAATCCATATGTTAATGTTATCCCAATGATTTAAATTTTTCAATTATACTAATAAATAAGGAGAGAATACGATGACATTAACGATGAATTCAGTCGCAACAGATGCCAAGGACACAGCTGTAGAACTGTTATTCCTGTCGGAGCCGGATTTAATTGAAGCAGGAGTTTTAGAGATGGATCACTGTGTGGAAGTTATCGATAAAATGTTCCACGTCTTAGGAAAAGGTGATTATTTAATGGGGGGGCCTAACGAAAATCATCATGGGATGATGTTATGGTTCCCGAAGGAAAAAAGATTTGATAATATGCCAGTTGCCGGACCTGATCGGAGGTTCATGTCA
The DNA here is from genome assembly GCF_038003045.1 of Sporosarcina sp. FSL W7-1349. Taxonomy (NCBI): domain Bacteria; kingdom Bacillati; phylum Bacillota; class Bacilli; order Caryophanales; family Caryophanaceae; genus Sporosarcina; species Sporosarcina sp. FSL W7-1349. Next base: position 2,122,297 of record NZ_JBBOOK010000001.1, read on the forward strand.
CTCATTTCCTATTTGGGAGATGACTTTAATATAGCCGGTGAAAAATGGTATGGCTCAAATATTAACAACAGAGAAAAAGGCCTTCCTCGCTCGATTCTTACGGTAACTTTAAATGAGGTGGATACCGGTAAACCATTAGCATTTATGTCGGGAAATTTAATTAGCGCGATGAGAACCGGGGCAGTTCCTGGTGTAGCCAGCAGATACTTAGCACGGGAAAACTCAAAAACCTTAGCAGTCGTGGGAACAGGTGTTATCAACAAAGCATGCGTGGCAGCTATACAGTATGCGGTTCCTTCTATAGAAGAGATTAAAGTGTTCGATATCAATCAGGAGCGCAGTAAAGAGTTCATCGAGGAAATGGAAAAGGACTTGGACTGTAAGTTTAAAGCTGTATCCTCTATGGAAGAATGCATCCGCGATTCAGATATCGTCACCATTGCCACTTCCGGAGCAAAAAAACCGGAAATCAAAGATGAATGGGTGAAAAAAGGGTGCCTTATCACTCTTACCGGAACAGCTCAATTATCGGATTCTTTCTATCAAAACAACACCATAGTCGCAGATAATTGGAAAATGCACGAAGCGTGGTATCGTGATGGATTGGAACATCCCGACGGAATAGATAGCATCACGAGCTGGGCACCTACCGGAGATCTACTGAAACTTATTCATGATAAAAAAGTGGATGCTTCTCGAATTGCAAGTCTAGGAGATTTAGTGTACAACAAGACGCCTCTCCGAAAGAGCGAAGACGAAACAATTATTTTCGTGACTGGCGGCTTACCTACTGAAGACATCGCATGGGGATATGAATTGTATAAAAAAGCAAAAGAGAAATCGCTTGGCCAACCATTAAAACTTTGGGATACTCCACACTGGGCATAAAACCTGGTAAATTAGCGTGGGATAATAATATACTTCTGATTTTTTTGACGCTTCCCGGAGACAGCTGTGAATGTTGGTCTGCCCTATCGCTTTATCCAATTTTAGGATTCGTAAAAGGAACATTTGCCATTCACTTAAATCAGTATAGAGGTGGGGACCTCGCAAACGAACAATATCCACTACCAAGAGTCACAAATCAACTGGATCTGCGAGCTTCGTTCATGTGAGAATACATTTATAGGAACAGTAAAAAGCTCCACAGGAAAATCCTGTAGAGCTTTTCCATTTCTAATTAAAAATCGCAATGCCAAAAGGCAACACATTTCCAGGCAGTCACAGTTTTACTGATTAATCATAAACCTTACGTAGCGCCATTACTCACTCTTCCCCTCAAGAACGACATCCTCTTCAAGCTTCTTCGATTTTTTCCCGCTAAATAGATTCTTGGTCTTTTCCGCCAAATTATCGATGACTACATACATAACCGGCACGAAGACGAGGGTTAATACCGTTGAAGCGGCTAGACCGAATACTACAACTACGGCCATTGGCTGGTTCGCTTCCGCTCCCTCACCAAATGCGAGGGCTACCGGTATCATTGTGAAGATGGTTGAAACAGATGTCATTAGGATTGGACGGAGTCGGCTACGCCCTGATTCAATGAGCGCCTCGGTTCGGTCCATTCCTCTCGATCGTAAAATATTCGTATAGTCCACAAGGATAATCCCGTTATTCAACACAATGGCAGCCAACATGATAATCCCCATCATGCCCGTCACACTTAAAGGGATATTGGTGACAAACAATCCGATCATTGCACCGATTACCATAGTCGGTAAAGAGAACATGATGACAAATGGGTGGGTGAATGATTCGAATTGGAATGCCATTACCATATACACGAGTATAATTCCAAGTACTAGTGCTATACCAAGAGATGTAAATTCTTTAGCAATCTCTTCCGCTTCCCCGCCCGTACTTACTTCATACCCTTCTGGCAGTGCAAGTTGATTCAACTGCGCATTCAGGTCTTGAGAGACTTCGACTGCGGAACGGCCGATTACATCACTCGTGACATTCACTTGTCGTTTTTGGTTCTTCCGATTGATTTCAGTTGGACCTTGAACTTGCTTCAGTTCCGCGACTGCTGTGATTGGAACATGTACCCCTTGACTATTTTGTATGACGAAGGTTTCCAAATCACGAATCGTTTGTGTGCTTTCTTTCGGGAAGGCTACTCGAACGTCAAACTCATCGCCATCTTCTTTATACTTCGTGGCGACTTGTCCACTGAATGCCATGCTGACACCGCTCATGACCTGTTGATAGGAGAGTCCATACTGACTGGCCACTTCCCGATTTACAATGATTTGAACTTCTGGACGGCCTTCCCCAGCCGTACTTTCGATGTTGAGCGTACCATCTATATCTTGAAGAATCCAAACAACTTGTTGCGATAAATCGCTTAAGATATCAAGGTCATCGCCCGATATTTCAACTTGAATCGGAGATCCTGTCCCCATTCCTTGGTCACTTTCTTGTACAGTGATTTTAGCACCCGGAATATCGCCTAGTAATGTGTCGACTTCTCCAACTAGCTCCGTTGTCGATAAATCCCGTTCACTTGCTTTGACAAACTTTAGGGCAAAACTCGCAAATTCCGAGCTTCCTCCCCCAATGCCCATCGAGCTACCACCGATTGTCACGGTCGTCATTTCGATAATATCGTCATATTTGGCAAGGCGTTCACTGATATCTTGAACCGTTTCCTCGGTTTTCGCCAATTGTGTACCTGGTTGCAGTTCCACATTGATTTGCATTTCTCCTCCGTCAGATGACGGCATTAACACAAATCCGATAAACGGAACAAGGAGCAAACTTCCCACTACAGTAGCCACAACGATACCGATTGTTCTTTTTCGAGCTCTTAACGCCTTTTCCAATAACTTCACATAACTATTGGTAAGCTTGTTCAGCAGCTTATTGAACCATCCTTTGCTCCCCTGCTCCTCAAAAGAGGCAGATACGTTTCCAAGAAATTTGGAAGATATCATCGGAAGGAATGTGATGGCACCAATCAATGCGGCCGATACAGCAAAGACAACTGTTAAGGCCAATGGGCGGATCATCTGTGCGGCAAGTCCGCTAATGAATAGCATTGGTACGAAAATCGCCGCAGTCGTTAATGTCGCTGCAATAACCGAGGGTGCTAATTCAGTAGCCCCTGCTACTGCCGCTTCTTTGATCGGCATTCCTTCCGTCCGCTTCTTAAAGATGTTCTCAAGAATAACGATCGCACTATCAATCATTAATCCAATCCCGATGGCCAATCCACCCATTGAGATGGTGTTAATACTTTCTCCCGTCAAATACATTAATGTAAAAGTCGTGAGAAGGGATAACGGCATGGTCAGTCCGATTACCAACGTTGTCCGAATACTGCGCAAGAATAGCTGCAAGACAATCATCGCCAACGCAAATCCCACAATCATATTCACCATGACCGAGTTGATCGATTGTGAAATGAATACGGATGTATCCAATGTCGTTGTCAGTTTCAAACCGCGTTCTGCCAACTTCGGATTTAACTTATCAATGATTCGATTGACCTCATCAGCGGCACTGATTGTATTGGCATCCGATTGTTTCATAATGGAGAATGTCAGCGTATCTTCTCCATTAACCCGAGAGATGGTCGTCTGGTCTTCAAATGTATCAATGACCTCGGCGACATCACTCACTTTAATCATTTCCCCGCCGGCTAAGCCGATTTGGGTGTTCATAATATCTTGGACGGAAGTATATTCTCCATCAATCCGTACTTGAACGTCTTCGCCGCCTCGCTCAACGGTCCCCGCTGAAATGGAACGGTTCTCCGCCCCTAATGCTTGGACAACTTGGGAACCCGAAAGCCCAAAGTTTTGCAGCTTTCCAATGTCTAAATTGACCTGAATTTCTCTTTTCAGACCACCCGTGATATTAGCAGATGCAATTCCAGGCGCCCGCTCAAATTCCGGTTGGATTTCATTTTCAGCAATGACTTGTAATTCACTTAAGTCTGCACCGGTTAAACTAATTGTCTGAATCGGGATCGCTTGAGGATCGAGACGCATGACCAATGGCGAATTCGCATCATCTGGCAATTGGGCTCGTACAGGATCCAGCTTCTCCCTCATATCATTTAAGGTTGTTTTAATATCTGTTCCATAATCAAACTGCAAAATCACCATCGATGAATTTGGCTGTGAAATGGATTGGATCGTATCGATCCCTTCCAGTGTTCCAACAGCAGATTCTATCGGTTTACTAACCAATTCTTCAATTTCCTGCGAGGCGGCACCTGGATAGCTTGTAACAACAACCGCAATGGGCAAATCCATTTTCGGAAATAAATCTACTGCTAAGTTTCTCACTGAGATTACGCCCAAGACCAGCGCCAGCACGACAACCATGATGACGCCGACAGGACGATTTATTGAACCTTTAATCAGTTTCAACGCTTAGTCCTCCTTCATGATTTTCACGGAATCTCCATCATTCAGGAGGTTTTGACCTTTAACTACCACTTCTTCGCTTTCACTTAAATCACCAGTTACAGCAGTTGTATCGGTGCCATACCGAATGACTTCCACTTCTTTAAGAACCGATTTTCCATCAACGACCGTAAAGACGACCGATTCCCCTTCCTTCTGGATCACTGCGTTCGTTGGAACAAGCGTCGTATTGGACGCCAATATTTCATCCACTATGATGGTGGCGACCATTCCAGGACGAATGACGTGATTCGAGTTGTCAATTACCGCTTCCACTGTAAACAAACCGGAGCCTGTCCCCACTGCCGAAACGTAGGAAACGGTTCCTGTAAATGCTTCTTTCATTCCGTTCACTTCTACCTCGATCGTTGTACCCGGTTTAAAAACGGACAATTGGTCTGGTAAAATATTAACACTCACTTTTACCTTATCGATCGACACAATGGATGCGAATGCTTGCTGGCCGGACGCCATGGCCCCTACTTCACCCGACACCTGTGTAATTTCCCCGGAGGCAGTCGCAACAATTACTTTATCCGCCAATCGTTCACGAGCCGAATCGACCGCCAGCTGCGCTTGCTCTACCGACGCCTGAGCTTGCTCTACCGCTGCTTGGGCTTGTCTAATTCCAATATCCGCATCTTGAATTGATGATTGCGCAATACTGGCTCCGATTTTAGACTGGTCTAAAGAGGCCTCTAATGATTGTAAACTGATACTGCTGTCCACTTGACTTTTATTTAACTCCACTTGTTCATAAGCATTTCTCGCATTTTGTTCACCATTGCTGGCGTCATCGTAGTTTTGTTGAGAAATGAGCCCCTCGGTAAGTAATACTTCCATCCGCTCCAAGTTTTGTTTCGCTTGATCCCATGCAAGTTTTGCATTCTTTATTTGGAATTCAATATTATCCAAGTTATCATCCAAAGATTTACGTGCTTCTGCTAAGGATGCTTCCACTTGTCTCACAGATGCTTGTGCTTGTTCATAGCTTTTTGCCGCTTTTGACTTTCCGCTCTGCGCATTGCTTAATCCGCTTTGAGCACTCTTCAAACCGCTTTGCGCTTGTTTTAAAGCAACCTGTTGTTGCTGAACCGCGTTTCGTTCAGCTGAATCATCCAACCTAGCCAAAACATCGCCGACCTTCACAATGTCTCCCTTTTGCACCATGATCTGCTTGATTTCACCGGGAGCTTTTGGAACAACATCCACTTCTGTTTCAGGGATAATAGTACCGGTTAATCGATTGCTATCACTTAAGGAACCGTATGAGACTTCTGCGACCTCGACCGGTATTTCTTTTGCGACGATTACTTCTTCCCCCGAGGCCTCCCCCTTACTACATCCAGCCATGATAGCCATAACAGCTACACCAGACAGAAGACCTGCTATTTTTCTATTATTCTTCCTTTTCATCTTTAACTTGAATCCCCCTTTGATAATTTGCGCGCAACTGAATAGGGGCCACTGGCTATCACTAGCACTGGTTCCCCTCTTCTGATCACTTTTTCTCTTTCGGTGACTGGTTCGAACGGATAGTAAATCGCGCGGTCTCCAGAAATTCTACTTCTTTTATCTATGAAAAGTATGATCCTTTTTGCTAACTAAAGGACAATCCCGCTTGGGCCAATCGGCTAGCACCACACGGAAAAGCAAACCGCGCATCGTGCCATTCACGTTTTGCGTCACAAATCGCGTTTGATACCCGGTCTGCCACGTCATAGTAAATTGTTGGATGGAAATATTCGCAACTGCTTTATACCTTTATTTGCACCATCAAACCCTTCCAGATTCCACGGTACCCTACATCTTTTCTATTATAGCAACTTGCTAACTTATATTTCTATTATCCTATGACAAAATTCAAAACTACTAGACGTCGCAAACAATTTCTATGGATTTTATCTATTGAAACTCCTTCTGTTCTTCTCCTCCCAGCTATACTGCGGATTAACAATCGGATTATTCTGTGCTTCTTTCATCATCTTATACTCGCAGTCCAAACAAAACAACAATCTTTCGTTGTAGCTACTTCTAGGGCGCGAGTCTGATAGATTGAACTAAGTGTATAAGTAGTAGATATCATAAAATCAAAATGGACGTTAAAGAAATAACAATTTACAGATTCGCCGTTTTATAGTCTGGTATCTACGCCATTTTGTAAGCAAAAAGGATAATCGATTTTTTATCCTACTATCCAACCTCTTCTTTCAAGGAATGACAACGTGTCACAATTTGACATGGCCTCATCATAAGTGACGCATTGTCATATGTCAATCCATAATAGGCAGTGTGGCATAAATCTTTCAAGTTAATAGACTAGTTCCATTTCCATTCATGTACTAAAGTTCTTTTTATCCTAATTAAACCCGGTCGATGCAGGACGCTCTGTCACAGCCTATGTTGACTTGTCCCCACTTATTATCTATGATTGGGCTACACTCATTTATGACAAGTTGTCACTTGTGAATAGCTAGGAGGATACACATGCCTAAGCAAACTTTTTTTAATTTACCTATAGATAAGCAAGAAATGTTAATCGATGCTGCGATGACAGAGTTTTCCAGAGCTCCCTTACACGAAGCCACCATTTCCAACATTGTCAAACATGCGGGCATCGCCCGGGGAAGTTTCTATCAGTACTTTGAAGATAAAGAAGATCTATTCTTCTATCTTTTGGAAAAGTACACCGAACAAAACGAGGCGAAGTACATTTCCCTTTTACAAGAAAATGACGGAGATTTATTTGAGGCAACGATTCAGATATATAAGTTCATGTTGCAAGCCTTTCAAAACCAAGAGCATCGGGTATTTATAGAAAATGCTTTCTTGAACATGAATCATAAAATAGTGAAATCCATGACTAATAATGAGGACTTAGAAAAATTTATAAATCGACGGCCCGAAATGATACGCTATATTGACCAAAAGAAACTGAACATTACAGAGGAACGGGAATTATTTCATGTTCTTAAAATAATCGATTCTGTCACGATACAAAATCTTATCCAAAATTTCGCATTGGAATTAACCTTCGAAGAATCCTTACAAAACCATAAAACTGAAATTAATTTGCTTAAAAAAGGATTGGCTAGGAATTGACCAGTTCATGAAAAAATCCCTTAGGCTCCTTGCCTGAAGGGATTTTTCTTGTTTCTAGGTAATTGTTCGGGTGCAGCACCTAACGCTAGTTACATAACGTCCCCATCAAACCCGAGAATACCGTCTGGCTTAATAGCTGCGCGATCTCCTCTTCTCCCAACTGACGATCGTGAGTTTTATTCCAGTCGATGACTAGTGCCATGTAAGATTTGTAGAGCAAGAACGCGACCAATTTGCTGTCGCAAGGCTTAAGCTCCCCACTAACAATGCCGCGTTCAATTTTGCTTTGGATGAATCGGAGGATCTCTTTCTCCACCGATTGCAGCATCTCGCTGACGGCGAGTGTGCGAAGCTCGTTTTCTTCTTCAATCAGTTTTATATACAATTTATGAGTCTCCCGGAATTTGAGTAGTTCCATAATCCGGGCGTGAGCCTTTTCTTCAAAGGAGGCGCCCTCCACGGCGCATTGGTCGGAGGCGTGTTTCATCTCTTCTACCATCTGCCATACAATGGTTTGGAACAGTTCTTCCTTATTAGAAAAGAATGTGTAGATCGTCCCTTTCCCGACGTTCGCGATCTTAGCGATTTGGTCCATTGTTGTCGCTTTGTAGCCGAACAGGGAAAACGATTTTTCGGCGGCTTGTACAATTTCATCTTTCCGGTCCATCCACTCACCTCCATCTTTAGTTAACTAGAAACGATCAGGCTCGCACAGAAAGCAGGTATCCTCCACACTCAAATCACAATCTTGCTTTCCTTCGCCTTCTCCATGAATTTGTCACTCGACTTATTGAAGAACTTCTTCAAGCCGACTCCCGCGATAAGGGCGAGCAGGAAATAGATAAACAAGTAGAGAATTTGCTTCCAAGCGATTTCCCAAATGATGCCGCCGATTGCTTCCCTTAATAGGGTGATGGCGTGCGTGAACGGGAGAAACGCATGGATACTTTGGAAGAACGGCGGCGCCATCTGGATCGGGAAGGTCCCGCCCGATCCTCCGAGCTGCATGACCATGAGAATGATAGCCAGCACTTTCCCTGTATTTCCGAATACGGAGACAAGTGTATAAACAATGGAGACGAAAACAGCGCTGATCAATACGCCAAACAGGACATATGGCAGCTTGTTGACGACATACGTATGCATGATGAATAAGTTGCCGACCGTCACGATTAAGGCTTGCACCATACCGAGACCCATGAACGTGATCAGACGGCCCGCGTATGTTTCATAGCTCTTGTACAACCTCTTCTCATCGATATCCACTTTGAGCGTGGAGACGAGCAATAGCGCCCCGACCCATAAGGAAAGCGTCGTATAGAACGGGTTCATGGCGGATCCGTAGTTCGGAATCGGGTACAAGGCGTGTTCATCCAACACGACAGGGGATGCTAGGAAATCGCTGACGCCCGTCGGATCCGTGTTGAGCACATGGAGCAGCTTGTCGAGATCCCCGTCCTCTTCCAATCTCCGTATTTTTTCGGCCAGTGTATTGACCGTTTCATTCGCTTCTGGGAAAATTTCATTCGCCATTGCGAGTTTTTCTTTCCCTTCGTCCACCCCTTTCGCCACCTTTTGAAGGGCATCCTGCACTTTCGGGATTTTGGCGTTCACATCGTCCAACACGTCCGATACGTCATACAAGGCCGTCGTGGCGTCCCGCATGACCGTTTTATACTGGCGGGCAAAGTCGCCACTTACAAAAGTAATCATATCTTCGAGGGACCGATCCATCCTTTCCGCCAGGTGGTCGATGTCGTTCAGCCGCTTTTTGCCGTTCACTTTCGCCTCTTCTATGCGGCCAATGACATCGTCGATTGAGGCGTTCGCTTTTTGTAAGTCTGCCTGCAAGACTTTAATCCGCTCCACCTGGTCGGAAATCGTGTCCGAGTCGACAAACTTCTGGATATCCCGTAGCCCCCCTTGGATGGAATCAACCGTACTCAAACCACGGTCGACCCGGTCCACAACTTTTTCCAAGGCACCGATTGACCTAACAGGATTTTGGGCGGAATCCAACAAGGACTCCAGCTTGCCGTCCACATTCGCTTTTGACTGTTGCAGCTCCTCGTATTTCTGGCGCATATCCTTGTCAATATCTTCTAGTCGTTTCGCTGCTTGATCCAGAGCGAGCTTGCCGTCCATGCCGAACTTCTTCTTCAGTTCCTCGATTTTGGAATGGGACGATTCGAGTTGCAGTTGTAAATCATCCAGCAAATTTAAGCTCGGATTCTCTCCATTTTCAATCGCCTTTTGAATGGTAGTTAAGATTTCGTTCGTTTTCTCCAAAGAACTTTGCAGCGATTTGATCTTCTCTTCCATGCTGGCAAGACGGTCGCTGCTCGTAACTTTCCCGGCAACTTCCAACAGCTTGACAATCGTTTCCACTCTGTTCAGGCTGTCATTCACCTGCCCCGCCATGCGGTCGATTTCTTCCTTCTTGGAACTCCAATCGATGGAATCCCGTTTATCGTTTAGACGCTTCACGGCTTCCAACGCGGTTCCATTCACTTTGCTAACTTGATCCAACCGACCAGCCATCCCAGTTGAGAGGTCCGTCAGTTGCTCAATCAGCTTCCCGACTTGCGGACGGACGACGGTTTCATAATTCTTCTGTAGTTGCCCCGCATTTTCCGACAATCTATCGGAAAGCTCTTGCGACTGTTGGACAAGCTCCACAGCGGGATGCTCTCCCCGTTCCAAATCCCGGATCATCGATTGCAGATTCGATTTCAGTTGCTGGAGGTCCGCCACGTTTTCATCCAGCGACTTTTGCACCCCGTCAATCTTAGTCGAGTCTTTCAAGTTTTTATCTTGTTTTTTTAGGAAGTCATATATTGTCTGCAGACGGTCGGATGTATCATCGAGCTTCGCTTGCTTGTCTTCCAGTGAAGAAATGAGCCGATCCAGGTCCGCTCCTTTCCCCGCCGCCTCGCTCGTAAACTGCGGAATTTTCCGGAATACTGTCTGGGCCTCCCGCAAATTTTCCTCGATTCCCGCGACCGCCCTATCTGCTGCCTGCTCGCTCTCCTTCAACCGATCAAGCAATTGCCCGTTGAGTTTTTTAGCCTTCGAATGGACGACATCCGCTTCATCGAGCGTGTCCCCCACTCTGTCGATTGATTTCTCTGCAAGATCCAAACCTTGATCGGCGAGTTGCAGCTGCGCATAAATCTCCGGCATACCTGCCTCCAACTGATAAATCGTATCCCGGAGCTTATCGATATTGCCCATGTTATTTTCCAGTTCGAGCCCAAGCGAATTGAATATTTCCAAAACGGTCTTGTTCGTCTCTTCCACAAAGGAGCTTTGGATGTTTTCCATGACCGCGGAAGCACCCGACTTCGCCACTTTCGGAGAAATGGCATTGATTTTTTCATTGATATAGTATTCTAGTTGGGGCTTCGTGATTTCATCCGTCGTTACGCTACTCAATTTTTCCGAAAAATCTTCCGGAATAATGATAGCGGCATAATAATCTCCATGCCGGACCCCTTTGATCGCATCCTCTTTCGGAACGAACTGCCATCCTAAATTATCATTCTTTGTCAACGAGACAATCACTTCATCACCGACGTTGAATTTCTGCCCTTGCACTTCCGTCCCCTGGTCCTCGCTTACAACCGCGACATTGACGCCTTTCGTGTTGGAATAAGGGTCCCAGGAAGCGAGAATATTCAGCCACGCGTACAGCGAGGGCAAAAAAGCGACCGCAGCGATGACAATCAATGCGGCCTTGTTCCTTGAGATATTCCGAAAATCAATTTTCACGATGTTGAAAATGTTTTTCATCTTAATAAACCTCACTTTAGGCAATCCCTAATCATGATTTAAAATTATATTAGTATATTACTCTATCATAAAGAAGTTTATTATAGTTGTAAACTAAAAAGTGAACGAAAAACTAAATTGGTCATTTAGACAGATTTGAAAGGATTTCATTTAAAAAGTATGTTTCTATAGGAATGGAAAATGGGTGTGAACGCCGGTGCGGTTACTGGTGTTTTTCGAGAGCAACCGAAAGAGAAGTGAGTCAGTTCTGTGGCGAAATTTACCGACCAGACGCCACTGTCACGAAGAAATTCAGGACAGTGGCGCTTGTAAAACTAGTGGATGGAGAGTTCCTCGTCCATCAGCTCATTTCAACGAAGGAAATTTGAATAGGTGCCTGCGCGACAAACAATCCTGTTTGCTGCACAGGCGCCTTTTTACGATCTCGCCTCCGTCGCGCCTCCCCAAAGGTTGCGGCCGCCGGTGTGTCCCGTCAAGCTATGCTGTTCTTCGTCAACGAGCTGCATGCGCCCGGGTTCCTCATGGTGATGCCAGTCGTAGCCTTCAGGCGTGATCGTGGACCGTAGATTTTCGATATCCTGTTCATCCAATCCGAGTTGATCGGCAAGCGCCGGATCGTTTTGGATGGCTTCGTACAATTGCATATTGGCGATCCCGATATGGACGCTATCAGACATCAAATACGTATCTTCCGGCAGCTCTACGTCGAAGGCGGAATCGAAGACAGGAAACACACCGGTATAGACACCGTTATCCGCTGTTTCATACGTCGATTTTTCAAATGCTACGCCAGTCGTCTCATGTGTCATACCTTCCAAACTGGTATTTCGTGTGTCGAGTTCCATCGCTTCGGCCGGACTCGCATTCAGCAGATCGAACACGCCGACGCCGACCGTCGCGACCGCAGCCACTTTGCCGACATTTTTCATACCCGCGACAAATTGCTCCTTATCTTTGGATGCCGCCCCTTTTGCCGCTTGTCCGATACTCTTGCCCGTGTACACCAAGCCGCCAGCGAAACCTTTGCCCGTCTGAATTGAAGCATCTTTCACATCGGACCAGCCTTCCGCTTTCTTCGAGTCATCCTTCTTGATCAGCCCGTAAGCTCCGGTCGCCGCTCCGTCTACGAACTGAGCCGTATTGGCGATGACAGCTTGCGAGGACACCACGACGGTATGCCCCACTTCTTTGATGTACTCCCCCGTTTGAGGGAATTTCTTACTGACGAGCGCACCCGTTGCGTTAACCCCTGTTTTGACGAGTCCACCGCCAAGTGCGTTCACGCCTTTTCCGATTTTGCTAAAGAGCTTCATTCAATTACCCCTTTTTGGGTGCCTGCGATAACAAATATGAATACTGCATAGGCACTATACCCCTTGAAATTTTTAGTTATTTCGAATTACAGTTTAGTATATATGACGTAAAATATTCAAGTCACAATCGCCTAGAGAGTGTGCGCCGAGGGGATTTAACTTGTGGTTTTATGAACAGCCCCCACCACAACAACACATCAGGAAGTTTCACTCATTAGAGAAAAGTGCTGCCTAGCTCAAAAAAGCATTCGGTGTGATGTCACATCGAATGCTTCAGAGTAATTACCCTATGTTATTCAAAATACAGCCAATTTAAGGAACGCAACTTTAGATTCAAATAAGATGTTGGATTTTTATTTCTTCTTCAGCATTTGATTGAACATACTCTGCAAGTAGACGTCTGTGACAATAATCTGGCTTTTCCTCACTACATAAAAAACAAACTCTTTCTCCAACCATTAAGCTCTTGGCAAGCGAAAGAATATCTCTTTTCTCAAGAAGATTACTGTATGCAACTTCATATTCTTTCCATGTCATTTCCTTATTTTTATATCCCTTTAGTATATCTTGTGTCGGTGCCATTAACGGTTCATGAACATAATGAATCCCGACTAGTTCCAAGATGTATGCAAGATCATCTTTTTTTGAAAAACCAGCTAGTTGGGATGTATTATTTAATCTTGTATCGACAAGTTTTGTTACACTCGCATCTTGAAGTAGGTTAACAAATTTCTTCAAGGATTTTTTTGAAAAGCCAATTGTACATATTATATTTGACATATCATTCTCCTAAAAAAGAGATATTTGTTCCGTTTTAACCGGATTCAATTCAATTGCTTTTACACCATAGGGTTCAAAGAACTCACCGACTAGTCGACGGTGGCAAATTCGGTGATCATCACAGAAACAAATCAACACAACATTCCGACCAAGCAAAAGTCGTTTATAAACAGCTCGAAGCCCTTTAAGCACTTCTTCACTCTGCATTTCCTTTTTAAATCTTTGTTCATAAAATGGCCACCATTCCTTCGGTGGCTTATTTCTCCATGCCCTTAAATAGGTTTGAAATAACTCGTCTGAGGGTGATAATTCCTGTACTCGTAATGCATCTGGTATTTCATGCCCAGCGCGCATGATTTGCCATAACTCTACATCTTCTTTTATATATTTCAAACCGGATGGATTCGATGTATACAGCTTCCCTGTCGGGTTGAATTGTTTCAAAGCTTATCACCCCACTGTTTGTATTTCCATCTTACCATCAGTTCGGATACGTCGGCAACAAAGGCACTTCCGGATTTGTAATAACACTTATAACCATCGGATACTCCCTAGTAATGTTTTTCTTTTTCTCTATTCGAGCCAGGCCAATACAGATAAAAGTATCATCAAAGTTGTTTTGGGTCTCTTTTCTTTGTATCGTATATGCACGCCACTTTAAATCCGTAATTGGGAAACCCGTTGTACTCGTAGTCGTATTTCGATATGTTTTACCTTGAAATTCAAATGTCATTCGAGGACTTTCCCTGCCATCATAAGTGCTTCTATCCATAAAATTACGAAATTCACTTGCTTTGATTAAACAAAGAGACCTAGAGTCTGCATTAAGGGTAAGTTCTAACTCTTCTTTACACTCTTGATGATTGTTCACAAACTTGACTAATTGATCGTTTGAAAGTGAACCTATATAAATGGGTTTACTCTTAAGACGAATATCCTCAGTGTGACCAGGAGAGGTTGGGTCATATTCTTTTTCATACTGACTAATCTCCCAAACGTCCCCGACTTTGATATATCTACTTGTGTTATTTGCATCCAATGAAATTCCCCAAAACTTCCCTGCCCCAACTGGTAACGGACGAATCCATTTCCCCTTCTTATCCATTCCAGCGATACAATATCCACCATACGTCTTTGTTACAGCAAGAATTAAAAATCTAAAAGTCTTATTCATCTACAATCCCTCTTTCCCCTTTAAAAATTTGTTCACTTCCCTCTCCTATTACTATTTATCTAAAACTTTACATTATTCTTGATATTAAATCAACAAATAGACCTACTTCTATTATTCTAGTCAACTTGAAATATCTTCCACTCATTTGTTAAAAGACACCATACTGGATCCATTGAATAAAGGACTCAGTAATAAAACCAAAACGATGCTAGCATTCAACATAGCGAAAACGACCGAAAGGGGCTTCCCCCCATTCGGTCGTTTTTTCATCACTGCCTTCTTATCAAGCTGGTGAAATCGTTTAATCTCCCGTCACGAACTTCATTTCATAGTCCATGCCGTGTTCAACAAAGAGTAAAAACCTGTAAGCGGTGTTTGGAAGCAACGGCTTAAGCGGAGCAATCATGATTTCATTTTCACCGCTGAAAGTTCGTGTGATTGGCACTTCTTTGTTGCCTCGGAGCACTTTAATGTCAACGACATCTCCCTCGGTCAAGGGGCGATCGAATGTAATCGTCCAATTGGCATCCAACGGAACACTCCGCTGTTCTGGAAAAGGGACAAATGTCGTGGCAGTGCCGTCTTGAATGACTTGTACTTGCTCGTAGCCCGTTACATTGACGATCCCTTCCCCGAAAAGAGGGTCCCATCCAATGGCTCCGCGGTCATCGACATATCTCTTTAACAAACCTTCGATTTCTTCAACTGATCGCATGGGATCTTCGAGTTTAAGCATTGCGGCAAGGCCGCTCACAAAAGGAGCTGCCATCGATGTTCCGCTATAGCTGGCAAATCGACCTCCGGGCACACTGGAATAGATGTCAATTCCGGGTGCCGATACATCTATGGAATTTCCTGTATTGCTGAAATCGGCGATATGATCCATTTTGTCGGTTGCGGAGACGACGATCACTTTCTCTTCGGAAGCGGGATAGAAATTGTCCGTATCCGCGCTCTCGTTGCCCGCAGCAACGATGACCGGCACGTTGTTTGAAAGAGCATAATCAATCGCTTCAGCCAAGAATGGGGAATAATCCTCACCCAGGAAACTCATATTGATGACGTCCGCTCCGTTATCTACTGCAAAACGGATACCTGTCGCAATATCTGAATCATATCCTCTCCCTTCGGCATCCATCGCACGAATGGGCATGATTTTCACATTCGCCGGGGTCGTATCCGCAATGATGCCTGCTAAATGGGTGCCATGGAAATGCTTGTCCATCGGGTTCGTATCGTTATCAAGGAAATCATATCCGTCCACAATCCTATCTTTCAAAAAAGGATGCGTGTAATCGACGCCTGTATCAATGATAGCAACAACCACACTTCCTTCAATGGAGCTGGTCATTGTTTTCATACGCGGTGCCCCAATCCGAATCATCCCCCATGATTTCGTTTCCGCACCACTTTCTTGTAAACTAATAAAACGGATATAATCCGGTTGTAGAATTTTCACTCTTTCCAGTTCACCGACTTCTTCAATTAAAACACTATCAACAGCCTGATTTCCTTTATCATCCGTCACTTGGACAATAACCCGGTTCGTCTCCTCCGCCGATGCGGGAGAGGCGTAAAGTATCACCAGTAAAAACAGGACAATTGAAAAAAAGTTCTTCATCAATACAACACCTCAAAATCTATTGTTTCTACGTTATGTATCGGTTTAAATGTAAATATATTTAGGTACCTTCCTTTCAAGGTAATTGCAACAACGGCCATATGAAAAATGTTTGGAGTATGTTCAGAGCTGTTGTTCTCCATACAAAACAACCCTCTGAATAAAACCGATCATGAGGGCTGTTAAAATTCCTGTTTTATTTCAATTCGGTCAAACCAGCTGCATCCATTCGTTTAAAGAAGAAGAAATATGGGATTTCTTTAACCCTCCTGTTGCATTATATGCCTCAAAAGATGGGCTGTTTGTTAGATGATGCTTAACTAAAAAGTTGTACGCTCCCTTCACATCGTTTGGCCCTACTTGGCTGCTGGACAAAATTTGGGCGACAGTGCCGCGGGTGATCGGCTTGTTCCGAGCCGTCTTATCTGTATATCCTTTTAGCGGGAAATTGTACTTTTTCAATGCAATGTAGGCTCCATCACTGTTGAAGGTATTAGATTTCAAGTTCCGATAATGTAAAGGTTAGATAGTTTTGGCAAAGACGCTATTCAACAACGAGACTGGAACCTGGATCATGACATCGCGTTCAGTCTTTACTACCTATTGCTGTTATCTGAACTTTTTTAGAAGCTATACGATTAATTACGGATAATATTTACTCTCTTACTAATCCTGTTATACTGAATTTATATAACAGTACGTAAAGCACAGGAGAGAGCGGTGGGTATGATGGCGTGGATCATTGATTTGTGGAGAGAGGATGTATGGTATCAACAGCTCTACATAATTTCAGCTGCTATTTTCATCCTGTGTTCCTTATTGTCTTTATGTATGCTTAGGCCTTATTCCAAAGTAGCCGAAGAAATAGAAATAGAATATGCCTCCTATTATTCAAAGCATTTTTTTATGAGCTTCCGTAAGAAAAAGCAAAGAGAACTCTTTCGGAAAGCGGAGATTGCCGTAAGTCAATTTAACTCTTTATATCCTTTATATGTCCTGAAAAATTGGTCATCACAGATAGCAATTTTCAGCTTTGGCGCAACTTTTTGGCTAGTAGCCGGTTCCCTGGTTTATGAATTTTTTGAGAGCATCCCTGTTGAAGATTCAACCTATATAACGGATTATTACGGCGGGGATGGTTCATACGAGACTGCGCCCATGGATAGTAATGGAATTCATCATGTGGAGCCCCATTGGGTAGACGGCTATGAGCGGTCTGATGGCACAACAGTCGAGGGATATTGGAGGGGCGGGGAGGATGGCTACTACAGAAGCAACCCTGATGGAAATCCCTTTAATAATTTAAGACCATAGAGAGCGGCGGTCGCTCCGCAATTAATTGTAAGGAACCGGTATTAATTACACCTTGGTTTGTTCCTATGTAGCAAAAAAAGCCCTCTCATCGATCTCTCGATAAGAAGACTCTCTTATTCGTTCATCGCTATTGCATGCAATTTTAATTCATCCCTGTGTAAAATCTAAATTCTCAACAGCAGCTTTCATTTCGTCTTGTTGGATATGCAGGTAAATGGAAGTCGTTTTGAGGTTGGCGTGGCCCAACAGTTTTTGATTTACGGCTATATGGGTACCTTGTCTAACTAAATGACTGGCGAATGAATGGCGCAACGTATGACTGGTCACATGCTTGGTAATCCCCGCCTTTCGTCCAGCCTTCCACAATATCTGATTGACATATTGTGTACTGACCGATCCGGTTTTCTCAAGAGCAAAAAAACGAGTAGATTCCGTATGCGGGCGATGTCTTTGCAAATAGAATATGAGCTCCTCCTGCAGTTTCGGTCCAATCGGCACGATCCGATGCCTCCCCCCTTTCCCATTTCGAATCCGAATCCTCCGTTCTTCGATGTCCACATCAGTTACTTGTAGATTCCTGCATTCACTCACCCGGATTCCGGTATGGACCATAGTGCATACAAAAAAGTAAAGAATCGGATGAGCGATATGAGAAAGCATCGCCTGTATTTCACAGGGATTCAAATAAGTGCGTTCGGTTTCCGTTGTTTTCAACCGTTCAACCTCATCCACTGGATTATTCGGTACCCATCCCTTCTTCTTTAAACAATAGAAAAACCGATCCAACGTATTCAACTTTCGATTCACAGATGTCGCCTTACAGCCGCGTTGATCAATCAAATACTGAACAAACCCCTCGATATGATCACTTGTCACTTCCGTTAAACCCAGCCCAAGCCCGCCATACCACTTAACAAACTGACGGCTGTCTACCTCATACCCACGCATAGTTTCCGCACTCAATCCACGCAACCTTGCCCAATTATTAAAAATTTGCAGTGCTTTAGGCATCGTCAAATTAGCTGTTTTATGATCAACAAGCACTCCCATCCCTCCCTATCTGGTAGTCTTATCTTTTCGAGAGAGTTTTATGCAACAGTGTTGGTTAAGGCGGTTAACGCTACTACGGTTGAAGTAACTTTCAAAGATGCAGTTGAGAACCTTAACTCTTTGAACTTCACAATCGACGGTCTAACAGTTTCGAATGCGGCTGTTAAACAATCCGACAACAAAACAGTTGTATTGACGACTGCTGTTCAAAAAGGCGGAGAGAAATACATCGTTTCTTTGAATGACAATGCAATCGGAACATTCGAAGGTATTTCTGCAGTCGTTCCTACTAAAATTGATATCACTACTCATTCCGTACAAGGTAAAGTGGGTCAACAAGCAATCGTTTCTGCTGATGTAGGCGTGAAACAAGCTGGTATTCCTGTAACGTTCAACGTGAAAGCAGATACTCGTGACACTCTTAACAAAGACCAAGTGTTCGAAGCAGTTACTAACGCTGAAGGAATTGCAACATTCTCTTACTCACAATATGCAGCAGGTATCGACGAAGTAGCGGTTTACCCAACAGGTGCACCTACAGTTCGTGACTATGCAACAGTACATTGGGGTGTAGACACAATCCTTTCCCTTGAAGAAGACGATAATAAAGATGCTTCTTTAAACAATGGAGAAAACAAGAAGTATAAAGTGACGTACAAAGATCCTAAAACAGGTAAAGCAATCCAAAACAAAAAAATCTACATCACTTTTGCTGAAAACGTAGACGTTCCAGTGAACAAGTTAACAAAAGCAACTGTAGATGGTAACGAAGTATACCAAACAACAAATGATCAAGTGAAATCTCATTTTGTAGAAACAGATATTAACGGTGTAGCTACATTCACAGTATCTGGAACAAATACAAAAGCAACCCCAGTTGCATTCATCGACGATGGTGGTTACATTGGTGGAGATGAAAAAGACAATAAAAAAGTTCACCGCACAGAGCTTCAAGTTACTGCGAAAGAATTGACATTTGGCGCAATTCACGCGAAATACGAGCTTGAAATCACTCGTGATGGCGCAGAAGAAGCTGCAGAAGGTGAGAAAAACGGTCGTCTTTACAAAATTGTTGTAAAAGATGAAAACGGTAAAGCCGCTGCAAATGAAGTTGTAAATGTTGGATTGGATGAAGTACTTGATCGTGTTATTTCTACAAATACAGATGCTAAGTTCATTGTAAATGCTGATTCGGAAAAAGGGACAGATTACTACGATGAAGACTTAGTAGGGAAATCTAAATTCACTGCTGGTTCAAACAAGCAACAAATTACTGTTGAATTGAACTCAAAAGGTGAAGGAGAGTTCAAAATTGTTGGTAGTGACAAAGACTATGCAACACCTGTAATGTGGATTGATATTAATTCAAGTGACAATAAACAAGGCGTTCTTGAAGAAGGCGAGCCTTTTAAGAAAGCTGCAATGACTTACTTCGCAACAGAAAAAGTTGCTGGAAGTGCATTGAAAGTTTACGAGCCTGGAACAACTACTCAAATTAAAGACAACCGTACAATTAACGCTGGTACAAACGGCGCGGAATTCAAATTCACGGTTGCAAACCAAAGTGGCAAAACAATTGCTCCTAGCAAGGTAGAAAAAGGAAAAGCTACGTTTAAAGTAGAAAACACAGGTACAAAAGACGTTGTTGTCTTTACAGACAAAGCATACCTAGATAACTACCTAGCTGATAAATCAGATGACAACCGCAATAAAGGAACAGTTATTTCTACAAAACGTACAACTACACTTAAATCTATTGACTTAGGATATCATGTAAATGCTGCTAGTATCTTTGTAGCGTCTGTAGATGGTCAATCTGCAACTGTTGAAGTAACTGCTTACGGTGAAGCAACAGAAAAACGAAATGATAAAGATACAACAGTTACATTGTCAGAAAGTAAAGTAGCAAAAGCGACATTCAAGTCTTCAGGTGATTTGAACGACTCTGAAACACGTCTTGTTACGAAGTTTAAACGTGATGACAAGAAAATCACATTCCAAGGTAAAGCAGAACTTAACTTTAAAGATGAGTACGATGCAGGTAAAGTTCGTTATATAGATGCTCGTGGTACATCTGATAGAAGTCTAGGCTTCAATCAGTTTGCTGACGAAATCGTTGAAAATGTTACTGTAATTCACTATTTTAAAGATAGTGATGGTGTGATTACGTTTAAGATTGTTAATGCTGCTACAGGTGGAGAAACAGGTACTGCATTATTAGATAATGTGAATATTGCAATCGAAAGCGGAAGTGTAACTCAAGTTAAAGTTGCATTACGTCAAATTCCAGCATTCGCTGCTTTATCTGATGCTGATCAAACTATAGTGGCTACCAATGTAGAAGCAAATGGTGCATTTGCCAACGCAGATTCTTTAAATAGTTTTGTTGCTGATGAAATTCGTACAGTGAATGTAGCAAATGTTGTCACTGCTGCTAATGCAACTGGTGCAACATATGCTGATCTTGTAACAGCAGTTGGTAAAGTTGCTGGTGCGGAATCAAGCGTAGCAGCTCTACGAGCAGAAACAAATACTGCAATTCAAAATGAGATTCTATCTGTTGTTGGCGGTTTGACTGCAGGTAATATTGATGCTAACGCAACAGTATTCAATACTGCTATCACAAATGCTATTGCAACTGCCAAGAATAATCTTAATAGTAATGCAGTCACTGCAGCTATGTTAGATGTTAATACAAAACTTCTAGCTTTAGACGCTACTCAAAATCCGGCTAATTACGCAGCAGCTGAAAAGGCTATCAAGGATAATGCAGCAGTCCTAGGCTTAGATCTAACAGGATATAATGCTTTGCCGAATGCGACTGCAAGAGAGGCGGCATTGCTTGATTTAGCTAATGCAGCAGAAGCAGCAAATAGTGGAGTTGGGTTTGGACAATCAGCAGCTCTTAATGGGGCATTGCAAGCAGCTGTAGATGTTACAGCACCTAAAGTAGTCAAGGCTGTCTACAATGACGTCACTGAAGTACTAACACTAACTTTCAGTGAAAATGTTAATATCAATTCAGCTATTACTGCTGATATTGATTTCAATACTGCTCTTGGTGGTACTGGAACTGTCGCAGCGACTTCAGTGTCCGCAACTGGTAAAGTCGTAACTATGACTTTAACTACTCCATCTGCAGTAAGCTTTGAATCAGGTGTTACAATTACGGATATTGTATTCTCGGTAACTGGACCAGTAGTAGTTGACATCGAGGATGCTAAAGGAAACGTATCTCAAGCTTCTGATTTCGTAATTGTCGTAGAGTGAAGTTCAAGTGCCAAGTTCTGAAGTAATTCAGATAATTTGCGTCTGACTGAGGAAAGGCTCTGTAGAGAGAAATCTCTGCAGGGCCTTTTTAATTCCTAAAATTAAGTTCGGTGCCCACTAGCGTTGCGCAGATTCAATTAAAGTACAAAAAATGAAAATTGAACCAAATCAAAAACTAAAAAGAAGAGCCCTTCCCAAAATGTAGACATCTCTTCAAAAAAATTATCTTTTTTTCAGGAAATGTTCCTTGGCGATCGGGTCGACGATGGCTACGTCTTCCCCAAATCGAATTTCAATCGGAATGCGCTCGGGCACCTTCTGCCTGCCCCTGCTTTTCCGGCGACGGCGTTTGCAATTCCTCAGAAGACTGCCGATATCCGGAAGTTTGACATAGGTTCCGTCGATGATCCGAAGGATGCCTTGACGCTTGGCCCCACGCAAAAAAGCTCCTACTGTAGGAAGGGAATAGACAGTTACCTCTGTTCCCTTACACTTACAAAAGAAGCTACCCAAACTATGATAAGTGTAAACCGATAATTCGTCTTTCGCGTCAAACCTTAGCACTTCTGCCAACCAACGAACTTGCCTGTCCCTTATTGAATTATCGGGCCAGGAAACTGACGGATTTCACCGTGGTGAAGGTCTTCGTCATGGCGAACCTGTGTAATTGGAGAAACCTACGCGGGATTGAGATCGGCATCCGGGCAGTGGATGAATTGTAGAAGGAGATTGGTACTGACTCCATCAGCCATTCCCAGCTCAGCCGTAGACTTGCCCGGGCATCTAGTCGGGCTTCTGGGAGGTCTATGGCGACGCAGTATCGTCGGCTGCAAAGGGGGCCAAAGGAATCTAAGTTCGGATGCCAGGTTCTAACACAATTCAGATAACTTGCATTCAACTAAGGAAAGGCTCTGTAGAGAGAAATCTCTACAGGGCTTTTCTTTTTGTTTGGATTTTGCCCCTTAACGATATAAATTTTCTTTTGTCTTCTTTTGGGTAGATGGCTTTTTAGGGCGAGTTATTGTCAATTTCGGAAGTTTATCTATAAGGAAGGTACGTAGTACAAGATAATTATGGTTACTAGTTGATGTCTGTTGGAAGTCCTCATTGTCGTAGCGGGATTCTAAAAAGTGTAGGTGAACTGGAAACCAATAGGATCCTGTGTACAAAAAAGAGAATAAACTGAATAACTTTTTGATAAATCTGTTATGTCAGCAGTCTGTTTGTGACGCTTTCATATCACTAACCTTCAATATTCTTTTGGGTCCTTAAAGGTTAATAAGGGTTGATTTCTTAATGGAAATACCTTATACTAGTTTTAATCGTTAAGAACCCAAAGGAGTGAATACATTGGATGTCTATCAAATGAAAACAAAGCCGCACAGTAAAGAGCGTTATCAAGAATTTATCAGAGAAAACCGAATTGGGATTGGGTGGCCGGGAATTGGTTCCTTGCAAGGAGTAACAAAGGATGAGGTCCGTGACAGAGTACGGACTGTGTATCAAATTCATGACTCGAAGCTGGGAAATGCATTGGGTGCAATTTGGAGTTTTGTCTATCGAATGCAAGCGGGAGATTTGATAGGTATTCGTCATGGATCCTTAGTTAGTATTGGGATAGTTGGAGATTATGAATATGTCCCATCCTTGGATAATCCAGCAGATGGATTTTGTCATCAGCGTTCTGTGGAGTGGCTGGTAGTAGAAGAGGAGATGGCTTATTTTAGCGAGAAGTTCCAGGAGACAATTGGACATAGGGGAATTGTAACGAAAAGCAAATACAGTCTGGATGAATTACAACTTAAAGTGGCAAGAGGAAGGGGCAAGATTGATGAATTTATTTCAAATGAAAAGTAGGCCGCACGGAAAGGAACGATTACCACTATTTTTAACTGATGGCTTTGTTGCAATCGGATGGCCGGGAGTCGGAGATCTTTCGCAAGCTGATGCCGAAGAGATTGAGACGCGTCTAGCCAAGACCTATACTTCTTACGTGGGACAGAAGATGGCGTACTATAAAGGTGTTGTTAACACGTTTGTCAATGTAATGGAACCAGATGATTATGTGATGGTTGCAGAGGGAGATTATGTACACATCGGTGTGTTGGGTGATTATATATATCGTGCTGACTATGATAACGAAGAAGGAATGTGTCATCAGCGACCGGTTGATTGGGTGATTACAGTTGAACGTACGAAACTCAATGAAAAAGTACAAGAACATTTGAGAAATCGCGCAACGGTCACAAAGTTTAAATATCCTTTTCAATTGGCTGAACTTGAACAAGTGTTAAAGGTAAACACATTATCAGATACTAAACAGATTAAGGATCCGTTGGTGGACAAGGCATGGAATATTGCGGAAAAGGAATTGGATTCAGAAGATCCACTCATTCGCATAATAGCAGCCTCAGTTATTTTACAGTTAAGAAATAATCCTTAAATAAATTAAACTTGTGTGCCAGGTTCTGAAATAGTTCAGAAAACTCGCATCCGATTGATGAAAGGCTCTGTGAAGAAATCTCCACAGGGCTTTTCTTTTTTAAATTTTTATTTTAAAACGGAAATCTTTCCGCACCCATATTAAAAATCGACTCTCCGCTGCAGCCAGCCGCCACTCTTCGTCTTGTGCTCTTATCCTTAATCCATCATATAGGCAATAATGCGCCTGCAGTATCAATCCAACTTGACGAGATGGAAATTCTACAGCTTTATCCAGTTTTTTCTGCTAGATATAGATACACAGAAATATGTAATGTATTGCAGGGAAAGGGATAAAAAGTAGTTGCTCAAAAAAGGCTCTGCGGAAAGTTCATTCCACAGAGCCCTTCCTCAAGAAACTCAACACCTAAACTTAAATTGAGATCCTATGAAGGAAAAATTTATGTTGCTTAGGGGCTTGTACTTCAAAATAGAACACACCATTATAATACTCGAAATTGGCCTTTCTACCTGGTATCGTGCCCACTTTTTCAACTTTCTTTCCATCCACTGTCATTCGGAAAAGTGTTTGGGTATCGGCGAATGTATTATTCACAAAATAAATATGCTTGGAACCAATGAATGAAGAAGAGGTTTCTACATTAGAGACACGTTTTACATTCTTCCCACTGTAATCCATCCGATACAGATGCCTACCTAAGTTACTAGAGTTCTTATGAATGACGGAATAGATATATCCATCCCTCACAATAAGAGAATCAATATTATACATGTTTTTCATCAATAACGTTTCTTTTTGGGGACTGCCAATTTTGATTTTTGCCAAATTGAATGTAACATCTAAATCATAAGGATCGTTACTTACAGGGAGCGTATATGTGAAATAGAGCCATCCATTATGGACCGCATACTCTTGGACATGACCTTTTGGTGAATAAAGGAACTTATTCCCTTTGCCTGACACACCTATTTGATAGAAACCCTTTTCGGTAATATAGTAAATCGTATTACCATTAATCTGAAAGATGCTGCTAGTCACTTCTGGATATTGTTTGATGACTTTACCGTCCAAGGTAATTTGTTGTAGTAAGCCTTCATCTTCATTAAATACAATAAAGGTATTTCCGTAAATCGTAATATTGCTATAACTGCCTTTTTTAATGAGTCTGTATTGTTTTAAGTTTTTGCTCATTTTATATATGCCGGGAGCTTGGTTCTCCAGAGACCCTGTATTTACATAGTAAGTATCACCGCTTTTGACAGCAAAACTTCGTGACTGATAATTATCTCCTTTCAAATCCAAACTTACATTATTCGCTTTCGCTTCAATGAAGCTAGGAAATAGTAGGCTAATAGATAGTAATATTGCTAACACTGATGCCCATCGTTTCACTTCTGCATACCTCCAACAATAATATTTTCTCTAATTTAAACATTTCACTTACTATAAAATTCGGATGTCGTCTTCTTGGATACTTAGCCATTTAGCCCGATTCCATTCATATCAGAGAAGACCGGCTCGTTTCTTGTCCGATTTCCTCGGCAGTCTCAGGCTATCAATGTCTTTATTGAAAAACTATCCCAGTCCTTCCGCACTTCGTTCTAATCGAAAAACACTTCACGCATGGTGATATGCATAATGCCTTTTTCAAAATCATAATGCATAGAATAGTACCCGCCATCATACACTTCTCCCGTTTCGATGACCCGATTCATCAATTCCACCAATTCATATGGATCCATCGGTTGACGCTGGTCTCTGGCCGGGCCAATATTGTCAGCTCGCCATCTGATGATATCTTCTGGTACCTTATCAAACAAATTGAAATATGTGCTGTGCCGTAGTTGATTTTCTTCTTTGAGTTTTGCTTGCTTTGCCTTTTGCTCAACCGCAAGTTGTTCGAGCGTCTTTCCGGCAGGGATAGGGACTTCGCTTGGATCGGTTAGCGAAAAAGTGCTCAGCGCCCTTGAGTAGATTGGTATATTCGTCCGCTTCCTCGAAATAATCTCTTTTTTCTGCGGGAGATGGATATATTCATTATCTTTATTGAGAAGAATATAAGAATTCGGATAGGCTACCGCATATTCTGCTCCCTTCAAATAATCCTCTTTCGATACATTCATATATTTAAAAAACGAAGGTGGGTTATTAGCGTAAATATACGCGGAATCGCCATAGATGCCTGTATACACATAATCGATGAACAGGAAATTCTCGTATTGTTTTTCTTCATTCGTCGTGTATTGTTGCAATCCCGTCGCTTTCATCGCTCGATAAAGGAAAGTGACGAACTGAGCACGTGTCACTGTTTCTTTGGGGCGAAAATCTGTTATCTCCGTCGTTACCCCTGACGTAGAAAGAATGCGGACCGCTTCCTGATGGCTTGCCGATACATTGGAAAGATTGATTTGTGATTTGCGATTGCCTGCCACTTCAAGGCCGAATGCACGAACAATAATCGTCGCCATTTGTTCACGGTTCATCGGACTGTCTTTAAAATATCCATCCTCTCCCTTGAAAATGCCCTCGTTGATTGTCGAGGTAATGGATAGGATCAGCGGATGGTCAGGATCGAAGTCTTTATAAGCATCCACGACGGCCTGATGCTTTTCCATTACAGGCAAATCAAAAACACTGGACAGCATAGCAGCTGCTTCTGAACGATAGATCGGTTCGTTCGGCTTGAATTCCAGCACATTCGTCGCTACACGAAACCCGCCAATGAACCCTTTTTCACTCAGATAATTGATCGCTTCATAATGAGAACTTTCACTTTTGACATCTTGAAAACTGTAGGCCTTCGCATCAACCTTCAAAATCCCGAATGTCAGTGTAACAAATGCAAAAAATACCCCCAATATATACCCTTTTTTCACACTCGTGCCTCCGTTTCTATAATTCCACTACATGCTTATCGTACCATGAATATTTGCTTATTTAAATGACAAGTACATAGAGTAGTTGCGAACCATTTTCAACTTCTTTTCATCATGGTTCATCAGAGGAAGGCTAATCGTGTAGCAGGCAAGTGATAGAATTTGAAGTCCTATTTTACAGGAGGGAGACGAACTTAAGTAGAAATTACGAAAATCGTCCACTATCAAAAGTTGAAAATAAAAAAAGAGCTTCCTGACGGTTTTCTCGATCAGGAAGCTCTTCTCTTCGTACATCGACAACTAATCAGAATCTTGTCTGAGTTATGTGGGGCACAGGTACCTTCTCTTAGCGGAAAACATTATCCGTAGTCAGGTTGAGGTGCACAGTGTCCTCGTCAAAATACTGTACCGCCAAGTAATACTTGCCCACTCGATATACGTCCAAATGGTTGCCGTAACTTAACACTTCTTTGCCGAATTGTTTTTTGAAAAACGGTCTTAACGAATTTCTATTTCCGTGAAGATCGGAGCTTCGGAAAATCCCTCGCACTTTGGCGTTTGGTTTTATTGTTTTGCTTACATCATTATTATAGTAAAAGCCATAGTTTCCAAGTTCGGTATAATAGAAGTTATAGTGCTCGGCCATTTCCTGGCGGGCATACGGATCTTGAACAGCAGATTTCAAGTTGGAAAATGTCATTCCAAGTGCTCCCGGTACCCATTTCAACTGACCTTTTTTGGCTAATGAAGCAAAAGTGCTGTCAAAATAAGCAATTTCTTTAGCAGAGCCATTTACATATAGCTGATAAAATTTGGATTTAAAAGAATCCGAATGCTTACTGGCAGTAGATCCATCATAAAAGGAACTGAACTCTTCTACCCCAATTTCGATAATGCTTGAAGATACAAACCTAGCATACATGCCCGCACCGTCGCCATTGAATGTTTTGTTCATGAACATCTTTCCATCGCGGTTCGTGCCAATCACTTCAACTGATTCCGTTCCCCCCGCGCCAGTCTTGTAAAAGAGATAGGTATCATCGGTTTTGGTAACTGTGAAACTGATCTCACTGCTCATCCACCCGCCGACACCTTGCCAAACAACACGGTTGCCTTTTTTAATGACCGGCTCTTTATTTGACGTGACATCAATCACTAAAGAGTTGCTGAGTTTGATCGGAAATTTAGATTTTTCACTGGACAATGAATATGTCTTATACACTTTTTCATTCGTTTTAGCGCTAGCCTTGTTTTCTGCAAGGAATAATAATGATGTAATGGCGAGAAAGCACACTGCCAATACTTTGACGATTTTGTTCATGGAATTCTCCTTCGTAAAATAAATTTGAGATGTAACCGTTGGATTTACTTAAAATTCAAGACTACCTAATCATTCTGCTGTTCTAAAACCAAATCAACTAAATAACCACCTCTTTTCTCCTGATTCAATTATACTATTTAAGGTCTCTTTTTTAATAGAATACTTGGCATTTTTTAATATGGAATAGCAAGTCGGCATTCGTAACGATATCTGAAACCAAAGGATATGGAACCACTCAATTTTACAAGTTGATAATAGAAACAAAAAAGCATCCCAATCGATTTTTCTCGATTGAAATGCTCTTCTTTTCTACAATGCGCATGCACAGATACCTTCAGTTAATTGTTTAGCGAATATAAATAATAGCTGCTCCGTTTGTATCGGTTTTACTGTATTGGGCATATAAGGCATATGAATTATCAGATGCTATATAAACATCGCCCGTTTCGAGTGCATAGTTTATACCGGCAATCCATTCTTCAATTGTCGATTTCGAACCAATAGACTTTAATTGTGCTTCGTTCATAGATATAAATGACGGATCATCTAACTCATATAAAGCGAATCCACCTTTTCCGAATTGTACACCTGTTCCTCTTTTTGGTGAATATGTAAACACAGTTTCTTCGATTTTTTTCATATGCTGATCATAGATAGCAGGTGTCCAGCCGGCGGGTTTTTTAACGTCTTCTGTTCTCGGCACAAGCCCGCTTGGTGGAAAAGGCCAATCGTCGGGTAGAAAGACTGGTCTCTCAGTTGGCAGTGTTGGCTTCTGTATGGGCTGTTGGCCGGTTGGTGCTGGATCTTCCGTTTTAGTTATTGGTGGTTTTGGCTTTAATGGTTTATCAGGTACGGGTGCTTTATCAGGATTGAGTGCACGGTATAAAAATACAGCATAATGGGCTCTAGATACAGTGTCTTGGGGATTGAACTTGCCATTATTCCCTGTTGTAATCCCACTCATGTAAAGCGAAGAGATATAATCTTTCGCCCAATTCGATTCCGAAATATCATCGAAGATATACCCTTTATGTTCTTCTAAATTAAATGCGTTAAACAAGACCTTAGCCATTTGCGCTCTCGTTAGTTTGTCATTGATTCCGAATGTACCGTCTGGTTTGCCATCAAAGATTCCGGCTCTATAAACCTTTTGGATATCATAATAGTAAGCTTTCGTTTTGGGCACATCCTTGAATTCTTTGCCTGGTCGTACTGGCGGCAAGTCAAGCGAGCGGACAAACAATGATGCGACGTGTACCCGGCTGATAGCTTGTCCAGGTTGGAAGGTGTTGTCGGGATAGCCACTGATGATGCCCTGCTCACGCATAGCCATAATTTCATTGTAAGCAGAATGATTTTTTGAAATATCTATGAAATCTTGGTAGTTTTTTGCAGTGTCTGCTGCAGCCTGTACCGGTGCAACCACCGCCGGCACGGTAAGCAATGTAGCCACGGTGGCAAGGAAAAGTTGTTTTGTATGCATGATCTATCTCTCCGTTCATTTGTTGTATAGCATTGAACATATTATTAGATTTGTCGTTCCTTCGAGCGAACTCCTGCTTTATAGTTCCTATTCATTATATCGTATTATATGTGAAAAGATAGAAGATGAAGGAAGGTAGATAGAAAATTAGTAGTCACTGCTCATTCAGACGGCGTATGGTGCATCAATTTTATATGCTGAATTATAATTTTTTAACAAGCAAGCTCCTCAGGATTATCTTGGAAAGAGTAGCTTAAAAGTTTCTCAGGTAATAATAGACGTCCCAAATCGCAAGTTAAAACTAAATAGCAAAACTAGCCGTCTGACCGATTTCTCGATCAGACGGCTAGTACCTTCGTTTCCTCACACAGTTGTCAGAACGACGTCTGAATTGTGTGGGGACTGGGTACCTATTCATAAGCAGTTCCAATTGCATTTTGTCTGACGTTACACATGAATAAGCTGTTTAAGATCCCAGCACAAAGGGATTTTAACGTCATGATAATCAATAACTCGCAGTTTCCTTCGGGTTCTCAAATGCCGTAATATTGCAGATAATCAGTTACGATATTGAAGTCTTCTCGTAACCTAAATAAACGAAATGCAAAAAGAAAAGCCTCGCAGAGATTACTCTCTACGAAGCCTTTCCACATTAAAATGCAAGTTGTCTGAATTATTTCAGAACCCAGCATCGAACTCGAGAAATTAGCTTGAAATTCTCCGGATTAACTTTTTGAAAGAGACAGGCAACTAAACTTTACATTACTCTCTCTTTTTTAATTGAATAATGCTAGTAAAAACAGAAACTCCCCTCAAGTCTAAAAGACTCAAGGAGATCTCTGTCATTCTTTCAAATTCTAATGAATTTGAAATGCCTGAATTATGTTAGAAACTTATGCAATTACAATTGTGTAAGTTTCTTCAGTACCATCTTCAGCTGTAACAACAACTGTCATTGTATTATCTACTACAGTAGCACCTGTTACTTCATCTCCATTAGTATCTTGCAATTCAAAGCTTGCATTTGCAGGTGCAGTAAGTGCAGCTACTAACTCTGCTGCTGTAGTGCCAGTTGCTACTGTCAAAACAGTTCCTGTAATATCAGTAACAACCGCCTCTTCGCCAACAGTTACTGTTAATTCAGTATCATCGCTAAGAACTGGAGGTGTTACAGACTTCGCAGGTACAACTACATCGATAGACTGAGTATCAGCAGTTTTTCCGTCTTTAGAAACTGTTAGAACTAATGTCACAGTAGTAGCAGCATCTGGTGGTGTGATATTACCATCAGTATCAATAACAGCTTCATCACTTGAAGACTTAATAGCTACTGTAAAACCTTCCGGAACTACTGGTAAATCTAGAGATGTAGCATCTTGAGCTGGTGCTGTAATGCTTGTGATTTTTGCTGCTTCAGCATCAACTGCTTGTTGAGTTTGTTCAGCAGCAGAAGTCGCTTCTAGAATTGTAAATGTAATAACTCCATCATTGTTTTTGTAATAGTGAAGTTTTGCATTTGGACTAGTTGAAACGATATCTTCAAACTGTGCAAAGTTCAACTTAAGAGTCGTAGATGTACGAGCATCTTCGTAAAGAACTTTGTTAGCATCGAACTCTTCTTTATAGTTAAGTTCTTTTTTGTTTTCGAATTTCAATTTCTTCTTGTCTTTATCGAAAGCTTCTACGATACCAGTGTGTGAAGTTCCAAGATCAGAAGAAGCTTTGAAGGTTGCTTTTGCCACTTTACTTTCAGAGAGGCGAACAACTTTATTTTTGCCATCTTCTCTAATTGTCGCTTGACCATAAGCAGTTACATCAATATTAGATGAAAAGCCATTAGTACCAACATAAAGTTTTACCTGTTTAGAACCGGCTGGAGTAGCTGTAACATTGAAAGTTTCACCACGACGAGTAGAGATTACTTTTCCTTTGGAATAGTTTCCGACATCAGCAGCATCTGTCCAAACATATACGTCATTTGTTCCGTCAGTTTTCACTTGGAAAGTAGCTTTAAAGTCTTCAACATCATCACGAGTGTATTCTTCTCCACTTTGGTTAGCGATGTCGAAACGGAACTCAACAATATCTGCTGCGTCTACTGGACGATTATCCTTGATTTCTCCACCAGCAGTATTATTGAATACCGCGAGCTTGCTACCTTCAATTTTTTCTTCTGCAAAGATTGTCATTGGAGCTTTTTTCGTTGGCTCACCTTCTTCAAGTACGCCATCTTTATTGCTGCTTGTATTAATATCAATCCAGACTACTGGTGTAGCGTAATCACGTTCGTGATCGCTGACAATCTTGAATTCCCCTTCACCTTTGGAATCTAGTTTGATACGAATTTGTTGATCATCGTTAGTATTAGTGTATTCTGTATCGCCTTTGTATTCGTCATTGTCAATAACGAATGTTGCTTGTGTATTTGTTGAAATCACTCTGTCAAGGATTTCGTCAAGTCCGACATTGACAACTTCTCCAGCTGCTGCTTTACCGTTTTCGTCTTTAACTGCAATTTTATAAACACGACCGTTGTCATCACCAATTGCAGCCTCTTCGCCACCATCACGAGTAACTTCTACTTCGTATTTTGCATGGACTGCACCGAAAGTTAACTCAGCAGCTTTCACTTGTAATTCCGTACGATCTAGTTTCTTGTTAGTATCGTTGTTGCTATATCCTGTACCATCAACAAATACTACTGGAGTAGCTTTTGTGTTTGTACCGGAAACAGTAAACGTTGCTTCACCTTTTGAGTCAGTTGTTACAATCACTTGCTCAACTAGATTGTTAGTTGTTTGATATGCACGTTGTCCGTCGATTGTTGCATCAGTCAATTTATTAACTGCTACATCAACGTTTTCAGCAAACGTAACATTCAAATCTTTGTTAGCAACTGGTTTGCCTGTTTTAGGATCTTTGTATGTTACTTTGTAAACTTTGTTTTCTCCATTGTTTAAAGAAGCACCTTTTTTATCGTCTTCTTCAAGCGTCAGGATTGTGTCAACACCCCAGTGAACTGTTGCATAGTCACGTACTGTAGGTGCGCCTGTTGGGTATGCTACAACTTCGTCAACGCCAGCTGCGTATTGTGTATAAGATAGTGTTGCAATACCATCAGCATTTGTAACGGCTTCGAACACTTGGTCTTTATTAAGTGTATTGATTGTATTTGCTTTCACGTTGAAAGTTACAGGGATACCTGCTTGTTTCACGCCTACATCAGCAGATAAGATTGCTTGTTGGCCTACTTTACCTTGTACATTTTGATTTGTAATGTCAATTTTAGTAGGAACTACAGCAGAGATACCTTCGAATGAACCAATTTCAGTGTTATTCAAAGAAACCGTGTACTTCTCTCCACCTTTTTGAACTGCAGTCGTCAATACAACTGTTTTGTTGTCAGTTTGTTTCACAGCTGCGTTGGAAACTGTCAAACCTTCGATTGTGAAGTTCAACGAGTTGATGTTTTCAACTGCATCTTTGAATGTTACTTCAACAGTTGTAGCGTTAACCGCCTTTACCGTCCGTTTCGAATTCACTAAAAAACGCCTGAGCCCTTTACTACCAAGGGGTCAGACGTTTTTGTTAAAATGTAAAAGTAGCGTTAAGGTGGGCCTCCGCGATCAGCTGGGGCATAATTCGATTGAGACCACTGTGTTATATACGAACTTAACCCAAGAAGAGCAACGAGAAATTCTTCAAAAGATGGATACGGGTCGTCCTCCTAAAAAGAATGAAGACGATGAAGAATGACGTTGTATGAACAAGAAAGGATGTACCCTGCGCTCGTCGCCAGGTTACATCCATTTGTCGTATGTTTCTTTTCGTGCTTGGTTAAATAACCGGGCGTACAGTTGAGTGGTCGCGGGTCTCTGATGCCCAAGTAGTTGTTGAATGGCTTCGCCCGGCATCCCTTTTTGGGCGAGGTGTGCCGCAAACGTATGCCGTAGCATGTGCGGATGCACACGAAACCCCAATCGTTCGGAATATGCTTGGAAGTTTTCATTGATTTTCTGATGGCGTATTCGATTGGTCGCTGGGTGATTGACGAACACATAAGGCAACGCATCTGTTCGGCTCTCCAAGTACGCTGTTACATACTGAAGGCTTTCCAGACTGATCAATACGATCCTGCCTTGGTTTCCTTTTCCATCCGGGATATGAATACTTCGTTCTGTTTCATTGATATCTTCTTTTTTCATCGCGACAAGCTCACTCTTGCGAATCCCGGTCGCCACTAACATTTCGACGATGGCCCGTTCCAACAAACTATGTTGGACACATTCACGGAGTTGCGCAAGTTGCGGTTTCGTCAAGTAGATCGGAACTTTGTCGGGTATTTTCGGGTACGGGATATGCTCTACGGGATTGGTGGCAATCAAGCCTTCTTCCAAACAATACTTAAAGAAAGCTTTCACCCCGATTAATTTTGTGTATACGGTCGTTGGTTTGTATCCTTTTTCCTCTAACAGCATCAACCAATTTCGAACGTCCTTTCGGGTGATGTCTTGAAACGGTTTTCCCGTCTGTTCGAGTAGTTGGCGGATGTTAAATTGGTAACCTTGGATCGTGATGGGTGCCAATCGAAGCTGATATTCGATTTTGAATTGCTCAATATAGTCTTTCGACATTATTCTCTCCCTCTTTCTTATCCCATATACCTTCTATATAAACGAATTAATTTCCACTCAGGAATCCGTGCATAAATTTTCGTCGTTTCTAAGTTCGCATGCCCGAGTTCATCTGCGATAAAATCAAGTTCTGCCCCCTTGGTTAATAACTCTGTTGCAAATGTGTGGCGAAAGCGATGGGGGTATAGGGAGCCCGTGATTCCTGCAGATTTCCCAATTTGGTTGATGATTTTTCGCATACGTGATATGCCGAGTCTTGTCCCTATATTGGAAACCAATAAGGCAGGATGTTCTTCTCCCTTTACCTCTTCCATCTCCCCATACCGTTCCAATAAAAGCGCACACGTTTCGGAAAAATGCACCTCGCGAATTTTCCCTCCTTTTCCCATCACCCGGGCTGTTCGATTTTCTAACTCCACATCACTCTTATCCAGTAGATGGAGTTCACGTATGCGACACCCCGATGAGAGTAGGAATTCCACGATAATTCGATTGCGAAGTATTTGCTTTTCTGCGCTTTGACGTACTTTTGCCTGTTCTCCTTTTTCGAGATACCTCGGTAAAGGTCTTGGTTCTCGCAGATACCACCTGGGCTTGATGGGAACACTCTCCATGTAGCCTTCCTCCACGCAAAACCTGAAAAAAGAAGCTAATATCGATAACCGCCCGTTAACCGTTGTTGCTTGAACTACTTTTTGTTGCTGGATGAGCCATTGCAAGATTTCATCAAAAGAAATCGTTGAAAAGTCTTCTTCCTTCCGTACAAAATACGTTTCTAACGTACGTTTATAGAGAAGGATCGTTAGTTCACTCATATTCGCAATCTTCATTGACTGCAAGTACTCATTTACGACTTCCTTGTTGATCCTGTTACGAAACACTTTATCCGTCTTCCAGTACTTTTTTAACGCATTTTTCTCCACCCAGAAGTAATGAAGAGGCGATCTCGCCATATACTCTTTACGGACACAAAAGAAATAAAACGAACGTAACACCTGCTTGTAATTGTTAATTGTTCGCGTACTCCATTCTGGATCTTGCAGGGAAAACCACTCGTCAATCCGCTTCCGATCCACTTGTGTAAAATGGACAGGGTTCGTCCAAAAAAAACGTTTTAGGAAGATCCCATATTCATCAATCGTTTTTTTCGTTCGCTTCTTATTCTTCAGATACAACAAAAACGCATTGATCACGTCCTTGTTCTCCTCAACAGAAAACCGCCCTTTTACTTCCCAGTAGACATCGGTCGCTTCGGCATACTTTCTTTTGTTACGAAGGGGGGTGTCATCGAGAATTTCATTCTCCCAACAATACTCATAGAGAGTCCGAAGTGTACTCCACATCCCACTTCTTGCCGATTCACAACGTTGTTGATGCGTATCTGTCACCCATTGTTCGATTTCTTCCCGTGTGAGCTGACGAAACGATTGATCCTTCTCCTTGAAAATTCGTTGTAAATAGATTCGCATCGACACAATCGTATACTCAGTCCTTCCTAACGTTTTCATATGAAGCAAGAACTGATTCACAATCATTTGATTGTCTGGATTGGGTAGAATAGTTTTCAATTCCCAGTACCGTTCCGGGCTAGATATGACCTGTAGATTCACGTCGAGCGGGAAGATGTCTAGATGCTCTTCCTGAATACAATAATTATAGAAGGCGCGAATTGCTTTTAGATAATCTTTCACCGTCCGCTCTTTTTTGACCTTTCTTTGTTTTGTAAGCCACGCCTCGATGACTTCTCCCGTCACAGATTTATAAGAAACTGGATGAGCTAAGAAAAAAGATTGCAAAGCAGCCCGGTAGCGCGTCAGTGTTTGTTGACTTTTATTCTTCTCATTTAGACTCTTTAAAAATAAATTGAGGACGAAGTGCGTGTCTGGCGACAGTCCTTTACAATTCACCTCCCAATATCCTGCCATCTCTACACCTCCTATTTCTTACTGTTATACTGATCATACTGTTTCTTCTTCACGTGATTCATCAAACGCGTAGATTCTTATACTCTTGATATTGGAATGACCAAGTAATTCTTGAATCCATACCCTTTTCTGCTAGATGGGCAGCAAATGGGTGACGCATGGTGTGGGGAGTCAC
The DNA here is from genome assembly GCF_038003045.1 of Sporosarcina sp. FSL W7-1349. Lineage (NCBI taxonomy): Bacteria > Bacillati > Bacillota > Bacilli > Caryophanales > Caryophanaceae > Sporosarcina > Sporosarcina sp. FSL W7-1349. Next base: position 2,158,991 of record NZ_JBBOOK010000001.1, read on the forward strand.
TCTTAATTCAAGCTTTTCTGTGTACTGCTGAAAAAGTCATTCCACAAAACAACGACTGAGTGTTCTTCCTCTTTGATTTGATATGAATTATTTACTTCCAACTTGCCATTCAGCTAAATACCCTTTTCAATCTTTCTGCACAATCAAAGCTAAATAAGACAAACCGTTCTTTATTCGCTTTCCTTTTTCAGAACCAAATTTTACAAGTTATTCTATTTGACATCTTCTAACCGGATATTTAATAGTTCACTACTTCGAACACCCGTTTCACATAAAGTTTCTACAATAGCTCGATTCCTTAGATGATCCTTGGTCAACTCTTGAAGCAATGCCAGCTGTTGTTTATCGAAGTTGTAGGGAAGGGAATCCACTTTTTTTTCGGTGTACAAACGCTGATTTATGTTTGGAGAATGGTACTCCAAGCCCGATTCTTTTGCGGCCGTCCTTAGTTTAATGTAGATATCCGTTTTGCCATACTCATTTGGAAATAACAAATCTGTTTCTTTACCTGAACGGGCATGAATGAAATCTCTTAACAGTTTCGCACTATCCTCAGAAATATGAACATAACGGGCTCTATTGCCTCTTTCTCTAATGAACAATCGCAGATTTTCTAGATTAACATCTTGAACCCTTAACTTTGACACTTCGGACAGCCGGCAACCTGTAGAAATAAGGAGATGAATCAGGGCATGGTCACTCAGTGTAAAGGTCTCTGTAGCTGCTAGCAAGCGATCACCTTCTTTACGTTCTAGAATTTCATGTTTTCTAGGTAAGGTTTTCGAATGCTGCCTTTTTTCCATGCTATTGGCCTGCATGTATCCTTGTTTCAAACAAAAATGGAGAAAGGATATCAGGATGGTGAGAGATAGACTGGTTTTTTGTAGATTCGTCCTATCAAGATATTGTTGTAACCATTCGAAGACCTCCAATGACGTTAACTCCTGAATGGGAACAGAACACTCACTCAAAAATTGTTCAAGAACATCCTGGTTAATGGATATGATGGATTCTAACCAATCCCGTTGATGTAACCCGAGCAAGTATTCATTTAAGATTGCTTTTGTTTCTTCGGGAATTGCCTCATGGGGCCTTTCCCAGTTTTTCGTTGAATTATTCATAACCTCCTTAATTATTAATCTGTGAAACTTCAAATGATTATGGTACTAGTGTTAACGTTCTTACTTTTTCTATACATGTATTATTTAATTCTCAAAATATTTTTACAGATTTTACAAGGATGGCTCCTTTTTTTTCAATGGATAGCAGTCAGGAGCGTATTACTTATGGATTTTGTTAGAAATATATCGATAACTAAAAACCTCATTATTTGCACTAGTTACCGTAGATCTTCAAGTAGTCTAATTGCTATGGCCTTGATTTTTTGTAATGGTTTACACTCGTTCCACGAGAAATATAAATTGCCCTAAATCCTCGAATGGATTTAGGGCTGCTGTTAATCCTATACAAGATAATACACATGTAGCTCCAAGCCAGCGCTCCCATTGTTAGAAGCCTGCACCTAAACCTGGCCGTATCAACGAAGTAGCCAACCACTTAAAGTCATCTGCTGTGTACGTCACTTGTTCCGTCACCAAAACAACTGTGTTTACATAATTTAAGATTTCCAAGATGGTGCGAACATTGCTTTCGGTATCCCGCAAAATTCGGCATGAGGAATAGATCAGCAGATGATCGACTGGAGGTTTCATCGATTGTACATCCCGCAACATCATGTTCAACTGCGGACGACTTTCTGCATAATGCGGGGAACTGATGTCCAGGTAGCGCTTCAGAATGAGGATTCCTTGCTTTTTTGCATGGTTGTCGATCGTCTCCTGGTGACGACTGACAACTTGCTTGTGTCGGACAGAGTATTTGCCGTAACTGATTCCAATTATCTCGTCTCTCCCATTAACCAATTCAGTTCATCTCCTGAAAAATTGATTCTCCAAACTTTCGCCTATTCTGCCTATCTACTGGTTGTTTAATACGCAGTCAAATAGAATTTTTTAGCGGGGTTTCGTCAACTTGCATAGGATCTGAAAGATGATGCGGCTGGCGAGGCGAACAGGCGGGATGGTGGTTGTAGTTTAAATACAAACTGCGACATAAAGAGACAGACATCTTTATGAGGGTTAATGAGTAAGTGGGGCGATTAAAATACTATGCGATATTGAACTTCTTGGAGGCCTTTTAAGGAAGTACACCGCTTGCCAAGGGTTACTTAATAATCAGCGAGGGACTCGGGTAGCCTCTCCACTCCGATCATAAGCATCAAGGGAAAAGCTGCAAGACACCAATTCCTTCACCTATTTACCTTCCTCCATCGGCGGAAGAGAGGAAATTAGAAGCTACACAGGTATTGATTGGCCTCAATTAGACTTACAAGAAGGCTCCTTATTTAAAACTTGTTGAATACTTTTTAAAAGCCTTGTGAAAAGGCTTATTTAGCATGCCCATCAGCACCCTTTTTTCACCCCGCATTCACCTGAAATTGTATGACGATCAAGAAAGAAAAGAAAAGCCATCCAGAGAAAACTTTGTGAATTCTCTCCGGATGGACTATTTTAAATGAAACATATCTCTCCTTCTTCCTTCACCATTGACAAAAGCATCCAATATCCTGTCATCCCTCTACCCCTTTTCTATTGTTGATACTGGTCGTACTGTTTTTTACGTTCATGATTCATCAAACGCGTATAGATTCTTGTACTATTGATGTTGGAATGGCCGAGTAGTTCTTGGATATATAAGAAATCCATTCCTTTCTCCGCTAAGGTCGCAGCGAATGTATGCCGTAACGTATGAGGACTCACTTTAAAACCGAGAGTTTCGGAGTACTCACGGAACTTCCTTTGGACTAATTGACGACTGATGGGCTGTCCTCTTTTATTTGAAAATAGATAGTCTCCGTTGTACTTCCTTGTTTCGATATACCGTTTCAAACGTTCCGCACAACCATGGCTAAAGAGGACAGGACGTGCTTTACTTCCTTTACCTTTACGAATCAAAATTTGCCGCGTATCCCATTTAATATCTTCCAGTTTAATATGCAGCAGTTCACTTACACGTACACCCGTTGCATAAAGCGTTTCGATAATGGCTCTATCCCTCGGATCGTTTTTCGTATACTCTTGGAGCATCGCCAATTGTCGCTTTGTTAAATAATACGGAAGGGAATCAACTTTTTTTGGTGTAACTACTTTCTGGGTAGGATTCTTATGAATCTTATTTTCTTCCATACAATAGAGGTAGAAAGATTTCAGCGCGGCCAGCTTCAATTGGATGCTACGTGGTTGCAACCCGTCATTGTTCATGTCTTCTAACCAGTTTCGGATATCTTTCGCTTTGACATCCTCAACACTTTTTTCACACACTCCAAAGAATTGTGAAAGTGCTAAATTATATGCGCGTACTGTCTCTGGGCTAAATTGATTGTGGTTATCTAAAAAGAACTCTTGTATAAGTTCTTGATTCATTTTCTTCACCCCATAATATTTTGATAGGTTAATATCATGTCCTCTGTTGGTATTTGAGCGTAAATGCGGGTTGTATTCAAGTCTGAATGTCCCATCACGTCCGCAATGAATTGTAAGTCTGCACCTCTCGCCAGCATATTCGTCGCAAATGTATGCCGACACATATGAGGATGAAAGGATTGCATTAATCCGGCTTTCACTCCAACTTTTCGAAGGACTATCTGGATCCCCTGTACTTGAAGACCGTTACCGAACTTATTCATGAATAATGGATCTTCTTCATTCGCTGAACGACTATCCAAGTAGTTACGCAACACTAAACCACACTCCTCCGAAAAATAAACCTGCCGGATTTTTCGACCTTTTCCCAATACATCTACTTTTCGTTTTCTAAAATCGATATCCTGAACACGTAAACTTGCTACTTCTGATACGCGACACCCAGTTGATAATAGAAATAAAAGCAAGGCTCGATTACGAATGGATAAGTGTTCAGAAGTTACTTTCACACGTGCATATTCAAATTCATCCAAGTACTTTGGCAACGAATGAGGAATCTTAGGACGCCATCGTTTTTTCACGACGGTTCTCTCCATATACTCTTCCTCTAAACAAAAGGCAAAAAAAGAAGAGACTGCCGATAAATACAATTCAATCGTGCCCGCTTTCTTTCCTATCGAGAAATTAGTCAGCCATGTTCGAACTTGTTCAGTTGTAATGTCTCCTAAAGAAACCGAACAGTCCTTAAAGAATGACTCTACAATCCTTCGATATTTCTCTATAGTTGCTTCTGCTTTGTTCGCCAACTTCAAACTAAGTAAATACTCATTTAGTACTTGTCGGGTTTCGTCTAATAAATGGTCAGCCGTACTTATCCAGTACTTTTTTGATTCATCCAGTTTGTATCACCTCTCTTTACATCTCTAGGAATCTCTTGCTTTCAATATGGCCCATTGTTGTATTATTCATACTAACGATAATCTAAAATATTTATTGTAATAGATTCTGAATTGTGTGGTGTACAGGCACTTTTTCAGTTCTAAATGTTCACCTTTGTCTCATACATCTTCATTCTAAAACCCGCCAATCAAAAAAAGCCCTACCTCCGCAAAGGGGACTACCTTTCTTAGCCTGTACTATGTTGGTAATATGAGTGAACATGTTTGATAATCATTCATCCACTTATTTTTGCGAACTTCTAAGCCTGTAATATAAAATTTTACTTGAATTTAAATTCACATAACCCAGAAGCGCACACATTCAGAATTTCTTTCTCCCAACAATATTCATAAAGGGTGCGGAGTGCACTCCAAGCCCCAATCATTGTAGCTGCGCTGCACTGTTGCTGAGTATCTGTCATCCGTTGTTCGATTTCTTCCAGCGTAAGCTTGCAAAACGATTGGTCCATTTCCTTGAAGATTCTTTGTAAACAGCTTCGCATAGAAACAATCGTATTCTCTGACCTTCCTATGTTTTTCATATGAAGCAAAAACTGATTAAGGACCCGTTGATTGTCTTTGTTTGGAAGAATAATTTTCAACTCCCAGTAACGTTCCGTGCTGGATACGACCTGCAGATTCACGTCGAGCGGAAAGATCTCAAAGTGCCCTTCTTTAACACAATAATTATAGAAGGCGCGTATTGTCTTTAGATAATCTTTCACCGTCCGCTCTTTTTTATGCTTTCTTTGTTCTGTAAGCCACGCCTCGATTGCTTCTGCTTTCACGGATTTATAAGAAACTGGATGAGCTAAGAAAAAGGACTGCAAAGCAGCCCGGTAGAGCGTTAGAGTTTGTTGACTTTTATTCTTCTCTTTTAGGCTCCATAAAAATAAATTGAGGACGATGTGAGTGTCTTCCGACAGTCCTTCACAATTCACCTCCCAATATCCTGCCATCTCTACACCTCCTATTTCTTACTGTTGATACTTTGAATGAGTATAATAGCTTGTCGGTAACGACGGTTGGACAAGATCATCCGATATGAACACTTCTGGTTTATACTTTTCTACAAGTATGCTTGGATTTCTTTTTAGTACGTTTTCTTCTACACATTGCTGATAGAAGTGCTGGACAGCAAAAATTTTGGAATGAATCATGTACGGGGGTATTCCTTGTTCTTCCATCGAATTCAGCCACGCTTTAATATCAGGTTCTTCAATCTGATCAAACGGTTTTGCACAAAAAGAAAACAACTGGTTTAATACTCGTTCTGCATTCGATCGCGTGGTGTTGTCGCAAAAACAAACTGCTAGAATCTCTTTATTCATTGTTCATCACTCCATTTTCAAATTTTTGGGTTTGTACATGCTAGCTATGCTGGGTAAGGCCAAAATAGATTTAAGAAAATTCCTAAGGCGGGCTCTACTTGGAGTTGCTTCTAGTTTTTTACGAGGTACATGCCTTCCGCTCTATTGATATTGGTCATACGCACATTTTCTTTCGGGCATCATTCATGAGCCGTGTGTAAATACGTAGTGTTGAAATTCACATGCCCGAGCAAATCCTGTATTTGACTCGTCGGCATCTTTTTTGCTGCTAGATGTGCCGCGAACGTATGCCGCATGGTATGGGGGGTTACTTTAAAGCCCAACGTCTTCGAGTAGTTCCGAAAATTCTTTTGAACGCCGTCCTGATCCAACTGTTCACCTTTCTCATTGCAGAATAAATAGTCGCTTACGATTTTTCGTGTTGCCAGGTATGTTTTTAGTCGGACAGAACATTCATGCGTGAACAAAACGAACCGTTCTTTATTCCCTTTCGCTTCTCTTATCCAAATCTGATAGGTTTCCCATTTCACGTCCGTGAGCTTGATATTCAGCAATTCACTTATCCTGCATCCCGTTGCATTGGTATTGTCAATTCTTGCTTGGTTAAATAGGGAATTGTATTAATTTTTAGTGGTGTTTTTACTGGTTGTGTACCGAATTGATTTTCATTAACATCACTCTGAATTACATCTTTGCTCATTTCCATCACCTCATTGTTTTTTATTATTTTTGATATTGTCTCAACTGCGTTTTTTGAATCTCTCACCGCTAAAAACCTCCTTTTTTAGTATTCTTAATTCTTTCTAATGATAGCTTTGGCAATTACTTTATCAATTAAACATTTTAAAAAAATTCTAGATTAATAGCGGTAAAACAGAATTTACAAGTTACTTGCAAGGAAATTAACTTCATTTCGAATATCGATCGTTTACTTTATGAAGGTATAGTTGATGACAAAAAAGAGACACTAATTCATATGTGAATTGTGTCTCCGAATAGTTTGTAGTTTAATGTTTTCTTGTTAACTTGCCAGTATTACGTTTATATCCTTTATTGTCTGAAGCTCTGCGTCTTCATTACTTAACCCATGATTTATATAATATTTAACCCCTTCTGTAAGTGCTGAATTTAAGAAGTATTCCTTAGGGTTGCTATATAAGAGTTCCAATGAAATTTGATAAGAAATGGAATCCCGAATGATTTTAGAATCAATATTATAGTTAGCTCCTACACTTATTAAATAGTCTCTAACTTCTCCATATGGTAAAGAATACTCGTTAGTTGAATTTAAACGAGTTATTGGCCAATCAACAGTATTTGTAGTGTTTAAATCAAAGGTTTGTAGTTCATCCATTTCCAACTGGTTTTCAATTGAAAACTGTTCCACTCCAATTAGTTTATAAAATTTCCCGCCAAAGTTTCGAGCAATACTACGCTTAGTAGGGTCCTTTCTCGTTTCTCTTAATATATAAGCATAAGTTTCAATAATATTTGTATCTCCAAGTGCTTCTAGAGAGACCGGGTTAATACTATATATCACGTTATAGAGGTAATCCTCAAGTGTTAGTTCACCATATAAATCAAATTTTGTATTACTAATTGCCAATTCCTCATGATAACCTAAAGCCTTATAGAATTTTGTTCCTTCACTAATAGCAGTCCGCTCTTTTTGTTTATTTGATTCCGCTTTTTTTAACTCCATGGTATATCTTTTCAGTTGAGTAAGCTGTTTTTCATTTAGATTTTTGTCCGAAAGATTATAAAGTAAATACTTTTCCTTAAGGGCAATATCTTTATCATTATTAAATATGAATCTAGGATATTTCTGTTTAGGCGGCAGCAAAGAAACCCCTAAATTACTAAAATTATCAGTAAGGTAATTATTCGGATGCGTTCTAAAATGTGGTCTCACATAAGTTCCATCTTTTCGATAGTACCCCTTCACGTAGACAAGCTTGTCTGCATCAGTTGTTCCGACAGAGTTCTTACCTTTGTATAGATTAATAATTTTTGATGAACCATAATCATAATTATTATTTGTATAGGTAGGGATAGGTGATTTTGTTTCTGAAGGACTACTTGTTGTCCCACATCCTCTGTAATATCCACTGACTCTTGTCCCGTTCTTTTTTGTGTAGCCTTTTACATAAGTACACTTGGCCTCAGTATTATCTGGAAGTATTAATATCATCGGTATTGATAATAAAATGGCAGAAATCCAAATCAGTACATTCTTTTTGAACAATTTATTCATAAGCATTCAATTCCTCCTGTGGAAATTGCAAATTTAGGGCGAATGTGTTCGCCCCTCCCATTCTATTTCTTGTTCTTCAGTTTTTCCAATAGGCTACTAACCTTTTCTTTCATGTCTTGCGTCTCCTGTTTTAACACTTCGACGATCATATTGTTTTCTACCAAAACAATGTCGCCTTCAGCAAGCTGGCCATTATATTTACTAACCTCGACCAATAACTCTTTGTTTTCATCAGGGTATTCCAAGAATACATACATGTTATTTTCGATTCGATCAAGAGTAAATTTTCTCATCGTTCACAACCCCACCCATCTTTATCGCGATCATGTTTAGATGCATATGCCGGATGAGTGCTTTTCACACCGTATGGATAATACTTTCGAAGCTCCGTACAGTTTTTATAGACTGTTGGCGCTCCTGGAATAACGTATGTTCCAGATGACAAGTCGCTGCTTGATTTCGGTTTATCTGTTGGCTTAGGAGCAGGTTTAGATGCTGCAGCTGGTTTAGGTGCCGTTTTGCCACAGCTATTTGCTACTGAATGTTTTATACCATCAGTCGTGACAGTGATATCACAATGTACAGCAGTCTTGTAAATCTTGGCTCCAATTTTATTGAGCCTTCCTTCAACAGCTGAATTTGGATGGCCATAGCTGTTATTTTTGCCATATGACAATACACCGACTTTAGGTGATACATTGCTGATAAATGCCGCAGAACTGCTTGTATTTGATCCGTGATGGCCGTTTTTGAGGACGGTCGCCGTAACATCGTATTTACCACGAATGTAGTCCTCGATTGCAGTATCCGCATCTCCCATAAGCAGGAATGATACTTTGTTGTAAGTCACTTTCAATACGATTGATGCGTCGTTACTATCCTTTGCATTTTCATCGGCATATAATACTCGAATAATCATATGAGGATCCAGTGCAATCTTATCTAACACTTGTGCTACGTTAAATTTAATTTCTTTCTTGTCGATCAACGACAGTAATTCGTAATATGTTTGTGATGTATGCACATAGCCGGAATCCACAAAGTTTATGACGTTAAACGTATTCAAAACCTCAATCAATCCGCCAATGTGGTCGGCATCTGGATGCGTCGCTACTACGTAGTCCAGCTTTTTAACTCCCTTAGCTTTAAGGAAATCAACGACATGCTTACCTGCTGACTTAGGTCCACCGTCCACTAGCATATTCTTACCGTTGGGAGACTGAATAAATATCGCATCACCCTGCCCTACGTCGATGAAATGTACCTTTAGTTCTTTCGATGCTGCGTCAGTGGATGCTGGTAAAAGACCGATTGCCAATGCAATGACCATTAATATTGAGAATACCTTTTTCAAACCCCTACCCCCATTCTCTTTACCTATTATTTTAGACTTGGTAGGTTACTATGTCTACATTGGACTGGATATCTATGCCAATTTAATTGGAGGAACACATTATCCGTTCATTTATTCAGATTATTCAGCAAGTATTATTGTAATAAAAGTGCGTAATGGTAAAATTGTTTCATAGGACTTTTATAGGGAGGAGATAAAATGGTAAGTTTGTCTAGCTGTAGACGTTGCCGAACCTATTAATAAATAAGTGAACGGACGGCGTTTGATGATACCTAGTGAGTACGATGACACACTCTTTCGAAAAATAAGTTTGTCTAGGTTTATTTCCTTTTCCGACAACATCCGTTGTAACTGGCATTCTGTATAAAATAAAAAAATACGGTTGCCCGATTCCTTTTTGATAACTGCTCCAAACTAAACAGTATGCGTGCAATGATGATTGGTTGGCATGAAAACCATGACCGGATCATTAAGCAACCCAAACAAGCCCTATAACCGGTTATAGGGCTTGTTTGGGTTTAGCTATAGATTTAATAAAGTTGTTGAAATTAAAAAGTCCCCTAGTCAACCGTTCAATTAGAGAACTCCTTCCTCCACCGATTTATCTGCGCTGGTACCTAGCACCTAGAGTTTATAAACTTTATTAAAAAAGAAAAGCCCGCAGAGATTTCTCTCCACGGAGCCTTTCTTCAGTCGCATACAAGTTGTCTGAATTGATTCAGAACCTTGCATCCGAACTGTAGGTACTCAACTTAGTTACTATTAACTGTCAATCCAGCAACTGGAATAACGTAACCATCAACTGAAATACCTTTTCCATTTTCAACTGTGATAGCTGTACCGTTGTTTACAGTTGTATTAGCTGGTAATGTCAGAACTACAACGTTATTATCTGTTCCAGCTTTAATAGTTGCTCTAGTAGCAGTTACATCTGTACCAGCAATATCAATCGTAACAGAAGATCCTAGAGTAACATTATGAGTGAATGTAAGCTCTAACTGATCAGCAGTTGCTGCTGCTGCAGCTTGACCACCAGAAAATGCAAACGCTGCAGTAACTACTGCTAGATCTGTTGCATTTACATTAGCATCCAATGCAACAGTTACATCTAGTTCATCCTCAATTGCATCTTTAATGTTAGCAAGTGTAGTAGTGATTGTTCCATCATTTGCACTAACATTTGCAAGTTCAATTGTTAATTTAGCAGCTTGAGTGCTTGTAGCAGGCGTTAAAGTAGTTTCGATTGCTTGATTGTTTTTATTATCAACAAATTCGATCTCTACGCCATTTAACTCTGTTCCAGCATTTTCTGCAGTTACTGTCAATACGTTTGCTACTGCTGCTGTAGCTTGTGCTCCTGGATCTGCTGGAGTAGCAGCTGTGTAAGTTGCACTATTTAAACCTAAAGCAAAGTTAGTATTAAAGTAGTTTGCTAGTGAAGCTGCAGTTACAGGGCTCGTTTGTACTAATCCAAGGACACCAGTTTGAGCAGTTCCTTTATCAGCCGCGATTAAAGATGTATAAGGTGCATAGTTAGCCAATGCTGTTGCTACTTCTTGTACAGTTGTAGCAGCATTTACTGCATCCACTACTGAAGGAGTTGTTCCTCCACCTGTACTTGAACCAATAGCTAAGATTGTGAATGTAATCTCACCACTAGAGTTTTTGAAGTATTGAACTGTGTTAGCATTTTTGTTAGCATCAATTAGATCTTCAAATTGTGTTGCGCCGATTTCAACGTTCTTACCGCTTCTTTGATCATAATATTTTACTTTTTTATCATCAAATTCCGCTTTGTAATTAATTTCTTTTTTACCTGCAAATGTGAATTTCTTTTTATCTTTATCAAATTCAGCAATAGTTCCTTGGAATGAGTTTCCTACTTCTCCAGCTGATCTGAAGCTTGCTTTCGCAACTTTACTTTCTGAAAGACGTGCAGTTTTCCACTCATTATTGTGATCTTGATATTCGGCTTGACCGTATGATTTTACATCTACAGATGCAGATTCTCCTCTAGATGCTACATAAAGTTTAGCGCTGTTAGAATTTACTGTTGCAGGCGTAAATGTTTCACCACGACGAGTAGAGATTACAGTTGCTTCATCGTAGTTACCGACATCATCAGCATCCGTCCAAACATAAACATCTTCGTTTCCTGTGTTTGTTACTTGGAAAGTAGCTTTGAAGTTACGAACTGAATCAGAATATTTCTTGCCGCTTTGGTTTGCTACTGTGTAATCAAAGTATACAACATCGTTTCCATCTTGTGTACGATTGTCTTTGATTTCAGCACCAGTACCGTTGTTATAAACTTTTAATCTGCTACCTTCTACTTTTTCTTCAGCAAAGTATGTGATACCAGCAACTTTGTTTGGTTCTCCATCTTCAAGAGTACCTTCTTTATTGTTAGCAGAGTTAATGTCAAGCCATACTACTGGAGTTGCATAGTCTTTCGTATTACCAGCAGCAGTTGCGATTTGGAATTCCCCTTCACCTTTCGAGTCAAGTTTAAGGGTAATTTGTTGGTCTCTAGAACCAGCTACAAACGATCTGTCACCTTTAAGGTCTGCATCTTCAACAAATACTGCATTTGTTTTTGTAGCGATCACATTATCCAGAATTTCATCAAATGCTACGTTGACAACTTCTCCAGCTGCTGCTTTACCATCTTCGTCTTTAACGACAACTTTATAAACACGTCCGTTACCTAGACCCGTTGCAGCTTCTTCTCCGCCATCACGAGTTAACTCGATTGCATATTTTGATTGGATAGCACCGAATGTTACTTCTTTTGCACGAACTTGTAATTCTGTACGTTCCAATTTATTTTTCTCAGTAGCTGTTGTTCCTGAATTGTCAATAAATGCAACAAGTGTTGCTTTATCGTTCGTACCAGAAACAGTTACTGTTGCTTCACCTTTCGAGTCAGTTTCAACTGTTACTTCTTGAACTCTACCGTTGTTCAATTGGTAAGGAGTTACTCCATTTACAGTTGCATCTGAAAGTTCATTCACATTAACATCAACGTTTTCAACAAATGTTAAATGTACAGTTTCGTTTTCAACTGGTTTTCCAGTCTTAGGATTTTTATAAGTGATTTTATAAACTTTGTTTTCACCATTGTTTAGTTTGTCACCTTTTTTATCGTCCTCTTCAAGAGTTAGGATTGTGTCTACACCCCACCAGATTGTCGCAAAATCACGAACTGCCGGTGCGCCTGTTGGATAAACAGCTACTTCATCCGCATATCCAGCGTTATATTGAGTGTAAGAATACGTAGCAATACCATCAGCATTAGTAAATGCTTCTGCAACGATATCTTGGTTCAAGCTGTTGTTTGCAGCGTCGATATTGAAAGTAACAGGTACTCCTGCTTCTTTCGTACCGATATCAGCTGAAAGGATTACTTGTTTACCAACTACGCCTTGTGCTGATGTAGTGTTCAAATCGATTTTTGTAGGAATTACAGCAGAAACCCCTTCAAATGAACCGATTTCTTCATTATTTAGAGAAACCGTGTATTTCTCTCCACCTTTTTGAACGGCAGTCGTCAATACAACAGTTTTGTTATCAGTTTGTTTCACAGCTGCATTGGAAACTGTCAAGCCTTCGATTGTGAAGTTTAGAGAGTTTACGTTTTCAACCGCATCTTTGAAAGTCACTTCAACCGTAGTAGCGTTAACCGCCTTAACATTTGCAGTTCCTACTACGCCAGAACCTACTTCAGAGTAGTCTGTTTCGATCGCTTTGTTCAAGAAAGAAGCGAATTGTGCACGTGTAGTTGTCCCTTTAGGGTTGAACTGAGGTGCTTCTGGGTTTGTGATATCGAAGTAGTCTAGTACATCGATTGCTGGACGTGCTTCTGCTTTTGCTGACGCACGGTCAGTAACATCTTTATTGAAGTCTTGAGCTGCCACGTATGTAGCAAGGTCAATGTCGTGTACGCGGTCGAATGCACGTACTACAACAATCGCCATGTTTTCACGAGTGATGTTTCCTGCTGGATCTAGTTTGCCATCTGGAGTTCCGATGAATAGGCCGTTGTCTTTAACAAGTGCGGCATATTGTAGAAGCTCGTCGTTTGATGCAGATGTCAGATCAGCGAAACGTGGGTTCGTTTTGTAGTCTGTTGGCACAGCGTAGCCTTCAGCTTTCAACCATTTACCCATCATTTTGACAACGTCAGAACGTGTCAAAGTTTTGTTTGGTTGGAACGAGCCATCCGGATATCCGGAGATAACACCTTTTGCTACTAGTGCGTCGATGGACGCTTTATGTGAGTTACCTGCACTCACATCAGAGAATTCTGCCGCGCTTACTACCGGTGCTACTGCGGATGCTACTAGAGCAGCTGATGCAGCGCCGACTACGAACTTACGGTACTTCGTTGGTTGGTTAGCCATTGAATAATTTCCTCCTCTTGAATCGAAATTAATTTGTCATCTATCTCCACGGCAAAATGAAAGATAGAAGCCATTACACACTAAAGTATAGACAGTGACGACAAGGATGTCAATTACAAATCAGAAAGTTTGCGAGTTTCATAAACGAAACTGGACAAACTCTTCTTGTCGCTCCTATTATTCTATCGTATTTGAAATATATATCAAGCTTTTTACTGAATTTGGTTTGATGTCATCAAATTGAAACATTTCTTGTTGTTTATATAAAGGAGTGGAGTTGGGGCGAGATATTTGAAACTTGACGGGAAACCAAGCATCCGTTGAACTGGAAACGGACTTAGCAGGAAACTAGAATCTCACTTTTGACTGGCGTGAAAATGGCATCCTTAAAAAAAGCCAACAAAAAAACTCGGGCAGATGGGAACTGTCCGAGTTTTTTTGTGCGGTCAACCAACCGTTTCGTCCTGCGTGGCGTTTTGTTATATGATATGAGGAAATTATCCTTACACTTTCGTATTCTATCATCAAGTTTACTAGATTACAAGTGGGTAAGCTTTATTTTCGGGCTAATATTTCCAACAAAAATTTCGGAAGGTTCATTTGTCTCTTGATGCGGCTTGGTTCTTTCAGCAGGCGGTAGAGCCATTCCGCTCCGAATTTCTGGAAGATGGCCGGTGCGCGTTTGATGTTGCCTGCGAGGACATCGAATGATCCGCCGACGCCTTGGTAGAGGATCGGATGGAGATTGTCTCGGTGCTGCTCGATCCATAGTTCTTGCTTGGGCGATCCCATGGCGACGAATAGGATGTCCGGTTGGGCGGCGTTGATCGTATCGATGACTTTTTGCGTATTTTGCTCATAGCCATCCTGTGTGCCGGCGACTTGTAGAGTTGGATACGTTTCTATTAATTTGCGTGCTGCTTGTTCGGCAACGCCCGGTTTGGCGCCATATAGAAAAATAGATTTACCGGTCCGGGCCGCCTCGCGAACGATGCGGTCCATCATGTCGACACCGGTAACGCGAGATTTGATGTTCCCTTTTTGCAGCTTTGACGCGAGAATGACGCCAATCCCGTCCGGAATTTGGAATTCCGCACGGTTCAGGAGCGCCTTCAGTTCAGGATCGTCTTTCGCTTTCATAAGCTTTTCCGGATTGATAGCGACGACAAGCGATTTCTTCTTGTCGTCGATGTTCCGGAACAGTTTCGGGATGAGTTCATCGTAATTTTCGCTGTTCACCTGAACGCCTAAAATCGTTTCCTTCATATAATAGGAAGTCCTTTGACGGGTGCTGTTTTATGTTTGCCATCGCCGAGCTTGAAGAATTCGAAACCGGCCTCTTCCCATTTGTCGCGGTTGAGAGCGTTTTTCGTGTCCAAGATTAGTGGTTTCGGCGATTTTGTTTGGACGGTTTGCGGATTGAGTGTCTTGAACTCCGTGTGGTCCGTCGTCAATAGGATGAGGTCGGCCTGGCTTGTCGCCTCGTCTAATGTGATTGTTTGCGTCGGGTGCTGCAATTGCTTAATATGCGGGTCGAATGACACAACGTCGACGCTGAGCTTTTGCAATTCCTCAATCACTTTCGTGGACGGGCTTTCGCGCATATCATCCACATCGCCTTTGAACGCAAGTCCGAGCACGGCAACTCTGCCATTTTCGATGCCGTGTTCTTTTAACAGGCTTTGTGCTTTTTCTGCCGTGAACTTCGGCATGCCGTCGTTCGTCAGGCGGGATTTCTTGATGATTTTTGATTCATCCGGGTTTAATTCGACCAAGAACCATGGATCGACTGCGATACAATGTCCTCCTACCCCAGGTCCCGGCGTATGGATGTTGACGCGCGGGTGGAAGTTGGCAAAACGGATTGCTTCCCAAATATCGACATCAATCGACTCCGCAATTTTCGCGAGTTCGTTGGCGAATGCAATATTGACGTCGCGGTAGGTGTTCTCCATCACTTTGACAAGTTCCGCAGTCGTCGCGTCTGTCAGGTGGATTTCCCCTTGAACGAATGTCTGGTACAGTTCTTTCGTCATTTCAGACGATTCCGGCGTAATGCCGCCGACGATGCGGTCGTTGTTGATAAGCTCTTCAAAGATTTTCCCCGGGATGACGCGCTCCGGTGAGTGGGCGACGAATAGATCTTCGCCTAGTGTCAGATTAGATCGGCGAAGTTCTGGCAGCATGATGTTTTCAACCGTTTTTGGTGGAACTGTTGATTCTAAAATGACGAGTGCCCCTTTTTTCAAGTACGGGACAATCGACGCGGTTGCTTGCCGGATATATTCCAAATTCGCGGTATTATCCGGGTTGATTGGCGACGGAACGGCCACAATATAGACATCCGCTTCGACTGGTTCCGTGGATACTGTGAATTTCCCTTCGTCGATGGCGCGTTCGAGACGTTCTTGGAGACCGTTCTCTTCTATATGGAGTTGTTTGTTGGAAATCAGGGAGACTGCTCTTTCATTTATATCGACGCCATGGACTTGGACGCCGCTGTTGGCGAACATGACCGCTGTAGGCAATCCGATATAACCGAGTCCGATGACGCAAAGTTTCTTATCCATCATTTTCTTTCCTCTCTGTTAAAGGCTTAAAACATCTATACATTATAGCACAGTTGAAATGGCTATGCATGCCCATGAATCACTTGTCGGGCTGGACCATGATCGGCGTATAGGTCCCTTGCTTTACTGTGCGCCCTTTGTCGTTTTGCATACCTGGATGGATGACGAGTAAATAGGATCCGCCCGGTTGCAGTTGCTTCTTCGGGATGATATCGAGTGTATTCTTGCCGTTCGGTTTAGTTGTGATCGGCACTGCGACACCGCCCAATTTCACCAATTCCACTTTAGTGGACGTTTGACTGCCCGAAAAGTTCATCGGTTGTGTGAAATGGAGATGAAACGTTTTGTTCGCAGGCACGAGTTGCGGGCCGGGAACCTGTTTATAGTGTTGATTGGCAAAACGGGTGTTCAGGAGTCGTTGGTGCATCGTAGTCAGCTCTTGACCTGGGCTTGTCTTGATTGTCGGGATGACGCCTTTTTGATGGACGACTGTCCCTTTTGGCCCAGTAAAATGCCCGGTTGTCAATTTGAGCGCACTGCCGTCATCGAATTCGAAGAACGACTGGATGCTCCCCTTACCTTTCGTCTCCTCCCCAACAATGACGCTGGCATCCTGGTCTTTCAGCGCGACCGCGACAATTTCAGAAGCGGACGCGGAATAGCGGTTGACGAGGACGTAGGTTTGTTGCGGGAATTTGACAGCTGCCGGAACTGGTTTGAATAGTTGGCTGCCGTCGCGCGTTTTTAATTGATAAGCGTTGGTGGCTCCTTTGAAGAAACCGAGCAGTTGTTCCGCGCTATCGACATAGCCGCCGCCGTTGTATCGTAAATCGATGATCAGTTCCGTCGCCCCGGCTTTTTTTAGCTTATTCCAATGGGCGGTGACCTCCTTGCCGAGATTGGTCGGGAAGGTCGGGATTTTGATATACCCCGTATTGCCGTACATCATATGGGAGGTGATTTTCGGGTTGGCGTTGGCGACATGCGGGACTGGCGCCTCCCCCACTGCTGCGATATATGTAATATACTCCTCCGGCGTGAGATAACGGGAATATTCATCGAGCGCATTGACCACTTCATCCACGGTTTTCATAGAATGCAAGGTTTTCGGGATGTCCCCGTAGTAATAGGTTTCGACAAAGTATTTGACGTCATCGAGTTTCGAAGCCTCGGTGACGGCGGGCGTGAGTAGAAATAGTGTGATGAGTGCAAGGATTGTTAGATGGATCCGTTTCAAGGTGATCTCCCCCTTTCGCTAGTGTGGCAGCTCTTAGTATGACTATACCCCAAATCGGATGGGAAGAGGCGGGATTAGGAGAATTTTTTTGTTGGTGTTGGTGATGTTGTGAGGTTGGGGCATAGCGTTTTGAGGTTTGATGGAAATGTTGCGAGGTTCGAGTGATTCGTTGGGAAGTCTTTGAATAACATTGAAAAGTTCGGGCTTTACTTTTTGCAAGGTACGGCAAAAGCGATGCGAGGCTCACGCGGTTTGTTGCTAAGTCGGTTGCAAACGTTTTGAAGTTCGAGTGATTCGTTGAGTAGTCGTTGAAAAACATTGCGAGGTTTGGAGGCTATATTTCGAAGTGGAGGAAGAGCGTTTAGAGGTTGAATCGTTATGTTGGAAGGTACGTCCAAAGCATTTCAAAATTCAATTGGAATGTTGTGAGTTTCACTCAAAGGTAAAAAGAGGAAGCAACTCCGGAATGGATTTCGGAGTTGCTTCCTCTCTCTTAAAGGGCCGTGAGGCTCGGGGGTTGATTTGACCTGGATTATTTTCTTGAGAATTGGTGGACCCAGTAGGTGGTGCCTTGGGCGTTGGTGGCGTAGCCGGAGCCGATGTGGGTGAATTTGGCGTCCAGGATGTTGGCGCGGTGGCCGGTCGAGTTCATCCAGCCATTGACGACATCGGCGGGTGATGTGTAGCCCATGGCGATGTTTTCCCCGTAAGCTGTCCACTTGTATTTGAAGCGGTCGAGCATGTCCTCAACGGATCCGTAGGTTGGCGAAGTGTGGCTGAAATAATTGTTTTTCGCCATGTCTTCGGCTTTGGCCTGCGCAATTTTAGATAGCTCTGGATCATGCGTCAATGCTTTTAGGCCCTGTTTGGCTCGTTGTTCGTTGACCAGCCCGATTGTTTTCGTTGCGTTGTCGGCTGGTTGGGCGACAGGCGGTTGGGTGATCGGCTTGGACGTTTCGACATACAGTTTCTGTGCTTGGTCGTAATGGATGAGGCCCTTTTCACGCTTGGCGTCGAACTCCATTGCCCGTTGGATGAATGCCGCCATATGGGCGCGCGACAATTGGTCATTCGGTTTAAAAGTGCCTCCCGGCGGTGTCGTCGTGATCTCGAGCTCGGCGATGGTCGTGATGTACCCGTAGTACTGGCTCTGCTTCGTCACGTCTCGGAACCGAATGAAGTCATTGTCGTCCACGGTGATTTCGTAGCCGAGCGTCAAGATTTTCGCCATCTGGCCGCGAGTCAATGGATCATTGGGCCGGAACTTATCAGCATCGTTGAAAATGCCCCGCTCGGTCAACGCTCTAATGTAGTCATATGAACCATGCGCTGGGCTGACGTCCTGGAATCGCGGTTTGAAATTCGTGGACGGGGTGGCTCCGATCGCGAGCGCCACAATTTTTGCCGCCTGTGCCCGGGTGATCGGCTCGTTCAAACGATATGTGCCATCCGGGTACCCATTGATGAGCCCCCGCTCCGAAATTTCATGGATGGCCTCAAACGCCCAATGACTCCGCGGCACATCCGAAAACGAGGCTGCTTGGGTGAATGTCGGTGAGACTGCTAGAGTGAGAGAAAGCATGACAGTGGTGAGTAGTTTTTTCATGAATTCTGCCTCCTTTTCTAGTAGTATACTATTTTTTCGAGAGTATTGTGGGGTGGGGACGTTGGGAGGTTTAGGAGGATATGTTTCGAGGTTGGAGAGGAATGTTGGCAGGGCTTGAGCTTGAGTGTTGTGAAGTTGGACGGGAGCGTTGTGAGGTGTAGCCGGAGCGTTGCGAAGTTTGGGGGGATTGTTTCGAGGTGCAATGGGAACGTTGTGATGTTCGTGTAAATCATTGCGAGGTAAGTCCAAATTGTTTCGTGGAATGGTATAAACGTTGCAAGGCTGAGACTGAGCGTTGTGATGTTCTAAAAAATAGGAAAGAGGAAACCCGAAGGTTGGCCTATGATTGGGAATAATAGAGATGAAAAAAGAAGCGAACCGGTTAGGTTGGCTTCTTTTGATTTTTCCGCAATGGCAAGTTGTAGTCCCAAGTATAGACGGTGCTCGGCGGTTTGCCGGTCCGGTTGAGACGAAGCTGGCTGAACACAATGCTGGCGGCGGAGGCGGAGTTTAATTCCAAAAAGTATTTCAATTGTCTATTCCGTAATGTGGGACTGATGAGCAAATACCAGTCTGCGACGGCTTGTTCGAGGGCGGAATCGCCGGGCTGGCCGCAGATTTCGCATAACCAGGTGCGACCCATTTTCCGCGTCACTTCCCCGTTGCATTCGAGACAAAGGACGCCCTTCTTTAATTCTCTCGGGGCGATATTAAATCGTTCACAAGCGGTCTTCCGTTTCCATCTGATCTGGCTACGGAACAGGGTTTCGGCAATGGTTTCCATTTGCGATTCAGTCAGCTTGTCCCCTTCTTGATTCAGCAAATTTCGGATATGGCGGGGCAGCTGTTTTGCATATTTGAGTGTCATGGATTCAGGAAATTCCTGAATTTCCACGTTCGGGTTTGCCATGATCAGGATTGGTTCGATGGGTAAACGGAACTGTTTTTGCTTGAACCACATTTCGAGACCAGCTTTTGCACGGTCCAGTTGATGTAAGATACAGTCAAACTTCTCAACTTCGCCGTCTGCGGAGATTTTTATAGTTTTACCAGACTGTTCATCAAATTGAACAGTTCCCGCGTAATGTTTGATTTCCAGCAGGATAGCTCGGGATGGCGTCAGGATGAGGGTGTCTAGTTGGATGAGGTACTCGGGGTTTACTTCTAATGTGAGATCGCGCAGGATTTTTGTTCCTGGTGGGAAGGCGACTTCACTTAGGATCCGGTCGACGATGAGTTCGCCGGAATAGCCAGCTCTGGTTTGGTAGAGATTGGTTGTCAGGGATTTGTGTTGTTGATGGTGTTCAGACAATCGAACGAGTAAGCGTTGCAATTGGAGCAGGTCTTCTGGCGGTTTGCGAGTTGTTTGTATAGGGACTCCCTCCTCTTTTCTGAATATTTATATTTTAATAGATTTATGCTGGAAAAGCAAGAAGTTTGGAGGAGTTTTCTGACTTGTTTAGTGGTTTTTTTACATATTTTGATACGGCCCAATATTATCTTATAACGTTTCTATCGGACCTCGAAATGTTTACGGACCGCCTCGCAACATTTCTATCAAACTTCGAAACGTTCCTGAACTACCTCATAACATTTCCATCGTACCTCGAAATGTTTACGGGCCACATCGTAACATTTCTACCAAACTTCGAAACGAACCCGATCTACCGCAAACGTTTTCACAAAACTTCGAAACGAATCCTGCTCGCCTCACAACATTTCCACTGAACTTCAAAACATCCCTCCGCAAAGAAAAACCGAATTACCCCCATACCTTGGGTTAATTCGGCTCGATTAATTCTTTTTTCGCTTTTCTTTTTTTCCATAAGTCCTCGGCAGCTCCAGAGCCCAAGATGACTCCCGTGATGATCAGGACTAGCCCGATCAAGTGGCGGACGGTGATGAGTTCGCCTAGGAAAAGGGCGGAGCCGAGCAGGGAGAATAGGGTGTTCAGGTTGATAAAAATGGCGGCTTTGGAGGGGCCGACTTGGCCGACGGAATAGTTATAGAGCATATGTCCGACAGCGGTTCCAAGAATGGCACTGGTCACGAGGCCGAGCCAGAAAACTGGCGGAACGGTGGCGAATACGCGAATTTCTCCGGGCTCTTGGATCAGGCTGATGAGGAAGAGCATCAGGCTTCCAAAAAAGAGCATGTACGCGGTGAGCAGGCGCGGGTCCAGTGTTTTCGCAGCTTTGGCGATGACTAGGAATGAGAGCACCTGGGTTAGGATCGCTATGAAAATGAAAGTATCACCTAGCGCGAGGCCGCTCATGCCGCCGCTCGCGAGGACGACGGAGCTGACACCGGCGAGGCCTGAGAGAAGGCCGAGCCATTGGATCTTCGATGGATAGTTTCGTAGAATGACTGCGACAGAAATGGCGGTCAGGATCGGGCCTGTCCCGAGTATGAGTCCGGCGTTGGTCCCGGTTGTGCGGACGAGGCCGATGTTTAGGAAATAGTGATGCAAGACGACGTTTAACAGAGAGCCAAGCAGGACGAATTTCCATTCGGCACGCGTCGGCAGTCGGACGATTCGGAAGGCCGACAGAATGATGAAGACGGTGATGGCGGCCAGGAAGATTCGTAGACTCGTCATCGTGACCGGGCTAACGACGGTGACGAGGTATTTGAGGAGCGGCAGGTTGAATCCCCAGATGACCATGGCAATGGTGAGCAGGCTGTATATTTTCCACATGGGGGCTGCCCCCTTTCCAGTTTTGTTGTTCTATTGGTTGATTATACAGGAAAGGTTAAGTACTGGGGTGTAGTATTTGCTTATGTGGTGGTTGGGTCGGGCTTTAGCCTAGGATTTCAGGTACTGCTACCGTTCGCGGAGTGCGTCGAATGTTGTACGCCCTGGCAGTCCGGGAGCAAGAAACGAACATTCATCTTTTTGAGAATTTTTCTCAAATCCATTGATAATTTTAATGTTTTCTGGGTAATATGGGTGGAAAGGGGTGAAATAATGTTAATTCAATTTAATTTTGATAATTTTAAGAGCTTTTTCCATGAGACCTCTCTGGATATGACTGCCACATCGCTTAAAGAGCACCCATATAACCTCATTAATATCGAAAATGCAAAATTCAAAGAGAGTTATATTAAGGTTGCTGCAATTTATGGCGCTAATGCAAGTGGAAAAAGTAGCGTGATTGATGCTTTTAAATTTATGAGTTATTTTGTTCGAAGTTCCTTTAAATTTGCATCAGAATCTAAAAAAATACCTTTCAAGAATTTTGCCTTCACTGATGAAAATAAAGACTCCACTTTTGAGGTTTTCTTTCGAAAGAACAACAACGAGTATCAATATGGATTTACCACAAATCGAGAGTCCATCTCGGAAGAATGGCTTTATAAACGTGACTTTAGATCCAAATATAAATTCCGACCTGTTTTTGAGCGTCAAGGTGACCATTTTTCCATCACAGAAATGAAGAATGCAAAAAATTTCACTGATATGGTACAGGAGAACACTTTGTTCCTCTCGATTTTGTCCAATACGAGGATACCTATCATTAGGGAAGTCTTCGAATGGTTTTCCGAAAACGTGATTATTGATTTTGGGGATGCTTCCTTTGAACATATGTTGACGTGGACTCTTCCAGCTGAAATAGAAGAGCCATCTTATTTATCCGAAGTCTGTCAATTCTTGAATGCAATAGGAGTCCCTATAGACAAACTTGAATACGAAAAATTCCGAGAGGACGATACAGAAAAATACAGGTTATTTTCTGTATACTATTACAAGGAAAGAAAGATCAGGTTCCCGTTTTATGAGGAATCTAGCGGGACGATAAAAATGTTTACCTTGTTCCTTCACATCAAGGAAGTTCTGCGAGAGGGCTCTGTTATTTGGATTGATGAATTGGATGCGAAGCTACACCCTCTACTGCTACGATATGTTATTACAATGTTTCACGATGAAGAAACTAATCCTAATAATGCGCAACTAATCTATACAACCCATGATAATTACACACTAACTAAAGACATATTTAGACGTGACCAGATTTGGTTTGTGGAGAAACAATCCGATTTGACAGCAGAGCTCTATTCATTGGCTGAATATAGACTTGATGATGAAAAAAAAGTTCGAAATGATGCTAGCTACAATAAAGATTATTTATTAGGGAGATATGGTGGTGTTCCGGTTTTAAAGGAGTTTGATTTGTGGGGTCAGAAAAATGAGTAGGAATGAGAGGGCCGGTCGCAAAAGACAACGTAAAGTAAATTCGCGTATGCCATCTTTTCCAAGGATGCTTCTGATTACGGAGGGGATGAATACAGAAAAAGATTATTTTTCCTCCATCAAAGACCATATCCAAGAACGGTTCAAGAGTAATTTGATCATCGACAAAATTGATATTGACCTTGAGGGAACTGGCCGTGGAACGATGGAAGTCGTTAAGTATGCGCTTAAAGCGAAAAACCGAAATACGTACAGTGATGTTTGGGTGGTATTTGATCGGGATGATTTCACCGATTTCGACGAGGCCATTCAAAGGGCATCAGATGAGGGGCTTTCGGTTGCATGGTCAAATCGAAGCTTCGAACTTTGGTTTCTTCTTCATTTTCAGAATGTAACTTCGCCAATGGACAATCGAATGTTGACCGATCGTCTATCTTCTCATTTACAACAGCATGGCATTATTGATAAAGCATATTCTAAGAGTCATAAAGTTTTATATAATGACTTAAAATCATTTCTCTCTGACGCGCTTGTGAGATGCGAAAAGTTAATGGAACAGTACGAGAAGGATAGAATTATAGTGCCATCTAAAATGGATCCTGCCACGACAGTTCATCAGTTAATTAAAAAATTGCTCCCTTATATTGACTGATTCATTGAAAATGAAGAGTATGTTATTACAAAAGTAACGGAGGAATCAAGAATTCATCCGTTATTTTGTTGTGAACGATATGCCATGAAGCGCTATAATACCTCGAACCTCGAAACGCTTCCATCATACTTCACGACATTCCCACGCTACTTCGAAACATTTTCACCAAACCTCACAACGTATTCATACTACTTAAAAACGTTCCCCTCTAACCTCACAACACCAGAAACCATTACCAACGCAAAAAACCGCCCCTAGGCGGTTTTTTTACAACTGAACATCCTTATGAAAATTCTGCACCACATGATGATCTGGTTCATATTTCTTGATCACATACCCCTGCCCTTGAAGCCACTCAATAATAGCGGGTAGGGCTTTGGCGGATTGGCTGCGGTCGTGCATCAGGATGATGATGTCGCGGTCGCCGGATTTGTAGGCTTTTTCGACACCCGTTTGGACGTTTTTGACGATGACGTCGGTTTGTTTGTCGGTGTATTTCCAGTCGTTTGAGTCGACGTCCCAGTCCCACATTTTGTAGCCGTGTTTGATGAGTTCCGTGCGCATGGCCAGGGTGACGTGTGGTTTGCTGCCGTATGGGACGCGGATAAGTTTGGCTTGGTGGCCGGTCATCTTCTTAATAAGATGAGATCCTTCGTTCATTTCTGCCATGAAGCTTTTGGTTGATTTGTAGACTTTGGTTTTGTCATGGGTCATGCTGTGCGTGCCGATGTAATGGGCACCTGCCGCAGTCGCTTTGACGATTTTTTCGTTGTTTTTCATATGTTTGCCGAGGAAGAAGAAGGTTCCTTGGACGTTGTATTTTTCGAGTGTTGCGGTGTTGAGGGTCGTGTATTGGTTCGGTCCGTCGTCGAAGGTCAGGTAGACGTTCGCTTTTGCAGCCGGTTTTTGATTCAACCAAGATTGGATTTGTTTTTCGTAGTCCGTGTGGGACATGTGTGGGTAGTCGTCCCGGTAGATGCGGAGCGTTTTCCATTTCGGGAAGTACTCGATTTTGAAGCCGAGCTCTTTGGCAATATAGGTGACGGTGATGTACAACTTGCCGTCGACTTCGGTGATCGGTGCTCCTTTTTGCTCTACTCCGTCCTTCGTCGTCCGCTTCGTCTTGTACTCGTAACTGATATCGATGCCCCGTTTGCGGATATGCATGGCGCCGCCCTCTTCGGAAAGTGGCAAATACAAGTACTTTGCGATATCCGTCAGCGGGACTTTCGTATTGTTGTCGATGACGCGTACGTCTTCGATCGGCAGAAGCCGATCATGCAGTCCGACATGGCGGTCTTGTTTCGTTTCTGCCGCCTCGCCTGTCATTGTCCCGAACACGAAATTGATGACGAAGGCGAAACAGATGGCCCACATTTTTTCTTTCATTCCCTAGCCCTCATTTCCCATTCTTTTCTTCCATCATAGCATTCTGGCAGGACTGGTAGAATGGGATTTGAGAACTTTTTTAGACAGTTCGGCTATAGCAATATTGATAGATGGCGGCCGTCGCCAGGCAATCTCCGATGGCGTCGTGTGCGTCATGTTCCAGTTGGAGGAATTGGGTCAGCGTCGTCAGTTTATGATTCGGTGTTTGCGTGATTGTCTTCCGGGCAAGTTTGACCGTGTCGATCACTCTGTACTGCGGGATTTCGACACCCTCGATGCTGTCGAGCGCGTACAGGAAGCCCATATCGAACGAAGCATTATGAGCGACGATCGGCAAGTCTTCTATAAATTCCAATAAATCCGGGACCTTCTTTTCAATTGTCGGGGCGGATGCCACCTTTTCATTGGAAATGCCTGTTAAATTGGTGATGAAATCGGAAATATGGCGCTGCGGGTTGATGAAGGTATTGAGCATGTCGACTTGTTCGTGGTCCTTATATTTGATGGCCCCGATCTGGATGATCCGGTCGGCTCCCGCTCGCAGGCCCGTTGTTTCGAAATCAAGGACGACATAATCTTTTGCCAAAACGGGCGAGTTCGTATATTTTTTATCCCTCGCCGCTCTCCTGGCCCCCCAGTTTTGCTGTAATGGCTTTTTTTCTAATAAATCAATGGCACGTCGGCTTGCTTTGGTCATCATTTCACATCCTTTTGCTGGAAAATACTCTCGTTGCTAACTGGTATTCTTCCTATTACCCTCTTATCCTTCTTCTTACCCCAAAAAAGAGAAAGAAAATCCCCGCACGAGGCAGGGATTTACCGTTTGAGAATCATATACTCGACATAATTCCGCCAGCCGAATGCTTTCCATTCTGATTTGGTTGGGAAATCGGACGGCATCGGCAGGAAGATACGCGGTTCGCCCTCGTACTTCCGGAGTGGCTCGGCGGACACGACGACATCCCCTATTTGGAGACCTTGCGTCACGACGGCATTGTTTTTCCAACTGAACGGTGTCGTGACTTCCACTTTTGTAGCGAAGCCTTCCTTGTCAATCACCCAGGTGGCCGCTTGGTCGTTCAGCTTGTCCACGAGCCATCTATCTTTCACGGCGATGGAATCCGGTGCTTCATTTACTAGGACGATTGCATTCATATTGACCCCGAACGGCGTCGATTCCAAATCCGTTTCGGCCAAAATCCGCACTTCGTAGTAAGCGAGCGGATTTTTCACTTCTTTGGGATCGAGTGCTTGGTAGGCATCCAGCCAACGATCCGGATTGGCTGGCGTTTGCGCTACGGATAGGACGTTGCCAACCACCGCAGTTCCGAGGTCGCCTCCTTGGAGCATCACCCGGTCGCCCTGCTCGATCCGTTTCCATTCCTGATTAGTTGCATAGGTGACGACCACTTTTTGTGAGCTGTAAATATCGACCGCAATTGTGGAACCGGTCCGAATCACATGGGAGACGACCCCTTCCACCGGGCTGACTAGCGCTGGATGGGACGGATTTTGCGCAAGCTGCGTCTCCACGACGACAAGTTGCCTTTCGATATCCGCCAATTCCTGATCCGCCGCGGCGATGGCTTGTGCGTAAGAGCCGTCCTGTTTGACATCGACTTGCACATCGACATTCCAACCTACTTCGACACTTGCGTCCTCATTGCCCTCCCGGGTGCTGTCCGATCTGCGGACATTGGACGAGCTGTCGGATTGTGCCGAATCACGTTCCGATTCGAGTGAATTCATTAAGCTAAGTACGGCTGCCTTTTGCGTCATGAGCGCTTCCCGTTCTGCTTCCCAGACAACGCGCTGACCTTCCGCCCGGACAGTTTGCAATGTTGCAATTTCATCGCCCGGATAGACATAGTCGCCTTCCTTCACTTCCCATGTGTCAACCACTTCGTCATCGCTGACATAGACGGTGTACACTTCCGCAGGAGCGACCAGTCCCTCCTTCGCCAGTTTCTCACTATGCTCCCCGCTCGTCATTCGTTCGGATTGGCTGACGTAGATCGTTTTCGGAATGACACTTTTCGAGGAATAGAGCAAATACAGATTGCATGCCAAAAATGCACTGACGGCGATTGCGACGAAAAAATTCATCGTTCTGTTCATTCAACGACACCCCTTCCCACAAGCGAGTGGAACCACTCCTCGTACGGGATGAAACCGACTGCCGCCGTTAAGAGCGCCATCGCTACATGAAGCCCGATGAGGACAGGCAGCATCCGATACCAACCGTTGTCGCTCGGGTAAGCACGGATGAAACGATATTGGATCCCGATGATCAACGCGCCCATCACGGTCAATTGATTTAGGAAAAAGATAATGTACCAGTTGTCGAGAAAGGTGTTCGCGAGCGGGCCGAAAGATAGGAACGATACCGCCGCTGTCTCGCCTTTCAATGCGAAGATGGAGAAGACGAGCAATTTCTCAATCAACAAAATGCCTGTTGCCAGCAATTGCAGGGGCAACAGCTGTTTGAAGGGGATCGAGGTGATCCGGTGTAATATGTATGCGACTCCCCAATAGTGGAAGGCCATGTACAGGATGGCCCAGAGCAGGATGCCGATCAGCGAGGCATAACGGGCCACTGTATAATCGGCGGTCGTCATGGTCGAGAGCAGCGCTGTCAGTTTTTCCGTGTTCATTCCCCATACTTCCCGCGTCGCAAACAGCAACACGCCGAGTACAAAGACCGCCACAACCCGTTTCCGATATCCGCGCATCGTGGAAGTTTGCAACTGCTCCGCCAATTGATGCGGGCTAGCCAGGTATCGCCAAAATCTGTAGTCAAAGAACATGCCATGATCCCTTCCTGCTGCCAATGGGCTGAAATAAGTGTGTTCGCTTCAAATTTTCCATTACTGTCATTCTAGCAAAATACGCGGGATTTGCAATGTTTGACGGTCGGAAGGCGTGCTGGTGGTTATAGGGATTTTGGGTCAATTTTTCTTATATTGGAGGGGATGGGATGGTTTTGGAGTAACTATTCCGGAAGGAGCGAATCGTTTGAATTTTTGTGCTCGACTTGTTTATCATCCGAGTTAGTTGGCTATCCTATTTGTAGAACACGATTCCCGGGAAATCCCCCCCTTTATTTCCCGGGAAATCGACAAAGGGGCGATTTCTTATGAATAAACACGAAAAGTCCAACCTCACCTGGCAGGATTTTCTGTTGGGTTTGACAGGTTCTATGATGTTTGTAGTAGTCTTGCATTTTTTGACGAGATGAGGCGGGGTGCGGGGTTTTGAGCGCGGAACGATGGCGTATGAGCGCGGGGAAACGGCTTGTGGGCGCAGGGCGCGGAGGTTTGAGCGCGAGGCGACGACTTATGGGCGCGAAACGCGAAGATTTGAGCACGATGCGACGACTTATGGGCGCAAGGTGCGAAGATTTGAGCACGATGCGACGACTTATGGGCGCGAGACGCGAAGATTTGAGCGCGAGGCGATGACTTATGGGCGCGAGGTGCGAAGATTTGAGCACGAGGCGACGACTTATGGGCGCGAGACGCGAAGATTTGAGCACGAGGCGACGACTTATGGGCGCGAGACGCGAAGATTTGAGCACGAGGCGACGACTTATGGGCGCGAGACGCGAAGATTTGAGCACGAGGCGACGACTTATGGGCGCGAGACGCGAAGATTTGAGCACGAGGCGACGACTTATGGGCGCGAGACGCGAAGATTTGAGCACGAGGCGACGACTTATGGGCGCGAGACGCGAAGATTTGAGCACGGAACCCAAGTTATGGCCGGGGCAAGCTTAGCTATGAGCGCGGAAGCGGCAGTTATGGGCGCGACGTTCGAAATATGGGTGCGGAGCGACGAGTTATCAGCACTTGACCCGAGTTATCAACCGTTGACGCAGGATATCAGTACTTGATCCAAGTTATCAGCCCTTGACACAGACTATCAGCACTTGGACAAAGTTATCAGCCCTTGACACAAACTATCAGCACTTGGACAAAGTTATCAGCCCTTGACACAAACTATCAGCACTTGGACAAAGTTATCAGCCGTTGACGATAGTTATCAGCACTTAAACCGAGTTATCAGCCGTTGATGCAAGTTATCAGCTCTTGAACCGAATTATCAGCGCATGACGCGTGCTATGAATACGAGACACTGAGACATGAGCTTCCCTACTTCCTATAATTCCCCCATGTAACGGAAACACTCTCCCCCCATACTTCATTACAAAACAAAACACCTACCGTTTTAATATAAACGACAGGTGTTTTGTCATGGGCTGGTTTTCAAGGTTACTGCATTCCTTCCGTCAGTTCGTTGAATAGTTGTTTGTCATGGGTTTCGAGTGCGTAGTCGATCATGCGCCATTTGTTCTCCATCTCCAAGTATTCGATGATTCCTTCCGCTTCTTTCGTCACTTCTTTCGGCATCACGGAATCTGTTGCGATTTCTACCACCCCCTCAAGAATTGTGGACAAGTGAACGTGGAGATCTGAGATGAGGAGCAATTGGTAAAGCGGCAATCGGATGAAGCGGCTGCCTCGCTGGAAAACGAAGATTTCTCCCAGGTTTTCGACTTGCAGGCTTTTCAAATTGACTACGATTTCCTTGCCTTCCGACGGTATGAACTGGAACACTTCTTCTCCCTTAATGATGGAGAAGTATTGATATGCAAACACAAGACGTAGACGAAAATCCTCTTGGCTCATCAGGAACGGTTTCATACGTTGAACGGTTAGCATCTTTCTCCCCTCCATTATCGAATATTCCGATTATTATTATTCTATCACATTTACGTCCATTATGTGAATGTAATCGCTTCCAATCGTTCAATTCGTCAGAGGCTGAAAGGGCTGAAAGAGGGATTCAGGTTTTCTCTTCTATTGTATGCTGCGGCGGGCGTTCCATGACATAGGACATTTGTTTCGGCAGGAAATCCCACTGCAAGGTCGACAGCATTTCAAAAATCCATCGATGTCCGTCGCCAGCGCTCCCGCTTCTTCGCTGGAACGTGATTTTATCATTTTCCAAATCGAAGGCGACCAGCTGAAATTGAATTTTGCCGTTCGATACCGGACTGATGTACATCCTGTTCTCCTCCGGTAGGAAAACCGCATTTACCCCAGGCAGCATTTCTTTGAAAAGCCGGGCGCGTTTCCTCTTGCATCCTCTTTTATTCTCCAACAGGCTTCTTAAATTCGGGACATACAGCTCGAACTTTTCCAACATCTCACTCCTCTTCTCCCTTGTGAATAAAGTAACAAACTAAACTTGAATAAATGTACCTATTATTCTTTCACTTATTGGATAATTTTATCGCAAAACCAACAATTCTTTGATTCCAGGAAACAAATTGTTGGTTTTGTCCCTCCCTCTCTCTTTCTTTCGTACGGTTGGGAAAAAAGGGAGTGTCGCTATGCATTTCGGACAACAATTCAGGGAATACAGGGAAGAATATATACATATACGGCAGAAAGAAGCTGCTTACAAGTTGAACATCACGCCGGAAACCTTATCGAACTACGAACGGAGCGAGCGAGGGTTTCCACAGGATTTGATGGCGGTCGCCAAAAGGGTTTTTGACATCCCGGATGATTATTTTCTCGCCATGGTCTTGGGAGAACCTTTGAAATCCGTACGCGCGGATAAAGATGACCGGGCCCAGCAAACCAATGAATTGAAAGAACGCTATATGGATAGTTTTGTCGACAGGCATCGACAACTTTTTGAAGAATCTGCCGAGTTACGTGAATTTGTTACACTGCTCGCCACTCTGACCGAAAAAGATCGGCGAGATTTCCTGAATGCGAATAAAAAAATGTTGGAGTTGATTTTTAAACGGAACAAAAACCGGGAAGCGGATTAAGTTCTTTTACGGACCACCCCAAAAAGCGTTATAATGAAAGGAATGCTTTTCTTAGGGAGTGGTCCGATGCACATGACCGTTGAACGTGTTTCCTATTTACACGAAAAAGAAATTGAAACTTTCCTCGATGAAATCAAACATGCCCTTCGCCCCGACATTCCGGGGGAAGCGCAAGTGATACGACGAGCCACGTCCCATGTCCGGCGCAACGCGGTGGGCCCTTACCGGTTCACTGCAACGCCCGGTGAAATCACGGCGATTATAAAGGAGGAACCCGAACCACAAGAGGTCCTTCTGTCCTTTCCTAATATGGAGGCGACTTGCACTTGCGATGAACCCAGCTGGTGTTCCCACCGGATTGCCGTCGTTTTTCATCTCTTTTCCCAGTTCCATTCGATTACGGACTGGCTGCATGAATGGCGGGAGATGGAGACGGCGCAAATGGCCCTGTCCGTTTTCGATCGGACGCCCGATGCGTGGATCCAAGTGCTATCCCGCTTAACCGCCCCGCTGCGCCACATCGAATTGAATGAAAATCCAGGGGTTTTCATTCACGAAAGCAATTTAATCGAACAGAAAATGAAGCCGCTCTCCCCTTTCGAATGGGAGTGGAAGCCGCTTTTTGAATTATATTACCGGCTCCATTTACTCGACGCCGCCTGGCCGTACGTTTCTGGCCATCTGAAAGGCGATAACCTGTCCTTTCATTATGGGAAATGGTATGTGAAAAATTGGCTGACGGAACAGATGGAAAAACTGCAAGACTCCGTGCACTCGATCGGTTCGAAACCGAAACTGTTCGAGGCGGATGTATTCCATGAGCGCTTGAAAGAGATGGTGCGAGCATTCGCCTTGTTCAATGAAGGGCTGCTTGATGAACGGTTTTACGTGTACCGGCTCTTTTGGCAAGGGCTTTTCGTGGAGACCGCTTCCCGGGAGGCTGAGGTAACGATCCTGCAAAATTACGATACGGATGAATCTCGCATGTTCACCGCATTGTTCCATCTTCTGCAAGGCCGGCAAGATAAATTGGAGCAGGCAGTCGCTCATATGGAGACGGCCCAAGTGCCGATTTGGCTTCCCTTGGCGGATTTGGCCGAAGGGGAGGAGGAGATCGATTCTCTGACCGTCATCATGCAGGCATTGCTTCCGCACCTTGGCGACTTCGTCAGTAATGCGGATGGCTATGCGTACAATTCCTCTTTCATCCGTCATTTGGACGGTTTATTGGAAACGGCCGATTTCCCTGATGCGGATCGGGAGGCGCTCTTCCTTCAATACGGTATGGCAGGCGTCGACATATACGCGGATTTCCTTGTGGAGAGCAACCGGTTTGCCGAATGGGCCGCTTTGATGCATCGATTCCGTGTCACCTATGAAGAGGCTGAAGTGGGCGGCCTAAAGATTGCATTGGCTGAAGATCCCGCTACCGTCCTTCCCCTCCTCCACACTTATGCCATGCAATTAATCAATGAAAAGAATCGGCATAGCTATCGTTCCGCTGTCCGCATTTTCAAGAAGATGAAAGCGGGCTCGAAAAAAAGCGGAAAAGTTGAGTTCTGGAACCGGTATATCGATACCGTGCGCGAGAAATACCGCCGCCTTCGCGCATTAATGGAAGAAATGGAGAAAGGGAATTTGAACATATGAATGAAACATTAAACCTTCTATTCCGCCTGTCCATCCAGCAGGCGGATCATCGTCTTTTTTCCATCTCTGCAGAAGATCCGGATGGTGTCCGGATAGCTCCCGATCAACTCGCTTCCTATTTGTTCTTTAATCAAGAGCAGTCCTTGTTCGGTCTGCTTGTCGACGTGACGGAGAATGCGGTCAAGCTCCGACCGGATCAGCTGCTTTCGATTTTTTCCCGCATGCACCCGTTTGTGACGGTGGAAGGGATGACCGAAAGTAACAGCCGCCTTCTCAAAGCCATCCGCGAAGCAGCCACTGCCTGGTCGGATGGCGATGTGTGGGCCCACGCGGAGCTGGAAGACGGCAAACTCCGGTTCCGTGACGGTGTATCGGATGAAGCGGCCACCCTCCTTGTGCTCGCAGTCGATAGCAAATTGACGGACCTTGGCATTCATCCCGAGCAGCTGGCCACCTTGCTGCCCCATTTGCAGACGTACGGCTGGCCCGATGAATCACCTGAAGATATGTCGGTCCGCGTCGCCTTCCGTTTGACCGAACCGGAGATGGATACGGACTCCGAATGGTTGCTTGAAACCGTCCTTGTGAGCGAAAGGGGATCGCACTGGGTACCCGCAGTCCGCAAGAAAGATGCGGCCATCGGGGACGCCCTGCCGGCGAAATGGAAGCCATTTGCGGAGGATATTTTAAAAAGGCAGTCTGAAATGGCGTCTTTCCTCAGTTCGGTGGACATCTTGCCCGGTGATCGATTCCTCTCCTTCGAAATGGCGGATAGCGATGTCCGGCTGTTCATTCAAAACGATTTGCCGCTCTTTCAGACGTTCGGATTCCCGGTTATCCTTCCGGCTTGGTTGAAATCGGTGACCGAATCGAAAATGCGGATCCGGACGAACGCGGGCGTCACTTCGTTTAAGTCGGCAACGGGCCTTGATGAAGTGCTGTCCTTCGATTGGAGTTTCTCACTCGCTGATCGGGAAATCGACCGGGAAACCTTCCGCAAGCTCGTCGACGAAAACCGGGAGTATATCCGTTCGGGTGACGAATGGTTCCATATCGACCCTCAGTGGCTCCAGAAAATTCGGGAATTGATGGACCGGGCGGATGCCGGCGAATGGACCGTGAAGGATCTGCTGTTCCAGGATGTGCCGGAGGAGATTGTCCCCATGGAAGACGAAGACCTTTCGGACGATCCCCTTTTCGCTTTCACGATGGAGAAATCGCTGCGCCATTATATGGAGATGCTCTCCGATAAGAAAGGGTTGCCTGAAGCGGGTATTCCCGAGGACTTGCAGACGGATCTTCGTCCGTACCAGGTCGATGGCTATAACTGGCTTGTCTTCATGCGTGCCAATCAATTCGGGGCCTGCCTTGCGGATGATATGGGACTTGGAAAGACGGTCCAGCTTATCGCCTATTTGCTGAATGTCCATCGGAAGCGGATTGCGGATTCCCCGTCATTGATTGTCTGCCCGACGAGCGTGCTGGGGAACTGGCAGAAAGAGATTGAGCGGTTTGCTCCTTCCCTTTCCGTCCATACGCATTACGGACCTTCCCGTGCGAAAGAGGAGAATTTCAAGGCTCTATTGGAAACGATAAAACCGGATGTCGTACTGACGACGTTCGGAACGGCTTCCCAGGACGGAGAAATGCTTGCCGACATCGAGTTTGCCAGCATCACGCTCGACGAAGCCCAGAACATAAAAAACATGCAGACGAAGCAATCAAGGATGATCCGCAAGCTCCACGGGCGACATCATATCGCTTTGACCGGGACACCGATCGAGAACCGGTTGTCCGAGTTGTGGGCCATTTTTGATTTCATCCATAAAGGGTATTTCGGGAGTTTCCGCAAGTTCACGGACAATTTTAGCATTCCGATTGAGCGGGATGATTCCGAATTGGATAAACGGAAACTGCGTGCGAAGATCCGACCGTTTTTATTGCGACGGACGAAAAACGACCCCGAATTGCAGCTAAATTTACCGAAGAAGCTTGAACAGAACGAATATTGCCCGCTGACTGCCGAGCAGGCCGCCTTATACGAGAGCTTCCTTGAAGAGACGAAGTTCAAATTGCAGACACTGACCGGTTTCGAGAAAAAAGGACTGATCTTGAAAATGCTCAGCCGGCTCAAGCAATTATGCAATCATCCCGCTCTGTTCCTAAAAGAACCTGCCGCCCCGGCGGAACAGCTCCTTGCTAGGTCAGATAAGCTCGAACGGATCGTCACGATGGCCGCCGATATTGCGGGAAATGGCGAACAATGTCTCATTTTCACGCAATACATCGGCATGGGGCAGCTGATCCGCCAAAGTTTGTCGGAGTTGCACGGCATCGACGTACCGTTTCTAACGGGCAGCATGCCGAAAGGGCAGCGGGATCATCTCGTTGCGGCCTTCCAGAACGGCGAGTTCCCTGTCTTCATCTTGTCATTGAAGGCAGGGGGGACCGGCTTGAATTTGACACGGGCGAACCACGTCCTCCATGCGGACCGTTGGTGGAATCCGGCTGTCGAGAACCAGGCAACCGACCGGGCATACCGGATCGGACAGACGAAGTTCGTCCATGTCCATAAATTTGTGACCATCGGGACAATCGAGGAGAAAATTGATAAGATGCTCGCTGAGAAAGCGGAACTTTCCGCAGAACTGATCCAATCGAGCCAATGGTTGACTGAGCTTTCGGATACCGAGTTGGAGGATTTGCTGTCGTTCGATCAGTGACGGCGGGCGAGCGGAATTTTATGTACAGTGGCTGTCCTGCCTTTCCGTTTGTCTTCCTCCAAGTAGCCGATTCGTTCATTGAGGTTTGCGATGATGTTGATCAATTGCCCGATTTGCAGTTCCATCCGTAGAACTTCTTTTTCGATAGTACGCATTTGACACACCCTTCCATATGACGCCGGATACGCTGGCGGGGAAAGCAGTCTCCCCCGCCTGGCTGTCCGGCTTTTTGTTGGCGGAGTTACCGCCCCTCTTTGATATAAGCTGTTCTCTCACCCTGATACACCGTGTGTCGGACCCCCTGATGATCACAGTCCACGGCATGTGTTTATTCGGCTCGCCGGATCCCACCCCGGCGAAAGCCCATCCTTTAAATTTCTCATTCCATTTTTCAGTTGTGTCAACCATTTCCGGCTTGCAGACCGGCCCCCTCTTCTCCTTTCTTGCGATTTTCCGCCGACGCTATGTATCTTGGACGACGATCAGAAAATCGGTAGTCCTTCCATTTCCTTTTCCGGCAATTGGAAATGTTCCGTCGCCCCCTCATCCGCTGATGAAGACGCTTCGTTGGCATCCGGTTCACCATACAGGTTGTCATGAGTCCGATTTTTCGTCGCCAAAAAACGGATATCATCGGCAATCACTTCTGTGACATACACGCGTTTCCCATCCGCCCGCTCGTATGTCCGCGACTGGATCCGTCCGCCTACGCCGATCAAAGATCCTTTTCCGCAATGCTTCGCCGTATTTTCCGCCGTCCTTCCCCACACGGTGCATAAGACAAAGTCCGTGTCCACCTCGCCTTTTTGATTCTTAAAATTGCGATTGATGGCCAATACAAAACTTGTCTGCAGCCGTCCCTCCGCGAATTTCCGGAGCATGGGATCTTTCGTAAGGCGCCCCACGAGTGCAACCTGGTTCAAGTAGGTCCCTCCTTTCTTTGTGATTGGTTTCATCATACGCGGCGGAGCTTTGTTCTGGCAAAGTCCCAAAATGGCGTTTTGCCCCGTTTTTCGCGAACAAAACGGGGATTTGGATTGAGCTATCTGGAGAGGTAGATGGATTTTCCTTATTCTGACGCGCTTCGTCAAATTTTTCATTTTCCCAGACAATTCGACTTTCGCACATTTGCCGATTATTTGGGAAGCTGTGGTATACTGGATGGAAAAAGAGGAGGGGTGGCGACTATGAAATCGTTTAAAATGTTGTCCGTCAGCATCCTGGACGACGATCAAATGAAGGATTTTCCGCTGATCGACGGGATTATCATCAATCAGGAAAACAGCCACCATATGTGGGTGTTGGAACTGTTCATCGACGAAAAATATCAGGAAACGTTCGAAAACTGGAAAGCCGCCGACGAGCTGCTGGAAGCCAAAGTAGTCATTTCTTACCCGGAAAATGAACCAGCCGCCTTCCGCGTCGCCGTCGAAGCAGTCAAAAAAATTGGCGACAATATTTCGGTCTTAATGAAAGGCCGACTAAAACGAGCCCGTTCCCAATACGCGGAACAACTTCTCGAAGAGCTGATTGGCGAAGGCCTCGACGGCGGCGACCTGCTCCGCCGCTTCGAATCCGACATGCGCTCCCGCCCACGGTTGAAAAAAGATAGGAAGAATAGTTGAGAGTTGTGAATGCCGCCTGGAGAGGGCGGTTTTTTTGTGGGGATGGGGGGATGGGTGTGTGGGTTATGGCGCGGGATACGGGGTTATGAGCAGGGACGAACGTTTATGAGCGCGGGCACGGAGTTATGAGCGGGGAACAAACGGCTATGAGCGCAAATCCGGGGTTATGAGCGCGGAACAAACAATTATGGGCGCAGGACACGCAGTTTTTAATTATAAGAACAATAGATTGGACCATGAATGCTAAAACGCTTGCAAATTATGAAGCGTTTTAGCATCCTGCTTTATTCCATTACATAATAAGCACCTCGGCGCTCCCCCCTTTTAGTTAGCCCGGAACGCAGTAAGAGCCTCTTGGCAACATGAGGGTTTTTCAAGAATGTAAACTCACGGAATTCTTTATTTGTAATTCGCTTGCTGATAAGGCAAGTCCAGTCGGCGAGCGCGTCATGGTGACAGGTTGTGCTAGCGTGCTTACAATGTGGACAGCCCCATTTTCTCTGAATCCATTCCATTTGGCGGCAGCCGCAAGATGGGCAGATGACGCCGAACAGAATATCCTCCCGTGCCAAGCCCATTGTTTCAATCATCGGAAACGGATCATACTCTTGATGATGTTTTCTTACTGAAATAGCCAAGTTTTGAATTTTTTCTCTCCTTATTATTTCATTCTCCACCGGCAATGTCCTTAAATAAT
Organism: Sporosarcina sp. FSL W7-1349; assembly: GCF_038003045.1. Classification (NCBI taxonomy): domain Bacteria; kingdom Bacillati; phylum Bacillota; class Bacilli; order Caryophanales; family Caryophanaceae; genus Sporosarcina; species Sporosarcina sp. FSL W7-1349. Next base: position 2,196,939 of record NZ_JBBOOK010000001.1, read on the forward strand.
TCGGGACTTCATTAGTAAAGAGAATCTTGATTTCCAGCTCTTCCTCCATCATCAATTCATTTGTAAATGCGAAAGCCACAATTGTTTTGATGGGCAAATTGATCTTCCTTTGCACGAGCCAATTGTTCAGTAAATATTGTTTACGCTCTAGCTCGACGATGGGACTACTCATCACTTTTCGTTCGCCCGACGGTAGTTCTCGGATGAATTGGGTTGGTTTGGACTTGATCCATATCTTCCCCGCATAATTTTTCACTTCAAAAATTACGATAAATGCTGGGGTAATTAATATGGAATCCATTTGAAAATAGATTCCGTCCTGTTTCAGACAAATGTCATGCAGGATAGCATATGGATAATTAGGTCTGAACTCTTTCATATGCTTATCAAAATCCGATTCTCCCCCAAACCCCGCTTTCGTGTTCCGATAATTTTCCCGAATTTGTTGATATTTTGCATGATCTGGATGAAGACGTCTCATTAAAGCTGCCGTGCCTACTAAGTTTTTCGGCATCGTTCTTTCTTTAAGGATCATTTTTTTCCCTCCTTCTTTGAGATTATCAAACAAATTTGATATTTGAAACAGATTCCCTCAAAATAGAATTTTGAGGGTTTTAATTATAATTGCTTGACAAGTATTTAATTTCGTGTATTTCAACATCTGATACTTACTATAAGTAAAAGGGGGGATAATGCGTGAGGGTTAAGAAGTGGAATGTTAGTTATGAAAGCATGGGTATAAGTAAGCGTTCCGGATGTGGACACACACGTTATGAGGACGAGCAAATTTATATCAGCGGGGACACACGCGTTATGGGCGCGGGCGCACTCGTTATGAGCGGGGAACCTTCGCAGGAGCGCTAACCAATCTCATATCAGCGAGGATACACGCGTTATGAGCACGGGCGCACCTGTTATGAGCGGGAGCCGCCATTCGCTAGGAGCGCTAACCAATCTCATATCAGCGGAGACACATGTGGTATGGGCGCGGGCGCACAAGATATGAGCGGGAATCCATTCGCTATAAGCGCGCCCCACATGTATATGAGCGAGTATTCACACGTTATGAGCGCGACCCATAGGATATGAGCGGCGGACGCAGAATTATGAGCGTGCCGATGCTAGTTATGAGTGCGGTGCACAAAGCCCAGTTAGTCAGGAAAAAACCGTCCCTTGCCATGGCGAGGGACGGTTTTAATTCGGCTTGCGGTTAGCGGTTGTTGGTACCGTTCATGTTGTTATTGTTTTTCCGGTTGTTATTCAGGTCATCATCGTTAACGTTGTCACGTGGAGTGGTGGTCGTGTCGCCGTTATCGATCCCGTTGTTCATATCGGTGCCGTCTATGATGCCGTCACGTACCCGGTTGTCATTGCCGTTATCGATGCCATCGAGGTTAGGCCCGGTTTGCCCATTGTTGTTTACACCGTTGTTGTTCACATCAGGTGTCCAATCCCGGGTCCGGTCTTCCAGGTTTTCCATCGGCGTTTCGTTGTTGTTCGGCACTGCCCCATTATTGTCGTTGTTTCCGTTATCCCCGTTGTTGTTACAAGCCGCAAGGACAAGACCCGACATGAAAACGAGCGGTAAGACTTTTTTGAACATGAAAAATTCCCTCCTTTCCACAAGCCGTTTATCATACAGACCGTATGATATTTGTAGGTTGGCTCGAAAAGAGGGAATTATCCATGCTTCTGCTATTATTTAAAGGAGCGGCGCAGTCGGCCGGCTCAGCGATGGTTTTGTATATAATTTTTCAATAAGTTTTCCACGTATAAAGCTTCGGCTTTGCACTCATATTCATAATGGGTGCCAAGCTCTTCTTGCATCATTTGAATCGTGGCGATCTGTTCTTCGGATGGCGGTTCACTCAAGATGCGCTCAATGATTTCATTGATGCGATCGGCCAGGTCTTGGTGAAATTTAGGATCCTGTTTCATCGCAACGGGAATTTTGTTGTACCAGAGCGCTTTTGTCGTAATGTACTCGCGCCAACTGGCAAAATAATCATCGATGCTGAACCGTTCCTCGCTCCATTCGATATTGCTCATATATTGTTCAAACGTTTGTGTGATAGATCTGGTGATACTGCTTTTAATATTTGGAGATAAATCTTTGAACATCCAGTTGTACCCTCCTACTATAAAAGTGCGTCGCCGTGTAGGCACGACACTGCACTGACCATTGTAACGAAATTTCAAGTTCCTTGCAAATTTAGTTTCCGCTGGCCGGTCCGAGCGCAAATGTCATTTCCGTTTCGCACGCAATTTCTCCATCGACGGTCGCTACCGCTTTCCCCTTACCAATTGAGCCGCGCAACCGGACGATTTCCACTTCCAGGCGCAATGTATCGCCCGGCGTCACTTGCCGTTTGAAACGACAGTTGTCGATGCCTGCGAAGAAAGCGAGCCGTCCTTTGTTTTCCTCTTTTAGTAGCATGGCCACCGCTCCAACCTGTGCAAGCGCTTCCACGATGAGAACTCCGGGCATGACGGGATAGCCTGGGAAATGACCGTTGAAAAAGTCTTCATTGACCGTCACGTTTTTGAGGCCAACCGCCCGTTTTCCCTCTTCGATTTCCAGAATCCGATCCACGAGCAGGAAAGGATAACGATGCGGGATGATTTCTTGTATTTGACTTGCTGTAAGCATAGCATTTCCTCCTGATGGTGCGTTATGTAAAAAATGAAAGAGCCGCTTACGACTCTTTTCCGTTCATTATATCAAAGATATGTGTCCATGTTTCCTTTTTCAGCACTTCGCTTGGTTGGCCGTCTCCGAGATAGCCGTAACCGATCATTGCCCCTAGAATGGCTGCGCCCGCCAATAGCAAGAGGACCAGGATGATGCGGAGCCAAATCGGCAAGATCCGAATCTGGACCCATTTCCGGCTTTCCTCCGATTGCCCGGTCTCTTCCTTCTTTTTCCGTTCATGCCGGGAGGCACGTAACGATCGTTTGGCCGGTACTTCGGTTTCCAGCCGCTCCCGACCGACCTGATTGGAACCATACCGTTTTTCATCTGTCATATCCGATACTCCCTAGTTCTCTAATCTCTGGCTGCCGGTAGCCGGACTATGCCGAGACCCTTCATCCGGGTCATCCGGTCTAAACCTCTCGATGGCTTGGACCGCCCCTCTATCGTAACAGACTTTCGCTGCTTTTCATCAAAAAAGTATTATTCTCGCTGCTGGCAATTATCGGATGCCGTTGATGAGGCCGAGCATCTGGTCCGCCAACGTCACCGTGCGTGCATTAAATTGATAGGAACGCTGGACGGAAATCAAATCAGTCATTTCCTTCTCATAGTTGACGTTGGATGCTTCGAGTGCCTGGTTTTGCAATCCGATTCCGTTCCGGTCCGCCCCTTGGATCTCGGTGAGGATGTCTGCTTCATTGACCCCTAAATCTGCCAAGTTTTCCGGAAGGGCGAAATTGGTCGCAGATAGGCGTGTCATGACGTTCGACCGCTCCATCACAGTGATGCCGAGCTCCGCTTGTCCGACTGTTCCGTCCGTGAACGTCATTTCCAATACTCCGCCCGGCTGGACTTTATAGCTTTGTACGTTATCGGCAAACGTGATCGGCTGCCCCGCGCTGTTCGCAACCGGGTAGCCATCGCCCGTCACGAGCATCAATTGGCCGTTTGCCACCGGTGACACGTAGAAGTTCCCTTGCCGCGTATAGACGGTCTGCTCGCCGTTTTCCCCGGGCATTAGAATATTGAAATGCTGCTTCGGTTCCGTCAGCGCGAAATCGAGTTCCCGGCCCGTCATTTGCAAGGAGCCGATCTTCCAATTGATCTGCGTTTGTCCAAGGACCGCACCGGTTCCGTAGCGAATGCCGAGCGGCGATTGCCGCGGTGCCTCGTCCGCCTTGTCATTGTTGAATTGCTGATAAAGGAGCTCATGGAAGCTCGCTTCATTCGATTTATAGCCATGCGTGCTCGCATTGGCCAAGTTATTGCCGATTATATCAAATTGGTGTTGTAATTGATTGAGCGTATTGGTCGCTGTCGCCATCGTGCGGATCATGCGTGTTGGCCCCTTTCACTTAAGAGAGAATTCACGTGACTCGTCCGACTTCCGTCACAGTCTTTTCCATGCTTCGGTCGTATGCTTGCAAGATCTTTTGATTTGCCTCGAACGCGCGATAAGCGGTGAGCATGTCGGTCATCGCCCGGGCTGCATCCACGTTGGAAGCTTCCAAATACCGTTGCTGCATCGAGTAAGTGACGCCTGCGACGCCAGCTGCAGCCGGCAGATCGCCTCCACCTTCTTGGACGAATGTCCCGTTGCCAAGTTTCATAAGCGTATCAGGACGCTGGGCAAATGAAACACCGAGTGTCGCCACTTCGTTGTCCCCATCCATGATAACACCTTCACTCGTGATGTGGAAATCATCATTTTGCAATTCGATGCGCTGGCCGTTTTCATCCAACACATAATAACCCGCCGGATGCGTCAGAAAACCGTTCGGATCGAGTGCAAAGTTGCCGTTTTTCGTATAATGTTCCGTGCCGCCTTCATTTTCTAACCGGAAGAAGATCGCACCTTGGATCCCCGTTTCCTCATCTGGTGGCAGCAGCCCATCGATCAAGGCCACATCCGTATTCAACCCCGTTTCCCGCAATTGCCCTTGGGTAAACAGCGGAAGGGTTTCCTGCATATAGACACCCGTCGAAATCGGGCCGACTGGCGAGAGGCCTTTCATTTGAAATCCGTTCTTCGTCGGGATCCGGGCCGTCTCAATACTTGACATGAACATTTCCGGGAAGGAACGGATGACGGACTGGTCCGCCTTGAACCCCGGTGTATTCGCATTGGCAATATTATTCGCCAGCAACTCCGTCTTCCGTTGCTGGGCGATCATCCCTGATCCGACTGTATAAAATCCGCGAAACATAAGCCTGACCTCCTTATACTTATTTTCGGCATAACTCTATTCATTTCAATCTCTAGTTTACACCATCGATGCTTTACCCATATTTTCTAATAAAACCCCGGTTCCGATCGCGACACAATCCAATGGACTTTCGGCAATGAACACCGGGACCTTCAACTCTTCCGCAAGCAACTGGTCAATCCCGTGCAACAAGGCGCCGCCGCCTGTCAGGAAAATCCCCCGGTCGATCGTATCCGCTGACAGTTCAGGCGGTGTCTTCTCTAAAACATTTTTAGCCGCTTGGACGATCAAATAAATCGATTCCTTGAGAGCTTCCCCGATCTCCTGCGAATTGACGGTGATCGTGCGGGGCAGCCCCGTAACGAGATCACGTCCGCGGATATCGATTTCTTCCTTCCGGCCGCCTGGGAACACAGTGCCGACATTGATTTTGATATCTTCAGCTGTCCGTTCCCCAATCAGCAGTTTGTACTCTTTTTTAATATAATTCGTAATATCCGTATCAAATGTATCTCCTGCTACTTTAATAGACTGCGAGGTTACGATATCGCCCATTGACAGAACGGCCACGTCGGTCGTACCGCCTCCGATATCGATGACCATATTGCCGCTCGGCTGGAAAATGTCCATTCCTGCGCCGACTGCCGACACTTTTGGTTCCTCTTCGAGATAGATCTGTTTGCCGCCCGATTTTTCCGCGGCTTGCCGGATTGCCTTCTGCTCGACACTCGTAATATTGGTCGGACAACAAATGAGGATGCGAGGCTTGGATAAAAACCCTTTGACATTCAATTTATTAATAAAATGGCGAAGCATCGCCTCTGTCACGTCAAAATCCGCAATGACTCCGTCTTTCATCGGCCGGATGGCAATGATATTCCCCGGTGTCCGCCCAACCATCTGTCTCGCTTCTTCGCCCACGGCCAGCACTTTATTTGTCTTTTTATCTACGGCTACGACCGAGGGTTCATTCAATACGATCCCTTTTCCTTTTACATGAATCAGGACATTGGCTGTGCCAAGGTCTATCCCGATATCTTTTGAAAACATTCCTCAATTTTCCCCTTCCGAAATTCCCGTATATGTACTCTCCTAACTTATAATTTTACCATAGTTATCCGGTAGTGAACATACTTTGGTACCAGGAACCATGAAATATTTTGGATATTCTCTTACACTTTACTTCCAAAGTAAAAGGACGGTCGGCATTGTTCACGACACGTCCTTTTTTCCTATTCATCGCCGATCTTCTTCGTTTCATTCATCCATTTGATGCGTGTCGCCTCGCCGCCGCGTAGATGTCTGACAGACTTATGGTAGGCCAATATTTTGGCGACTTCCTCCGATAAGGCCAGGTCGACGTTGGGTAAGCGGTCCGTGAGATCTTTATGGACTGTGCTCTTGGAATACCCCGTCGCTTTCGCCAGCGCCCGCACTGTAAGTCCCGTTTCCAGCAACATGTTGCCGAGGCGCACGCATCGCCTCCGTATTTGCTCGTGCACGCCCTCTTCCTTTCCTGTCAGCTCCGTATCTTCCTTCATCTTATGCGGCAAATGCGGCAGGTATGCGGAAATGACGGGATTTCTGGAGGGTCGCGGGAGATATTCTATGGAAAAAGAAAAAGCCACTCCAGTTTCATTGGAATGGCTTCAAGGAATCTTATTGGAATCCGAGATAAGTACGCGGATTTTTTGTGACGCCGTCTTCTTTCACTTCGAAATGCAAGTAGATGCCCGCTTCCGGGTTCCACTCATTTTCCGTGGCAGTTGCGATGGCTTGTCCTTGCACGACTTCCTCATCCGGTTTGACCATGACGCCTGTCAAGGAACCATACGTCGTTTCCTTGCCATCCGCGTGAGTGATTGTCACTTCACTTCCCTTGAACGGATCGTCGATGACTTCCTTCACTTTTCCACTCATGGCGGCGACCACTTCAAACGGTTCGCCTCCTACCGAGATGCAGACACCCGTATTCGTCACATATTTCTGATCGAAGACGAGCAGTGCGCTCTCCCGCATTTCCTCACTCGCGCCGGCATCATAATATTCATGTAGAATAACTGCATCATCGAGTAATGTTTCGGCGAATGGGTATTTCAACGTCTCGTTTCCTGCGTTTGTCTCTACTACGACGGAATCGCTCGGATCTTTGCCTGCCATATCGGCTTGTTCAGAGGAATCGCTTTTCATGAATGCGTTATACCCCCAGATCATACCGACGAAGACAACCGCGATGGCTGAATACAGGACAGGCCAGAACCAATTGTTTTTCTTTGAACCTTTGTTCATTTGAGAAGGGGATTTCGGTTTTTCTTCTCGCATTGTCATCACCTCACTTGCTATTATTTGCAAGTGAAGGAGTTTTTAAACACTCGGAATCATCTAAGTTGAATTTTTTTATTTCGGTCCCGGTGTAATAGTGTTGGAGAATCTTTTCCGCATTCCATCCTTTCTGCGCGTAAGCTTCTGCGCCGTATTGGCTCATCCCTACTCCATGGCCGTACCCTGTCGTGGTGACATGGACGATTTCATTCGTCACATCAAAAGCGATATCAAAATCGGTCGAAGCCAGTCCAAGCAAATCCCGCATCTCCCTGCCACTCGTTTCATAACCGGTGGTGACCGCTTTCTGGACGCGGCCGGTCGGATTCCGGACGAGCTGAAGGGAGCGAAAATGATCGGCATTCCATTGATTGCCCATCGCCCGGTTCCAGTCAGCCAGCGACATCTCGATTTGGCGTTCCACTTGGGGTGCGACTTGTTCCTCCCCCGCGCTCTCGACACTCTGTAAATAGGGGATGTCGTTCCCGCTGAAGTTTTTCGCAGCTTCCGTCTTGCCGTTCGATGTGGAGAAGAACATGGCGGAAATTAGTTGATCTTCATATTTGACGATTTCCCCCGCTGTCGCTTCGACCGCACTGCGTACCTTCTTTTCATTGCGCTTGAACTCTTTCTTCCAACGTTCTTTTCGGTCCGCTTCCGTCGCATACACTTGGGCAGACACATCGGCTGCAATCGACTTCTTCCCGCTGTCAGTCGAGCGCAAGGCATACGTCCGGGCGGCAATTGCCTGCGCCTCCAACGCCTCAGGATGGAATGTTGCCGGCATCTCCGCCGCCACAACGCCCACTACATACTCTTCCAATGGAATCGGCTCCTCAATGCCTTCCACCCGGATTACGACGGGACATAACTCTTCGTGCAACTCCTCCGTTAGATTTTTCGTCGGCAACGGCTGTTTCAATAGGATGGGGATGAAAAATAGTAGAATTATGAAAAAAACGGTGAGTAGTTTGTCCATGGTGAAGTGTATGAGGTGATGGGTGAGATTATTACATTTTAGGGGGGGAGATTGCGTTATGGAGAGGGCAGGAATGTTGAGAGGTTTGGGGATTTTGTTGGGAGGTGGGCTGGACGCGTTGTGGGGTTTGGAATTTATGTTGGGAGGCTGAACGAAAGCTTTGAGATGTATGGCGGATGCGTTGAGAGATTTAGAGTTTACATTAAGAGGCGGAGTGGGAGCGTTGTGAGGTTTGAGAAATACGTTGGAAAGTAAAGCAGAAACGTTGAAAGCTTCCAAGATTAGGCGGGATCTTGCGAGGTTTAATATAGAAGTGTTGAACGGAGACCATTTCGAAGTTGTGGCTGTTTGTACGTTATACGACGATGGATTATGAGCGCGCCGGACGCCAGTGCTTTATTAAAAACAGAAAAAAAGCCGCAGTCGGCGGCTTTTTTAAGCGAATTGTTTTGCTTTTTCCTCGGACGTTTCGGAGATGCGAATGATATCCGCTCCGAGGGCGGCGAGTTTGCCGTGGAAGTTGACGTAGCCGCGATCGAGGTGTTCGAGTTCTGTGACGCGTGTGACGCCTTCTGCGACGAGTCCTGCCAAGATTAAGGATGCAGCGGCACGCAAGTCGGTTGCGGCGACTTCCGCCCCTTGTAGCTTGGATGGCCCCATAACAATCACGGAGCGTCCTTCAATCTTGACGTTCGCATTCATCCGTCGGAATTCCTCTACGTGCATGAAGCGGTTTTCGAATACCGTTTCAGTGAGGACGCCTGTTCCTTCCGATGTCAGCATAAGCGCCATCATCTGGGATTGCATATCTGTCGGGAACCCGGGATGCGGCATTGTTTTCAGATCGACTGCTTTCAATGGATGTGTCGCTTTCACTCGGATGCCTTCCTCGAGTTCTGTAATGCTGACGCCCATCTCACCCATCTTGGAAATAAGAGCTGCATTATGTTCCGGGACGGCGTTCTCGATGATGATATCGCCCCCCGTGATCGCTGCGGCTACCATGAAGGTCCCGGTTTCAATCCGGTCAGGTATAATATGATGAGTTGTGCCATATAATTCCGTAACGCCTTCGATTCGGATTGAATCCGTTCCCGCACCGACGACTCTGCCACCCATTTCATTTATGAAGTTCGCCAAATCGACAATTTCCGGCTCTTTCGCCGCATTTTCGATAATGGTCGTGCCTTCCGCCAATGCGGCGGCTGTCATAATATTTTCGGTGGCTCCCACACTCGGGAAGTCCAAATAAATTTTCGCGCCTTTCAACCCATGTTCCGCTTTCGCTTCGACATGTCCATGACCGAATGTAATCTCCGCACCCATCGCTTCAAAGCCCTTCAAATGCTGATCGATCGGGCGTGACCCGATGGCGCATCCTCCTGGCAGAGCGACTCTGGCAAAGCCGTGACGTGCGAGCAATGGGCCCATCACCAAGATGGAAGCACGCATTTTCCGGACATATTCGAACTGTGCCTCTGTCGATAATTGTCCGGACGAGTCGATTCGAACTTCCCCATATTCCGGGGAATATTCCACCTGTGCATGCAAGCTTTTCAACACTTCGTTGATTGTGCCCACGTCCGACAGATCCGGGACGTCGCGAATAATATTCGTGCCTTTTGTGGCAAGCAAAGCTGCTGCAAGAATAGGCAATACTGCGTTTTTTGCTCCTTCGACCCGAACGTTGCCTTTCAGTACTCGCCCGCCTGTTATAATAATTTTATCCAAAATAAGCCCCTCCGACTCCAGTGTTGTACCTAGACATGATGCCGTCATTTATTTCGATATTTTTGTCATGATTTTAAGCATAAAAACACATACTATTTTACAGTGCCCTGGCTAATTAAACAAGCTGCCTCCGGGCTATTTTCCATGTGACTTCCGAATAGTCTATAATATGTACACATTTGACGATTTGTGTCATCGTTCGGAGTGGGCAGCTTCTCTGTTCCTTTCTTTCCCCGCTGTTAGAAAAAAAAACCTCTTGAAATCCTACCGTGCCTACATACCATCGCCCCACATACGGACAGGCCTTTCATATGTGCGGCGATGCCATGCCGAGCGGAAGTACCCGTTCCTTCATTCAAATAAGAATGGAATACGTCTTGACCAATAGGATATCTCCAAAAAGAAATTTGATACGGCCCAACCGATGGAAATGCTGATCAAAATGAATAAAAGCTGCGCTTGCAAAACCCGGTTTTTCCGGATAATCTTCTCCGGCATCACCGCTTGCAACGCAAAAAATGAAACACCGATGAAGAAAATATGTGAGGCAATCACCAAAATGGGATGATATCCGAGCATCTCCTCACGTCCTTCCGCTTTTTTCACAAAACAAATACGCCCCGGCGTAATTCGTCGAGCTTGAAGTCTACATGTAGTGCTAATCGAGCAACAAAGGGTTCACTTTTCCATATTTCTACGCCCTTTGCAAAAATAAAGGCATCACTTTCGTCTCACAAAGAGAGCAATTTGCCGTATTCTTTGCAGAGACACTTCTAAGACTTCCTTCCTAACATCCGCCAGCCGACTTTAGACGTCCCGTTTCAAAAAGAAGAGCACTGCCCTGATGAATCCCGTTGCCCCTTCTTTGGCAACGTGGGCATTCCTATGTCCTGTAATTCGGAGACTGTATCTTTTATGTAGCCTGCCAAACAAAAGTTAAAAGACGGGCAGAAGATGTGCATCCCCTGTCCGCCTTGGTGAAAGAAAAGACACTCCGCATTCATCTCTCGACCCATAAAGACTCGGGTCTTTGCTGAATGAGGATCGGCTTATAATCTCGTTTCGTACACTTTGATCCGGGTAATGGCACGTTGCAAAGCGTATTCCATTATCTGGTGTTCTTTCTCATCCGATTGAGCCCGCAATTTTTCTTCTGCCCGTTTAGCTGCGGCTTTCGCACGTGCTAAATCGATTGTGGCTGCCATTTCTGCACTTTGGGCTAATACGGTGACAACGTCCGGACGGACTTCGATAAAACCGCCGTGTACGGCAACATGTTCTGTCGCACCGTCTTTTTTCAGACGAAGATCACCGATTTGAAGCGGTGCCACCATAGCGATGTGGCCGGGAAGAATCCCAATTTCGCCCGATTCGGCGGCTGCGATGATCATGTCCGCCTCAGTTTCACAGACAGGGCCGTCGGGAGTGACGATATTGACTTTCATGGTCTTCATTTTTTTTCCTCCTGGTCCCTTTAATCGAACGCCTCCGGGGTATCGCGATTGCCGCATCACTTCCGGTGCAGAAAACAGCATCCCCGGATCATGGCGAGGCCCGGTTTCCGCGTTCTCCAGTCTTCCGACTGTCATCCGCGTGTCCCACGCCTATGAATAGCGCAGCACATTCAGTCATCGCATGATCCAGGGTAAGTTCTGCCGGAGGCTTATAAAGATTTTTATCTGAAGATTAGACTTCGACACCCATGCCTTTTGCTTTCTCGATGACTTCCTCGATGCGGCCGACTAGGCGGAACGCGTCTTCTGGAAGATGGTCGTAACGGCCATCCAGGATTTCTTTGAATCCTTTGATCGTTTCAGCAACTGGCACGTAGGATCCCGCTTGGCCTGTGAATTGCTCAGCCACGTGGAAGTTTTGAGATAGGAAGAACTGGATACGGCGTGCGCGTCCAACGACTAGCTTGTCTTCTTCACTCAATTCGTCCATACCAAGGATCGCGATGATATCTTGAAGTTCACGGTACCGCTGTAGCGTCGACTGTACTTGACGTGCAACTTCATAGTGCTCTTCCCCTACGATTTCAGGGCTAAGTGCACGAGAAGTGGACGCCAACGGGTCAACCGCTGGATAGATACCCATTTCCGATAATTTACGTTCCAAGTTTGTTGTTGCATCCAAGTGGGCGAATGTCGTAGCCGGAGCCGGGTCCGTATAGTCATCCGCTGGTACGTAGATTGCTTGGATTGAAGTAACGGAACCGACGTTCGTCGATGTGATCCGCTCTTGCAATTGACCCATTTCTGTAGCAAGTGTCGGCTGGTAACCAACCGCTGATGGCATACGGCCAAGAAGTGCCGATACCTCGGAACCTGCTTGTGTGAAACGGAAGATGTTATCGATGAAGAGAAGAACGTCTTGCCCTTGCTCGTCACGGAAGTATTCAGCCATTGTCAAACCGGTAAGTGCTACACGCATCCGCGCACCCGGTGGTTCGTTCATCTGACCGAAGACCATCGCCGTTTTATTGATAACGCCGGAGTCCGTCATTTCATGGTACAAGTCGTTTCCTTCACGTGTACGTTCCCCAACACCTGCGAATACGGAGATACCGCCGTGTTCTTGCGCGATGTTGTTGATCAATTCTTGGATTAGAACGGTTTTCCCTACACCCGCACCACCGAAGAGGCCGATTTTACCACCCTTGATGTACGGTGCAAGCAAGTCAACTACTTTAATACCTGTTTCGAGAATTTCAACTTCTGTTGAAAGGTTTTCGAAAGTTGGTGCAGAACGGTGGATCGGATCACGTTGCTCGGAAGCCGGGATCTCCTCTCCCAAGTCAATGATTTCCCCTAGTACGTTGAATACACGTCCTAGTGTCACATCACCTACTGGAACCGAAATAGCAGCACCTGTATCTAGAACTTCCGCACCGCGTTGTAGGCCGTCTGTCGATGACATCGCAATCGTACGGACGGAGTCGTCACCAAGGTGCAATGCGACTTCCAATGTCAACGTTTCAGCTTCCGCATTCGCACGTTGGATTTGGACCTTCAATGCGTTATAGATATCCGGCAGGTTTCCGCCGTCAAACTTGACGTCGACAACCGGACCCATAACTTGAAGAATTTGTCCTTTATTCATGCTTTTCCCTCCTGTCTTACTCGTTTCCCTGCCTGGTCCGCCCTTACTCGAGAGCGGCGACACCGCCGACGATTTCCGTAATTTCTTGCGTGATCGCGGCTTGTCGGGCACGGTTGAATGAAAGTGTTAAAGAATCTATTAACTCAGAAGCATTATCTGTAGCAGTTTGCATCGCTGTCATACTGGAAGCATGTTCGCTCGCTTTTCCATCGAGCACCGCGCCGAATATGAGACTTTCCGCATACTGCGGGAGTAGAACTTCCAGGATTGCTTCTCCTGATGGTTCGAACTCATAGGACGCAGCCGGTGCCGATGTGATATCTGTGAGCGGAAGCAATTTCTTTTCAGTCGCTTCGCTTGAGATGGCGGAGACGAAGTGATTGTAGTACAAGTACACTTCATCGTATACGCCCTCTGTGAACATGCCAACAGCACGGTTCGCGATGTCTTTGATTTCCCCGAATGTAGGATGGTCGGACAAGCCGATGAGACTTTCAACGACATTGAAGCCCATCCGATTGAAGAATTCAAACCCTTTTCGACCGATCGCGATGATCATCACTTCGTCTTTCGACTTGTGACGAGATTCGATGGCACGTCTCGCAACCCGGAGGATGTTAGCGTTATAACCTCCTACAAGTCCACGGTCCGATGTGATGACGACATATCCTGTCTTTTTGACAGGTCGCGATGTCAACATCGGGTGGCCGGAGTCGCTTGTTCCTGCCGCGATGGAGCCCACCACTTCCTGGATTTTCTCCATGTATGGGACGAACGCTTTTGCGTTCTGCTCGGCACGCGTCAGTTTCGAAGCGGAAACCATTTGCATCGCTTTCGTGATCTGGCTTGTCTTCTTCGTCGATTTAATACGAGTTTCTATATCGCGTAATGATGCCACTGGCAATTCACCACCTTATCGTTTTTTATGACTATATAGGATGAATGAAAAGCGCACTTTCGAACTGGCTATTGCTTTCCGTTCCGGCGCTCGCTTTCCGCGGGCGTCGCTTCAGCCTCCTCGGTCGCTTTGCGCCCTCCGGGGTCTTCAGCCAACGCTTTTCCCGCAGGAGTCGAGCGCCTGCACTTCAAGCAACAGGGCTCACTGTCACTACCTCTTCCTATATAGTTTACAGTCATTTATTCGGACGGTACAAAAGTTTTCTTGA